>DHOI01000112.1:0-3431 GCA_002409725.1 Christensenella sp. UBA5394
GGATACCTTCCTCGACGCCGTGGTGGTGAACGCCTACCCCGAAACCTTGATCTGCGCTTTGGATGTGGTCTTTACGCATAAAGAGGGGGAGGAGCTGGCTAAAGCCCGCACGCAAACGCGGGATGGGCAGTATGTGTTGCATTTGGAGCCCGGCGAGAACGTGATCTTCGCCCAGATCGATACGGACATATCCCTCACGGATCAGCCATTCGAGCTGGTCTACAACGAAAGCCTGGGCGTGCTGCCCGGCTAGACCGCCTTAGATTGACAGAGAATTAACTTGGGTGATACACTATTTGTAGTATCATCCATTTTTTAACCTATCCATTCGCGTTCTATCCAAAAAAAGAAAAGAAAGAGAGGCGTTTAGCATTGAAGATCGATCCGAAAGTGCAGGAACTGGTCAATGGCTACGGCAACTGGATGCAGAAAGAGCAGCATGAGAACCGGGCCGGTGGCACGGGGCGGATGACCAAGGAGCTTTATCCTTACGATTCGCTGTTCTCGCCCATCCAATGCAACCGCGTGACCATCAAAAACCGCATGGTGATGGCTCCCATGGGCAATATCGACATGTGTGAGGAAACGGGCCGGCCCAACGACAAGATGCTGCAATACTTCTTTGCCCGGGCCAAGGGCGGCGTGGGCCTGATTACCACGGGCCTCATCCCCATCAGCCACGGGGTGGATCCTTCCGTAACGGAGCTGGGCAAACTGAGCTATTTCCCCCGTATCGATAGAAGCCGTACGGTGTTTGCGGGCTGGCGCGACCTGGCCCAGGGCTGCCATGCCTACGGAAGCAAGATCTTCATCCAATTGACACCGGGCCTCGGCAGGGTAGGCAATCCGCAATGCCTGATCAACGAGCTGAAATTCCCGGTTTCCGCTTCTTTTAACCCGAATTTCTACATCGCGGACATTCCCTGCATGCGTCTTTCGGACGGCAAGCTCAAGCGCATCATCAGAAACGCGGGCCAGGCCGCCGCGGACGCGCAGGTTAGCGGGCTGGACGGCGTATACCTCCACGGCCACGAAGGCTACCTGCTCGAGCAGCTGACCAACCCCGCCTTCAACCGGCGCAACATGGGCCGCTATGCCAACTGGCAGCGATTCGGCCTGGATCTGATCGAAAACATTCGCAAGCGGGTGGGGCCGCATTACCCCATCATGTATCGCATCGATTTAAGCCTTGCGTTGAATGAGACCTATGGCGAGGTACGCATGAAGGGCGAAAAGAGCCTGCGTAAATTCACCAACGGCAGGACTGTGGCCGATACCCTGGAATACATGGCCAACCTCGTCAAGGCGGGCGTAGATATGTTCGACGTGGACCTCGGCTGCTACGATAACTGGTGGCTGCCCCATCCGCCGGAAGGCATGCCCGCGGGCTGCTTCCTCGAGATTTCCAAGATCGTCAAAGATTATTTCAAAGAAAAGGGCGTCAAGTCCAACGCCGGGCTGGAAGTGCCCGTCGTGGCCGTAGGCAAGCTCGGCTACCCGGATATCGCCGAAAAGGCCCTGCGGGATGAGATGTGCGATATGGCGATGCTGGGCCGCCCCCTCCTGGCTGATCCAGAGTGGTGCAACAAGGCTTATCGGGGCGAGGTGGAGAAGATCCGTCCCTGCATCGGCTGCCAGGAGGGCTGCATCAACGAATTCGTGGAGGGCGGCCATCCCCAGTGCGCTGTAAACGCCCGTACAGGCTTTGAGGATGTGCTACCGGATATCCCCGCCCAGGCGCAGGTCAAAAAACGCATCGGGGTGATCGGCGCGGGCCCCGCTGGGGTGAACCTCGCCCTCACGGCCTGGAAGCGCGGCCATACCGTGGAGCTGATCGAGGCCACGGGCGGGATCGGCGGCAAGATTGTGCCCGGCTGCAAGCCCAAGATCAAGTTCGATATCGAGAATTACCTCCAATACCTCAAAAACGAGGTCCAGGCTGCGGACGGCCAGCCCGGCTTCACCCTGCGGCTCAATACCATGGCCTCCGCCGCCTGGATCGAGCAGCAAAAATACGACGCGGTGGTCTTTGCCATCGGCACCAAGGCCGCTACGCCCCGCTTTGAAGGCGCGGATAAGATGCGCACCGTGCAGGCTACCGACCTCTTGGCCGACCCCGCGCTTTTGCAGGGCGCGAAGAAGGTCACCGTCATCGGTGGCGGTGTGGTGGGCTGCGAGCTCGCGTATTTCCTCACCTATGAAAAGGGCTGCGATGTGACCGTGATGGAGATGCTGCCCGAATTCATGGAGGGTACCTGCACGGCCAACCGCGGCTACCTGCTGCACTATCTGGAAGAAGCCGGAACCAAACTATACAACTTGGCCAAGGTGCAGGGCTTTGGCGCTGGCACGGTAAAGGCTAAGGTCAATACCTCCAAAACCAAACCCAATCCCTACAACACATGGCAACCCATCCTGCCCAAGAATATCGAAAATCCGCTGGCTAAAAAGCCGGGCGTTGAGGAAACGGAGATCGAGGTGGAAACGGACCTGGTGGTATACGCCATGGGCGGCAAGGCCGACGACGGCTTGTACCTGGCAGCCCAAAAGCTGCGTGCAGCCCCCGAGATGTACAACATCGGCGATAGCTTCGCGAGCGGCCGCGTACTGGAAGCCACCCGCGCGGGCTATAACCTGGGCTGCCGTATCTAAGGCGGCCGGAAGGGAGAATCTGCAATGGAAACGAAAATGACCCTCACATCGGAGCAGCGGGGCCTGCTTTCCGGCGAAAAGGGTGAGGCCATGGCCAAGGTGATGCAGACCCTGGTCAGATATGGCGAAACCTTTGGGGCGGAAAAGATGGTGCCCGTCACCAGCGACTACGGCCACCTTGTCACCAGCTTCGGCCTGGGCGTGATGAAGCCCATCTACGGCCTGATGGATCAGCTGATCGAGGCCGGGGCCCTATCCGGGCAGAAATTCAGCGTGGATCCGCGCCCGCTCGATAAAAACTTGCCTAGCAACGCCCTGCAAAACCTGGTGTTCAAATTCATGTACAGCGCGCAGGAAAGCTACGAGCAGCAGCTCAACAAGCTGGGCCTCCTGCAGGAGGACGCCTTCACCTGCGCCTGTTACCTGCCCGAAATCGGCAACACGCCGAAAAAGGGCGAGGTGCTCAGCTGGGCGGAATCCAGCGCCGTGGTCTACGCCAACAGCGTTTTGGGCGCGCGCTGCAACCGCAACAGCGGCATCATCGAGCTGTTCGGCTCCATCGCCGGTTGCGTGCCTTATTTCGGCCTGCTTACGGATGAAGGCCGCAAGGCCACGTGGATCATCGAGGTCAAAACCTCCCAACCCCCGGAGGCCCAGGTACTGGGCAGCGCCATCGGCATGAAGGTGATGGAGGATGTGCCCTACATCAAGGGGTTGAGCAAGTTTATCGGCACGGAGCTTAACGAGAGCGCTTGCGCCTACCTCAAGGATATGGGCGC
>DHOI01000112.1:3664-23476 GCA_002409725.1 Christensenella sp. UBA5394
GGAGCTGGGCGAAAGCCTCATCGCAGAGGGCGCGAAAACCTACGTGATCGACGACGCGGAGCTTAGCCGCGTGAAGGCCGGCTATCCCGTGATCTGGAAAAATAAGGAGGCCCAGCCCAAGCTGGCCTTCATCGGCTGCCCGCATCTCTCCTTTGCCCAGCTGGTGGATTGGACGCAAAAGGTGGAGGAGGGTCTCAAGGCCTCCGGGCGGGAAAAGGTGGCCATCCCCACGGTATTTACCACCGCCCCGGCCGTGCAGAAGGAATTCCAAAAGACCGAGTATTATGCCCGCTTGCAAAAGACCGGCGTGGTGCTATCCTACATCTGCCCGCTGATGTATATGAACAATCCCCTGTGCGGCAAGCAGCCGGTTATCACCTGCTCTAACAAGCTGCGCACCTATACGTCCGCCAAATATATGACCAACGGCGAGATCATCGAAGCCATTACGAAGGGGGGCAAATGATATGCGGCAATTCAAAGGGCGGCCTGTGATCCCCGGCAGCGCCAAGGCGCAGGCCCTTGTTTCACACGGCGGCTTCAACACCCTGGCCAGCTATCAGAAAAGCCTGATGTTCGGTGATAAAAAGGGCGCTTGCTCCGACCAGAACAACCCCGATCTTTACGGCAAGCCCATGGCCGGCGCAGCTCTCTGCCTGCCCCAAACCATCGGCTCCACCACAGGCGGCATGGTCCTCTACACCGCCGCGGCCTTGGGCCGCCAGCCCGCCTGCCTGCTTTTCGCCAAGCCCATCGATTCGCTGGCCGCGGCCGGGGCCATCCTGGCAGACGTTTGGACGGACGCCTCCATGCCCACTGTAGATGGCCTGGGAGATGAATTCCTCGCCTATGTGCAAACCGGCATGGCCATCACCGTAGAGCCGGACGGCACGGTAACCGTGGAATAACCACATAACGCACATGTGCAAAAGGCCCCGGCAGTCGCCGGGGGCCTTGGTGTTCACGGCTATCTATCCTACCAGATCGGCAACCATATCCGCATACGCTTTGGTGAGGGAGAGTTGAGCATACTTGAGCTCTGAGGAAAAGGCAGTGTGGGTAGAGGCCGTGCTTTGACCCAGGGTGGCAAGCTCACCGGAGAAAAGCGCCTGGCAGGCTACCAGACGGGCGATGGCCGGGGCGCTGTCCGTATAGGCGGCCAGGCCCGCCATATCCTCTTCCAGAGCGGAGCGGATGCTCTGTGCAGCGCTTTGGCCTTGGCCTACGCTCTGATTATCCCGGTCAAAGGCGATAGCCGCATCGGTAAGGGCAGCCTGGGCCTCGCGCAGGGCGGAGAAGCCGGCCTCCACACCGTCCAGCTGGCTTTGCTGACCGCTCACCCGGAATGTGGCCCCCGGTGCGCTGATCTGGTGCACGGTACAGTCCATACCCTCGTTGACCAGCCGGTCTTTGACCTCCTTGGCTTCTGCTTCTACGGCATAGCCTGCAGCCAGCACGCGATAGCGGTCCCCATCCCGCAGCACATAGCCGCCCGCGCCCTGGGCCTTAATTGTTTGCGCCTGCTTGTCGGCGTTTTCCGCAGAAGAGAACACGCCCATTTGCAGCGCGTAGCAATCGAGGGCGGGCAGGGCGATATTTGCGCTGACGGAGCTTTTATCCGTGCTCAGGCTCACCTGCTGCACATCCGCCGCCCCACTAGGCGCTTCTTCGGCGGGTTCCTTTTTGCCCGTATAGGCCGAGAGCGCCTCAAAGGCGGGAGCCATAACCTTTTCAGCCAGCCAGGTTCCCACGGTGCTGGCGGAAACGAGATAGACGATGGCGGCCACCATCAACAGCGCGATCATAGCCCGCCCGGCCCCCGCGCCCGCGCCGGGCCGCACCCGGCTCCTGCTTCCCCCTAAGGTGGTTTTGCGCTTTCTGCGCCGCCCGAATTCCATAGCTTTGCCCCCGTTTCCTGCCATAGGTGTTGTTGCTATATGCATATTCGCCCAGGGGCCTGTACAGAACAGAAAAAGGAAGGGGGCGTGCGGAAAATCAAACAGGCGGCATAGCCGCCTGTTTTAAAGTGAGTAAGCCGTAAGCCGAGTTCTGTCCGGGCGCTTGCGCGCCGTGGGTGACCATCTATCTAGGCCTATCGTTGCCGATAGGCTCAAGCGATTATCAAGAGCGTGGCGGGCCGCCATTAAATGCTCTCATTCCAATCTTGCACCGGGTGGGGTTTACAGGGCGGCAAAGTCGCCATTGCCGCCGGTGAGCTCTTACCTCACCTTTCCATCCTTACCGGACCGAAGCCGGCGGTATATCTCTGTTGCACTTTCCCTGGAGTCGCCTCCGCCGGACGTTATCCGGCACCCTTGCCCTATGGAGCTCGGACTTTCCTCATACGGTCAAAGCCGCATGCGGTCACCTGTCTTACTCACTGATGGTATGATAACGCAGTCGGGCTGCGTACACAACAAAAATTATTTGCCTGCTGAGGGGAAATATAGGATACGGCCACAGTTCTCGCATTCCACTAGGCCGTCTCCCGCCATCACCTTGCGCACCACCACCGTGGGCAGGCTCATGCGGCAGCCGCTGCATTGCTCCTGCTCCACCATGGCCATGGGCACGGCGTGGTGGCTTTTGACCGCCGCGTAGCGTTTCAACAGCGCCGCGTCCACCGCCGTTTTGCGTTGCTCTATCACGGCCTTGGCCGCATCCAGCTCGGGCTGGGCCGCGGCGATCTCCGCCTCGCAGGCGGCACGGGCCGCATCGTATTCCTTCTTGGCCTTGGAAGCCTTGGTGAAGGTATCTTTATAATCCTTGGTGGCCTTCTCGATCCAGGTGATGGTATCGTAGATATCCCGGCGTGCGGCATTGAGTTGATCCATCAGGTTCTCGAGGGATTTGCGGGATTCGGTCATCTCGGCGGCTGTGCATTCCGGGTCGTTCTCCATGGCGCAAATTTCGGAAACCTCCAGCTCGTATTTATGCTCAAGTTCGCCAAACTGGGCGGAAAGACGGGTAAGCGCCGCCTTGCGGGCTTCCATCTGCTTTTTAATCCCCCCGATCTGCGCCTGCTGCTCGCTCAAAAAGCCGTGCAGCTTGTTGAGCTTCTGCCTGGCGGGCGTGGCGCGGAGCTTGCTCTCCAGCGCGTCCAGCGCGAGTTCGGATTGCTGATACTCCCAAAGTGCATCCAGTTTGCCCATCTACCTTACCTCCGTTTCTATTCCGCCCACGCGCAAAGCCTTATAGGCCCCGCAGGCACGCCGTTTCAGAAAGAGTTAACCTATATTGTACATCATTCCTTATCCCTTGTAAACACTCCATAAGCGGCTTTAATACCACCCGTTCGGTCTCATAATGCCCGGCCTCGATTACGCTAAGGCCCAACACGCCGGCTTCCAGCGCCTGATGGTGCTTAATTTCGCCGGTAATTAGCGCCTGTGCGCCCGCCGTTTTGGCTGCATAAACGGCGTCCCCGCCCGAGCCGCCCAGCACGGCCACGGTAGTAAGAGGCGTATCCAGCGGCCCTGCGATGCGCACGGTGGTATGCAGGGCGTGCTGTACGCGGCGGGCAAAATCCCCAAGGGAACAGGGGGGGATCGTACCCACGCGGACCATGCCATCCGGCTCGAGGGGCTTAGGATCGCTTATGCCCAGCGCTTCGCAGAGACGGTCGTTCACGCCGCCCGCGGCCGCGTCAAGGTTAGTATGGGCGGCAAAGAGGCCGATGCCGTGGCGCATCAGCAACCAGGGCGCGGCTGTGGCGGGATCATCCGGCAGGATATGCTTCACACCGCCAAAGAACACCGGGTGGTGGGTTAACAGCAGGTCCGCGCCCCAATCCACGGCCTCTTTGGCCGTGGCGAGGGAGCAATCGAGCGCCACCAGCACCTTGCGGATATCCTGTTTTTCCGGGCCGATCAGCAGGCCGGGATTGTCAAAATCCAGGGCCAGGGCCCGGGGAGCCAGGGCTTCCATTTGGTCGAGAAAATCCTTGAGCAGCATAAGCTATTCCTCCAACAGGGCAATGATGGTATCCAGCGCCGCAAGGGCGCGAAGCAGCAAGGCGGGGGCGTAACCATCCCGCTGCGCGCGACGCAGGCGCTTCTGGTGGCCGGCCCTGTACTTCTGCGCTAGGGGCAAAAGCAGCGGGTCGCGGTCTTCATAAGCGACCGGCCCCAGCTCCAGATAGCCTTCCGGCCAGCCCCGGGGCAGGGGGTGGGGCTGCCCGTTTACCGCACGGATGAGCTGATAATAGCGGCCATTGTCAAAGATGATGGCTTCCTCCTCGATGGCATAGCCGCTTTCGTAGAGGAAAGTGCGTAGTTCCGCTGCGTTGCCCTGGGGCTGGAGCACGATACGCTTTGCCGTACGGGCTACGGCTTCGCCCTCAGAGAGGATGCGGGCCATCAACAGGCCGCCCATGCCGGCCAGAAGGATGGCCTCCGCCTCGCCGGGTGCCAGGGCGGCCAGACCATCCGCCACGCGCAGGTCGACGCGGTCTTCTACGCCGCAGAGGGTGGCCAGGCTGCGGGCTTTTTCCAATGAGGCGGCGCTGATATCGCCGGCGATAACGCGCTCCGCCCGGCCCTGCTGCAAAAGGGCCACGGCCAGGCGGCCATGGTCGCTGCCGATATCGGCGATCACGGCACAGGGGCCGAGCATATCCGCCGCCCGGGCTAGGCGGGGGCGTAAGTGTACGTGCATGATGCCTCCCGATGGGGTCAGTCTCTTAATATTGTAATGGAAAAGGCCGCGTTTTGCAATTTTTATAGAATGACAGAGGAAGCATCTATATTTTTTTGCCGCTATGTACTATAATTTTAAATAGAACATTCTACTCTGCCGCACCCGGGGCGCCCAAGATCAGGACCGGAGGACACGCATTTGAAAACCGTATGGGGAAAGCGGCTGGATGCCGACGCGATTTTACCCGAATATCCCAGGCCACAGATGAGGCGCGAAAGCTATCTTTGCCTCAATGGCCGCTGGCGCTATGCTTTTTCTGCGAACGATAAAATGCCACTCAAAATGGAGGGGGATATTCTGGTACCCTTTTCGCCGGAAAGCGTGCTCTCCGGCGTGCGGCGTGAGCTCTATCCAGGGCATTGCCTCTGGTACCGCCGGGAATTCGCGGTGCCCGAGGGCTTCAACGAGGGCCGGGTGCTGCTGCATTTCGGCGCTGTGGATCAAAAGGCCACGGTTTACCTCAACGGCAGGGAGATGGGCGGGCACACGGGCGGCTACACGCCCTTTACGCTGGATGTCACCGCCGCCCTTCAAAGCCAGAACCTACTCACCATCAAGGTAAAGGACGATACGGATGTCTCGTTCCATACCAGGGGCAAGCAATCTACCCGTCCTTCGGGCATCTGGTACCCGGGCCAGAGCGGCATCTGGCAAACGGTTTGGCTGGAAAGCGTGCCCAAGGAATTTATCACCGGCCTTTTCATCCGCCCCCTGTTCGATGAAAGCGCGGTGGAGCTCACCGTGCTCGCCCGGCGGGAGGGCGTGCCCTGCACCGCCCGGGTGGGGGATGTGGTGAGCCAGGGCATGACCAACGAACCCCTGCGCATCAGCATGCAGGGCTTCACGCCCTGGTCGCCGGAGCGGCCCCATCTTTACGACCTTACGGTTAAAATGGGGCAGGATCAGGTGCAGAGCTATTTCGGCATGCGCAAATTTTCCGTCGAAAAAGACGAGGCGGGCATCCCGCGGCTCTTCCTCAACGGAGCGCCCTATTTCCACAACGGCGTATTGGATCAGGGCTATTGGCCGGAAAGCCTCTATACCCCGCCCAGCGACGAGGCCATGATCCATGATATCCAAACCATGAAAGACCTGGGCTTTAACATGCTGCGCAAGCATGTGAAGGTGGAGCCCCTGCGCTGGTATTACCATTGCGACCGGCTGGGCATGCTGGTTTGGCAGGATATGCCCAACGGTGGCGGGGTCTATAAGAAAGGGACGATCATCGCACCCCTTTTAACGGGCAAGCACAAGCGGGATGACAATTACCCCGCCTTTGCCCGCGAAAGCGCCGAGGGCCGGGAGTCCTTCCGCCAGGAGCTGGGAGAGGTGGTGGCCAACCTGTTCAACTGTGTATGCATCGCCATGTGGGTGCCCTTCAACGAGGGCTGGGGCCAGTTCGACGCGGTGGAAATCACGGAGCGCATCCGAACCTGGGATACGAGCCGGCCCATCGACCATGCCAGCGGCTGGCACGACCAGGGCGCCGGAGATATTAAGAGCGAGCATTGCTACTTCCGTCCCTACCGCTTTCATCCGGATAGTCTGGGCCGAGCCGTGGCGCTTACGGAATTCGGCGGTTACGGCCTCACCATTGCCGATCACGCAACGGGCAAAAAGAGCTTTGCCTATAAAACCTGCAGAAACGAGGCGGAGCTATTGGCCGCCTGGCGCAAACTCTACGAGAGCCGCATCCTGCCCGCCCTGCCCAAGGGCTTAAGCGCTGCCGTTTACACCCAGCTCTCCGATGTAGAGGGCGAGCGCAATGGCATCCTCACCTATGACCGGGCCGTGTGTAAGCTGCCCGCCGATGAAGTCCGCGCCCTGAATGAGCGCCTCAGGCTGGAAAGCAAGGGCGAAAAAGAGAAAGAGCAAGAATAAAAAACGGCCGCTTCGGAAATTCCAGGCGGCTTTTTCATTGCTGCTGCATAGGCCCAACGCAACAAACGGCGTACGGCGTAGACCCAGCCAACAACCAGAAAGGCCAGGCCTCGCGCTCGCCGCCCGCGCAACGCCGCTGCCCTTGTAGGGACTACGGCGCAAAGAGCGGCTTGCCCGGTGTAGGGGAAGGAGAGGGGGCGGGCGCGCCCCCCGTGTCCAGCCCGGCGGACTGGGCGATGGCGGCGGCCAGATAATCCACGGCATTGAGGGCCTGTTCAAGGGTATTGGCGTTGTGCCCCACCTCTACCAGCAGGCATTGGCTGGAGATATGCTGGTTGTAGCGGCCCGTTTTGACCCGTATGTTGCGCACGAGGCCGGGGTTGACTGCGGCCAGGGATTCGGTGATGCGTTTGGCCAGGGCATAGTTGGCTGCGAAATCCGGCATTTCCCCATAACCTGTGCCCGTGGCTCCCTCGCCCGTGCCCACTACGAACATCAGGCGCGCTACCTCCTGGCCATTCATCACGATATAATCCTTGTTCTCGGTGGGGTTGGAACCGTAAGCGTCCCGGTGCACATCGATGTACATGGTGATGGAAGGGTATTGTTCCCGGTATTTTTCCATGGTTTTTACGGAACGGGAATAGCTGGTGGCCAGCTTGGGCGGCTCGTGGTTCGTGATGTCGTGCAGCACACAGATGCCGTATTTATCCCGCAAAAGGGTAGCCAGCTTTTCGCCCACGGCCACGATGTTCTTATCGTTTTCCCGTGTGCGCCAGGCGCTGGATTGAGTATAGGAATAGCCTTTGGTTGGAAAATATGCCTCGGTGGTGTGGGTATGGTAGATCAGCACCCTGGGGGCGGTGCCGGTGAGATCGACCACGGGGGCCGGATCAATGGCGAGCAGCTCCACGCGGATGCCCTCGCTAACGCCCGCCGCGATATCCACGCCCACGCTGGGCGTAGGCTCGGGCGTGGGTGGCGGCACATAGGGCAGGCCATACAGAAGGGGCAATTGCAGGGAGGCCAGACGGTGATAAAGGGCCGGTTCCTCGCCATAATAGGCCCGGCCCTGAAGCAAAAGCGCAGCCGTGCAGCAGAGGGCCAGCAGGGGCAGCCCAAAGATGCGCCCGGCCCGCTTGGGCCGCAATGGCGGCAATTTCTTTCGCATCATACAAGCCCTCCCCTCTATCAGCGTATGAAAGGGGAGGGGTATATATGCTTAGGCGGCGCTTAGGCAATTAGCATGCGTACCTCGTCGTATTCCGCGCCGAAAAGGGCCATGTTGATGCCGTCCGCCAATATGCGGGACATGTCCGTGGCGATCTGATCTACATCCTTGGGGGTTACGATCATGGAGCCCAAGTGCTCCTCGCTCACCTTTTCAGCCAGGGCGCGGAGCTTGTCCTCATCGCTGTGCAGGCCGGTCTCATCCGCGATGAGGGAAATGGTATCCTGCGAGATGGTGGTGGCATACACCACCATGGGTACGCCGACGGCCAGCACAGGCACGCCGAAGGTAGCCTCGTTGAGCCCCTTACGCTCGTTGCCCACGCCGCTACCCGGGCTTATGCCCGTATCCGTGAGCTGGATGGTTGTGCTGATGCGGGCGGCCCGGCGGGAGGCCAACGCATCCACGGCCAGGATAATATCCGGCTTGAGCCGCTCCACCACGCCCTGCACGATCTCCATCGTTTCAATGCCCGTGACCCCCAGCACCCCCGGCGCCACGGCGCATACCGAGCGGATGGGCTTGGACACTGCATCCGGCAGGTATTGAGTCACGTGGCGGGTCACGTAGACCTGCTCCGCTACCTTCGGCCCCAGGGAATCCGACGTGATGGCCCGGTTGCCCAGGCCCACCACCAGCACGGTGGCCTGCGGGTCGACCCCTTCCAATAGCCGCGCCAGCTCTGTGGCGAGGCTTTTGCTCACCTGCTCGAACAAATCCAGTGGGCGGTTGGTCAGCTCCGGCGCATCCAGCGTGATGTAATGGCCGATAGGCTTTTCCAGCTTTTGGGCCGCTTCCTCGGTTTCCACCTCGATGCGGGAAATGCTTATGCCCTCCCCTTCTTCCGTTTGCTCTTTGACCCCCTGTAATTCGGGATTCAGCTCCCGGGATTCCATAGCCAGGTCCGTATAAATGCTCGTTGGCATAGCCCTATCCTCCTTGAAAATCGCTTCAGAGCTAGTATGGCGCTATGCGGGCCGCGATATTTGCAAAAAACCTGGAAAGCGCCCTAGAATAAGCTTGCAATGGTAAGCGAGGCATGGTATAATCTCTACTGTTCGAGAAAAAAAAGGGAGGAACTTACTTTGGCAAACCACAAGTCCGCATTGAAGCGGGTCGGCATCACCGCGAAAAAGAATCTTCGCAACCGTATGATCACCTCGCAGGTAAAGACTGCCGTCAAGAGCTTCGACGCGGCCATCGCGTCCGAAGATAAGGCCGCCATCGAGAGCAGCTATGTCAACGCTGTGAGCACGGTGGATAAGGCTGCTGCCAAGGGCGTTATTCATAAAAACGCGGCCAACCGCAAAAAGTCCCAGCTTGCAGTCAAGCTGGCGGCTAAGTAAGAGCCGCGCTTGAGCTTTTGGCTTAAAACCGGCCTTCGCCGGTTTTTTTGCGTGCTCATTGGAGGATGGAAATGAAACGGGAGAAGGGTTTGTTTTACGTGCTGGGCGCGGGGGTGCTCTGGGGGGCTACGCTGGGCTTATACGGCCGCTTCATGAGTGCGCTGGGCTTCACGGCCATGCAAACCACGGCCGTACGCATGCTGGTGAGCGCGCTGGTATTTCTGTCTTACGGCCTGTTTGCGAATAAATCTATCTTCAAGATCGCCCTGCGGGATTGCTGGATGTTCATCGGTAGCGGCATCGTCAGTATCGCCGCTTTCTGCTATTTCTATTTCACCTCGCTGGCATATGCCCCCCTGGCCGTGGTCTCCATCCTGCTGTATACCTCGCCCGTTTTCATCATGCTCTTTTCGGCCCTGCTCTTCAAAGAGCGCATCACCCGCAGCAAGCTCGTGGCCATGATCCTGGCCCTTTGCGGCTGCATGCTGGTGAGCGGCCTGATGGAGGGCTTTGGCACGGTGCCTCTTTACGGCGTGGTCACGGGCCTGTTGGCCGGGCTGACCTATTCCCTTTACAGCATCTTCGCCCGCTACGCCCTCAAAAAATACGGCACCCTCACCATCAATCTCTATACCTTCGTTTTTGCTACTCTGGCCACCCTGCCCGCGGGCGGGGCTGTAAAAACGCTCTCCATGCTCACCGCCTCAGCCCAACCTTTGGCGGTTGGGCTGATCGGCAGCCTGCTATGCAGCGCCGCGCCCTTTTTCCTTTATACCAAGGGCATGGAAACGCTGGATACGGGTAAGGCGGGCATCCTGGCCACCACGGAGCCGATGGTCAGCGCCCTGGTGAGCGTAGTCATCCTCAAAGAGCCCATGAGCCTTTGGGGTGCGCTGGGCATCGCGCTGGTTCTCACGGCTATCGTGCTGCTCTCCCGCAGCCCCCGGGTTGCCCCGGAGGCGGACGCCGCCCCCGAGCAGGCCTGAACCCATCCTTGAAAAGTAACGCCCGGCACATTTTATGCGCCGGGCGTTGTTATGATTGGCGAAGGGGCGGGAGCGTAGGACGGCATGCGGACATACCGCCGTCCCTGTTATTTTGGCATGCACAAAATCAGCGCCCGCTCCAGCGCCTCGGCATCCTTCTGCTGGCCTGAAACCTGCAAATAGCCCACGTCGGCAAAGCGGCGCAGGTTGGCCAATAGCTCTGCGCGGGAATAGCGACGCGCGCCGTCGTAAGCTTTTTTCATGGGGTAGGTATTGCCCAGGCGCTTGAGGGTTTCCTCGCGGCCAAGGCCCTGGTCAATGCAGGCGCGGGCCTGCGCCATGCGGCGGAAATTGCCCTCCAACAGCGCAGCCATACGGAAGGGGCTCTCGCCCTCATCGAGCATGCGGCGGTAGGCCCGTAGCCCGTCCTGCGCCTTGCCCGCGAGGAAATAATCTACCATATCAAATACCCTTAGCTCGACATTGCGGGTCACGCAGGCGGCGATGACCTCCTTGGTTACCTCCTGCCCGGCGCCGGCGTAAAAGGCGGCCTTGGCCAATTCGCTATGCAGGGCGGATACATCCGTGCCTACCAGCGATACCAGAAAGCGGGCGGCCTCCTCGGTGATAGGCGCATCGAGTCTGCGGGCCTGCTGGCGCACCCAGCGGGCGGCGTCGAAAGGGGTCAGCGGGTCAAAATCCACAGCCCGCTCCGCCTTGCGCAGGGCCTTGACCAGCCCCAGCTTTTCGTCCGCCTTGCCCCGTACGAAGAAGATCAGCAGGGATGTTTCCGGCAGGCGGGGGAGGTATTCGGCCAGACGCTTGCCCTCATCACCTTGGGGTAGAAAACGGCAAACGACCAGGCGCTGCTCAGAGAAAAAGGGCAGCGTTTCACAGGCGGTGATCACATCATCCGCCGCGCCCCCATCGAGATATTGCAGATTCAGATCGCGGGAGATCACATCCACCCGCTCGACCAAAGCGGCGAGGGCGCTTTCCTTTACGTATTCTTCCTCGCCGGATAACAGATATGCCCCGGCGAGGGCGCCATCCTGGATGGCCTTAAAAAAGCTGCGATCGTTCATAAATGTATTATAGCATAGCAGCCAAAGCCCCCGCAAACAGTACGGCCCCATAGGCAATTTTTTTCCGCTTGGGCCAAAGGCAATAGCGGGATACCATCAGCAGCGCGCCAAAGAACAGGCAGCAGGAGAGGACGCTTGGCTGGGGCGTTTTTACCAGCGCAAAGGGCAGGGAGGCCACAGCCTTGGCCCCGGCGCTCATGCCCCGCACGAAGAGCTGGGCCGTGGGGGCCAGGAATTCGCCCAGGCGGCCATAGAGCACCCCTGCAAAGCACGCGATCATAGAGGAAAAGTAGGCAAAGGGAACGATGGGCAGGATGAGCAGATTGGCGAAGATCGAAAGCAGCGCCGCCTCCTGAAAATGATAGGCCGTGAGCGGCAATGTTCCCAGCATGCCGCAGACGGACATTGCGATATCCGCCGAGAGCCTCGAGGGCAGTGGCAGGGCCTCGGCCAGCGGACGGTAAAGCAAGGTGATGGTTGCCACGGCCCCAAAAGAGAGCTGGAAGCCGATATCATAAAGGCTGTTGGGGGAAAGGGCCAGGATGCAGATGGCCGCCAAGGCGATGCTGCCGGCTTGATCCTTTTTGCGGCCCAATGCTTCGGCCAATAGGGGGCAAAGGCACATCAGCGCCGAGCGCACCAGCGAGGCTGGGAAGGCCGCGACTGCGCAATAGGCAAACATCAGCGCGGCCGTTACCGAGAGGCGGAAGGCCACGTGCGTTTTGCCCGCGAAGCGGTTAAGCAGCATCACGATAAAGGTCACATGCAGGCCGGAGAGCGAGAGGATGTGCGCCACGCCCGCACCCTTGTAGGCGGCGTAGAGGGCTTTGTCCAGCCCGCCCCGGCCACCCCAGAGCATGGCGCAAAGCAGGGAGGCCTCGGGCTCTTCAAAAAGGCTGCGGGTCATGGCCAGCAGCCTTTCCCGCGCCGCTTCAAAAGGCCCCAGGAACCAGGCCGGCAGCGCCAGCTCGGGCAGGAGCAGGCAGCGCAGTAGCGCGGTGACCAGCGCCAGCGCGAAGGTACGCTGGGGCAGAAGACCCAGCCGCCAGCACAAAAGCCCCAAAATGGAAAACAGGCACAAGGCCCAAATAGGGCCCGTGCCTGTGAGGGTGCGGAAGAACACGATGCCCGCGGCCGCGCCCAACGCCGCCGCCACCATGGGGCGGTAGAGGAAGGGGCTGGTGGGGCGTTCCACGGCCGCTTACGGCAGCTCGGCGATCAACTCGATCTCCACGGCCGCGCCGGCGGGGAGCTTGCTCACCTCGATGCAGGAGCGGGCGGGATACACGCCGTTAAAGGCATCGCCATAGATCTTGTTGACAGCGGCAAAATTGCCGAGGTCTGTGAGGAAGATGGTGGCCTTGAGGGCATTTTGCAGATTCGCACCCACTTCCGAAAGGATGGCTTCGAGGTTTTGCATGATCTGGGAGGCCTGCTCCTCTACGCTCTCCTTAAGCTTGCCGGTGGTGGGATCGATCCCCAGCGTGCCGGATATGAACATCAGGCCGCCGGAAACGGTAGCGTGGCAATAGGGGCCGATGGCTGCGGGTGCTTTGGGGCTGACGATGGATTGTTTCATGGCTGATCTCCTTTTGATTGATGGTTGGTATCCAACGCGGCAAGGCTTTTCGGGATGTCGCGGTTCCACATGATGAGGGCGTCTTCGCCGGTATCGGCGTAATAGCGCTTGCGACGGCCCGCCGCTTCGAAGCCCAGCCCGTGGTAGAGGGCCTGTGCGGTAAGGTTGCTCTCGCGCACTTCCAGCGTCATTTGGCAAGCGCCGTCCAGGAGGGCCGTGCGCATCATTTCGAGCATCAGCGCCCGGCCAAAGCCCCGGCGGCGCTGCTCCGGCGATACGGCTACGTTGGTGATGTGCGCTTCCTCATAGAGCAGCCACATGCCCGCGTAGGCCTCGACCTTTTGCCCGACCAAACCTACCCGGTAGCGGGCGATACGGTTTTTCAATTCCCCTGCCAGGGACTTTTCGCTCCAGGGCGAGCGGAAGCACAAGCGCTCCAACTCGGCCACCCGGGGCACGTCTGCCTTTTGCATGGGGCGAAAGGTTATTTCCGTCATGGCCGCTTCTCCCGCCACAGCCGCTCCGCCTGCGAGGGTCTAAGGTAAAGCGGCATCACTTCCCGCTCCCCTTTTTCGCCCAGCGCGCAGCGGCCCACCTTGGCCGCCGTTACGGCGTTATCCTCGCAAAAATGCGCGCCCGCCACGGCCTGGAGAATTTTTTCCCTATATAAGGCCGCGCCGTCCCCTATGAATAGGGTTCCGGCGGGAACGGTTGGCAACAGCTCCGCCACGACCACCGCGCTTTCGGCCAGGAGGATTTCGCCGGAGCCGCCCAGCACCATGGCGTAGCCGTTGCCGTTGCGGCAATCCAATAGGGCGCAGGCGGGGCCTTCCAGACCGTGCAACAGCGCGCGCAGGGAGCTGACGCCCACCACGGGCCGCTCCTTTGCCATCGCCATGGCGTTGGCCGCGCAAACGCCGATGCGCACCCCGGTAAAGGAGCCGGGGCCGATATCGACAGCAAAAACATCCGCCTGATTCGGCGCAAGGCCGGCCGCTGAAAGGGCCTGCTCCACCAATGGCATGAGGGTTTCGCTGTGGGTTTTTCCACCCTGGCCCAGGGCTTCGTAAACCAATGCCCCATCCGCAAAAAGGGCGGCGGAGGGCAGGGGGCCGGAGCTGGAAAGGGCTAATAGCTTCATGGCAGCACCTCCAACAGGGCTTCGTGCAGGGGGCCGGCGGCCCGGATATCCAATTGCCGCGGCTCGTCGCCGCTGCCCGTGAAATGGAGTTCCAGCCGATCCTGCGGCAGGGCGTCGGGTACGTTCTCGCACCATTCCATGGCGATCACGCCGCCCTGTCCGAGGTAATCCGCAAAGCCGATAGCAAAAAGTTCCTCGCCGCTATCCAAACGGTAGGCGTCGAAATGGAACAGCGGCAAGCGGCCCTCCCGGTGCTCCCGCACGATGGTGAAGGTGGGGGATTGCACATCCTCCACGCCCAGTTCCCCGGCCAGAGCTTTGACAAAGGTGGTTTTGCCCGCGCCCAAATCGCCGTAGAGGGCCAAAAAGGCCCCGGGGAAGAGACCCTTGGCCAGGCTCCGGGCCAGGGCGGAAAGCCGGGCTTCATCTAAGCCGCTATAGCGGCGCTGGTACAGCATCAGTCAAAGGCCCCCCGCGTAGCCAATTCATTGCGGAAGTCAAGCAGCCGATCTTCCTCGATGGCCTGCCGCACATCTTCCATCAGCCTGAGGGAAAAGCGCAGGTTATGCAGGGTGATGAGCTGGCTGGCCAGGATCTCCTTACACTTGACGAGGTGCCGCAGGTAAGCGCGCGTGAAACCATTCCGGCAGGCATAGCAATCGCAGCCCTCCTCAATCACGGCATGGTCGTGCTCAAAGCAGGCGTTGCGCAGCATGCGCTTGCCCTCGCCCGTGAGGGCAAGGCCGTTGCGGGCGATGCGGGTCTGCAGCACGCAATCGAACATATCGATGCCGCGAATGGCCCCCTCTACCAGGCAATCCGGGCTGCCCACGCCCATGAGGTAGCGGGGCCGGTCGCCGGGCATATAGGGCATAAGCTCTTCCAGCATTTCATACATAACGGGCTTGGGCTCGCCCACGGAAAGCCCGCCGATACCATAGCCCGTCATATCAAGGTCGCTCAGGAATTTCGCGCTTTCCACCCTTAAATCGACATACGCGCCGCCCTGCACGATGCCGAACAGGGCTTGATCCTCTCGCGTATGGGCGGCCTGACAGCGCAGCACCCAGCGGTGGGTACGCTCCATGGCGGCTTGGGCATAAGAATGATCGCAGGGGTAAGGGGCGCATTCGTCAAAGGCCATAGCGATATCCGCGCCCAGGGCCTGCTCGATCTCCATGACGGATTCTGGGGTAAAGAAATGCTTGCGGCCATCGAGCAGCGAGCGAAACTCCACGCCATCCTCCTTAATCTTATTGGAAGAAGCTAGGCTGAATACCTGGAAGCCACCACTGTCTGTGAGGATGGGGCCATCCCAGCGCATAAAGGTGTGAAGCCCGCCGGCCTCGCGTACAAGCTCGTGCCCGGGCCGCTCAAAGAGGTGGTAGGTATTGGCCAGGAGGATCATGGTGCCGATCTCTTTGAGATCGCGGGGCAGCATGGCCTTAACTGTGGCCTGGGTGCCCACCGGCATGTAGCAGGGGGTCTCGATGACCCCGTGGGGGGTGTGGAGCCGGCCCCGCCGCGCCCCGCTCTGGGCGCAAACGTGGAGCAGCTCAAACCGAAAAGCAGGATTGCGCATAAAACTCCTTCATCGCATAAGCATAAAGAGGAAACTTGTGCCCACCTCTAAAGGATGAGCATGGCATCCCCAAAGCTGAAAAAGCGGTATTTCTCATCCACTGCGTGCTGGTAAACGGCCAGCATCTCCTCCCGGCTGCAAAGGGCGCTCACCAGCATCAGCAGGGTGGATTCGGGCAGGTGGAAATTGGTAATGAGGTGATCCACGGCCTTGAAGCGGTAGCCCGGGGTGATAAAAATATCCGTCCAGCCCGATTTGGGATGGACCAGGCCCGCATCGTCGGCTACGCTCTCCAGCGTGCGGCAGCTGGTGGTACCCACGCACACGACCTTGCCCCCCGCTGCGCGGGCTGCGTTGATGGCCGCTGCCGCTTCAGGCGTTACTTCATAATATTCGGCGTGCATATGGTGTTCTTCCACGGTTTCCGCCGAAACGGGGCGGAAGGTGCCCAGACCAACGTGCAGCAGGATGTCCACGATGATCACGCCCCGCTCTTGCAGGGCCGCCAGAAGCGCGGGCGTAAAATGCAGCCCTGCAGTGGGGGCGGCCGCCGAGCCGTTCTCCCGGGCGTATACGGTCTGGTAGCGCTCCTTATCGTCAAGACGCTCTGTGATGTAGGGCGGCAGGGGCACTTCGCCCGCCCGGTCGAGCACCTCTTCAAAGATGCCCTCGTAATGCAGCTCGATCACGCGGCCGCCGGCCTCCGTGGGGAGCCCGATGGTGGCGGAAAGCTCGTCCGTCATGCGGAAGGTGAGGCCCTCTTTGGCCCGCTTGCCGGGCTTGACCAGGCACTCCCAATGGGTTTCATCCAGCCGCTTGAGCAAAAGGAATTCCATCATGCCGCCGGTATCCTCCCGGATGCCGTGGAGTCTTGCGGGGATCACCCGGGTGGTATTGCGCACCAGCACATCGCCCGGTCGTAGGTAATTAACAATATCGGTAAACGCCCCGTCATATATGCCGCGCGCCGCCCGGTTATACACCAGCAGGCGGGAGGCGCTCCGATCCGCAATGGGGGTTTGGGCGATGAGGGCGGGGGGCAGGTCGTAGTAAAAATCGCTGGTTTTCAAACTGCTAAAATTCCTCCGTTTCCACGCTACAATTATAGGGGAAAAACAACGCGTTTGCAAGGTGGCCGCCTAGATGCCGAAAGCCCCTCTGCATAATGAAACCAAAAATGGAAAATAATCTGTAAACTCGGGGGTTAAAGGATTGTATTTCGACAAGAATCACGCTATCCTACATATAAAGGACAAGGGACTGGCGGCGCGAAATTTGGCTTCGCCGGGGAAAGAAGCGGCATGAGGCGGATTTGGGCGGTGGTATTGGCGGCGTGTTTTCTTTGCGGGAGCCTTGTGGGGTGCGGCTCGCAGGCCGTGTGGCAGGAAGCGCCTGCCGGGCAGGTGGTAGAGATTCCTACGCCCACGCCAACATCGGTGCCAACGCCGGCGGAAACCCCTTCCTTGGCGGATGCCGTGCAGCAAGTGGCCGAAGCCATGCTGCCCAGCGAGCCTGAAGAGGCGGAAGCCACCCCTACAGATGCGCCCGCCCTGCCCGAGATAGATCTCGAATCGCCTATGGTGGCCCTCACCTTTGACGACGGGCCCCTTTCTGGCAGCACGGATCGCATTTTGAATATTCTCGAGCAAAACGGCGTGGTGGCAACCTTTTTTATCCAGGGTAAGCAGGCTGCGCTTTATCCGGAGCTGGTGGCGCGGGCTTACGGCCTGGGCTGCCAGATCGGCAACCACACCTATAACCATAAAGACCTTACCGCCCTCAATGACCAGGACGCTTTGCAGCAGATCGAATCCGTAAATGAGCTGGTGATGCAGATCACGGGCGCAGGCTGCTCGTTGGTGCGGCCGCCCCACGGCAAGGGCTGGCGGGATAGCCGCGTGCTGGAGCTGGTGACCTATCCCCTCATCATGTGGAGTATCGATACCAAGGATTGGAGCACCCGAAACCCCACGAAAACCATTGCCGCCGTGCTGGACGTGGTGAAGGACGGGGATATCATCCTTATGCACGATGTATATACGGAAACGGCGGATGCAGCGGAGAAGATCATTCCGGAACTCATCGCGCGGGGCTATAAACTGGTCACCGTGAGCGAGATGTTCTCCTATAAGGGCCTCGAACTTTCCGCCGGCCACGCTTATCGCCACGCAGGGTAAGGTTGACGCCCATTGCCTTCCTTCCTGTCTGCCTGCATTTTTTTGCGGAGCGGGCAGGATTTTTGCACCCCGGCGTAGAAATAACATAGTAGAACCATTTGGGAGGATCGCCATGGGTACGCAAGGCATACGAAGCGAGGATTACCGCCTTTATTTAGAAGGCTTGGAGGACAAGCTGCTCTCGCCCTATGCGGCCCGGGCCGCCCAAAGCCGGGGCCGGGAGCGCTCTCTGGAGGATTGCCCCGTGCGCACCGCCTATATGCGGGATCGGGACCGCATCATCCATTGCAAGTCCTTCCGCCGCCTCAAGCATAAAACGCAGGTGTTCCTTTCTCCCGTGGGGGATCATTACCGTACCCGCCTCACCCATACCCTCGAGGTGAACCAGATCGCCCGCACCATCGCCCGGGGCCTCAGGCTCAACGAAGATTTAACCGAAGCCATCGCCCTGGGGCACGACCTCGGGCATACGCCCTTTGGTCACGCGGGTGAATTCGTGCTCAACGAGCTGGTGCCCGGCGGCTTCGAGCATAATACCCAGAGCCTAAGGGTGGTGGAAAAGCTTGAGAACAACGGCAAGGGCCTCAACCTCACCTTCGAGGTGCGCGACGGCATCCTGCACCACAAGCGGGAGGGCGAGCCCGCCACGTTGGAGGGCCAGGTGGTAAGCCTCGCTGATCGCATCGCCTACATCAATCACGACATCGACGATGCCATCCGCGCCGGCGTGCTTTCCCCGGCGGATATTCCCGCCTGCTGCAATGAGCACATGGGTGATACCCACGGCGAGCGGATCAACAGCCTGATCTGCGACGTTCTGGCCGAGAGCTTCAACCAGCCCCGCATCGCCCTGAGCGAGGAGATGGCGGCGCAGTTTGCTTTGCTTCGTGATTTCATGTTTGAACGGGTCTACCTCAACCACACGGCCAAAAAAGAAGAGGAAAAGGGCAAGCACGTGATCGCCGAGCTCTACCGCTATTATCTGGCCCACGAGGCGCTTTTGCCTGAGGAATTCCGGCAAAACATACCGGCGGACGGGCCGGAGCGCGTGGCTGCGGATTACATCGCCTGCATGAGCGACCGCTATGCGATTACGGATTTCACCCGTTTGTTCGTGCCCTCGGAATGGGTATAATGGCGATAGCCGCCCTAAATTTGGCAGGGCGGGAAGGATTTTTGACGCCGGCGTCGAATAAGATCATTTGATGGAGAAGGAGGGATGGCAATGGCAAAGTTTCCCGAAGCCTGGATGCAGGAGCTGCTCGGGAAGAGCGACCTGGCCGCCATCGCTTCCGAATATACCCAGCTAAAGCCCAATGGCCGCAGGCTGTGGGGCTGCTGCCCCTTCCATAGCGAAAAGACGCCTTCTTTCTCCGTTACGCCGGATAATCAGCTCTATTATTGCTTTGGCTGCCACGCGGGAGGCGGGGTCGTCCAGTTCGTGATGGAAGCTGAAAAGCTCACCTATACCGAAGCCGTTAAGAGCCTGGCCCAGCGCGCCGGCATGGAACTGCCCGAGGAGGTCAACGACGAGCGCCTGCGCAAAGAGCGCGTGCAAAAGGAGCGGCTTTACGCGGCCTGCAAGGAGGCCGCCCGCTTCTATGTACGCCAGTTGCTTGGCGAGGGGGGCTCCAGGGCCCGGCAATACCTGATCGGCCGGGGGGTGGATACGGCGGTGTTGAAGGCCTTCGGCCTGGGCTACGCGCCACCCGGATGGGACAACCTGGCGCTGCACATGAAGGCGCAGGGCGTTTCCGAAGAAACGCTGGTGGAGGCCGGGCTGGCCATTCGCGGCAAAAAAGGCAGCGTGTACGACGCTTACCGTGACCGGGTCATCTTCCCCATCATTTCCGCCGCAGGCCGGGTGATCGGCTTTGGTGCGCGGGCGATGGGGGATGAAACGCCAAAATACCTCAACACAGGAGATACGCCCATCTTCAACAAGCGCTACAACCTCTATGGCCTCAACCGGCAAAAGGGCAAGCGCCCGGGCGACCTCATTATGGTCGAAGGCTATATGGACGTAGTCAGCCTCTATAAGCATGGCGTGGATAACGCCGTGGCCAGCCTGGGCACGGCCCTTACGGCCCAGCAGGCCCGGCTGCT
>DHOI01000112.1:23729-25153 GCA_002409725.1 Christensenella sp. UBA5394
AGCGCCACCCTGCGGGGCATGGACATCCTGGCTAGGGAGGGCCTCGAGGTGCGGGTAATGTCCGTGCCCGGCGGGCTCGACCCCGATGAATACACCAAGGCGAACGGCCAGGAGGCTTTCCTTTCATTAAAAGATGAAGCCAAGGGCCTTAACGAATACCGGCTGGATGCCCTCTGGGCAGAGACGGATGCGAAAGACGCCGACGGCCGCGAGGCCTACGCCAAAAAGGCCTGCTCCTTCCTCAATACCCTCCAGCCTGTGGAGCGGGAGCGCTATGTGGAGGTCGTAGCCCGGCGCACGGGCTATTCCAAGGAATCCCTCCGCGCGCAAACGGGCATCGGCGTCGGGCCACAGGAGAATAGCGCAGGCAAAAATCGGCATACTAAGCAAAATAAACCGCTTCTCCAGCAAGCGGCGGGCCGAAGTCTTGAAGTCACGCTCCTGGCCTGCATGATCAAAAGCGAGGAAGCGCTGCTAAATGCCCTTGGCCGCATGCAGGAATTGGCAACGGCCTTCCCCACGGCGGAGCTGAACCAGCTATCGGAGCGCCTGCTGGCCGAAAAGCCGGACTTGCGCCTGCTGATGGGCGAGCTGCCGGCCGAAACGGCCTCCCTGCTTTCCCGGGCCCTGGAACAGGCGGAGAACCTCATCGACCCGGTCTCCACCGCCCTTGATTGCGTGAACGGCCTGGCCCGCGCGCAGCTTGAGAGCCGTATGGCAGACCTTAGCGCGGCCTATAACGGCAGCCCGGAGGCTGCGGCCGAAATCATGGAGCTGCAAAGGCGCATCGGCAAGCTAAGCCGCCGGGCGTAACAGCGCGAGTACCACCCTACTATTAAAGGAGTGTTGATATTTTGGATACCAACGAGCACCAGGAAACCAAAGAACTGAAAAAAAGCAATGAAAGCCGCATCGAGGAGTTAATCGAAACCGGCAAGCAAAAGGGCGTGCTCACCTACAAAGAGGTGATGGATACCCTGGACGAGCTGGAGCTGGATGCGGAGCAGATCGAGCGCATCTACGACCGCTTCGAGGCCCTTAACATCTACGTAGTAGAAGAGGTCGAGGTACCCGAGGATATCAACGAGGATATCACCGAGATCGAAACCGACATCGGCGGCGAGGGTATCGCCATCGACGACCCTGTGCGTATGTATCTCAAGGAGATAGGCAAGGTGCCCCTTTTGAACGCGCAAGAGGAAGTCGACCTCGCCAAACGCATGGCCGAGGGCGACCAAGAAGCCAAGCAGAAGCTGGCAGAGGCCAACCTGCGCCTGGTGGTTTCCGTAGCCAAGCGCTACGTGGGCCGGGGCATGCTCTTCCTCGACCTGATCCAGGAGGGCAACCTGGGCCTGATCAAGGCGGTAGAAAAGTTCGATTATTGCAAGGGCTATAAATTCTCCACCTACGCCACCTGGTGGATC
>DHOI01000112.1:25412-25592 GCA_002409725.1 Christensenella sp. UBA5394
GGTGGAAACCATCAACAAGCTCATCCGGGTGAACCGCCAGCTTTTGCAGGAATACGGCCGCGAGCCCAGGCCCGATGAGATCGCCCGCGAGATGGGCATCTCCGAGGATAAGGTGCGTGAGATCATCAAGGTGGCGCAGGAGCCGGTCTCCTTAGAGACCCCCATCGGCGAGGAGGAGGA
>DHOI01000112.1:25797-26044 GCA_002409725.1 Christensenella sp. UBA5394
GACCCCCATCGGCGAGGAGGAGGATAGCCACCTGGGCGATTTCATCCCCGATGACGACGCACCCGCCCCGGCGGAGCAGGCCGCCTTCACCTTGCTTAAAGAGCAGCTGATGGAGGTGCTCGATACCCTCACCCCCCGCGAGAAAAAGGTGCTGCGCCTCAGATTTGGCCTGGACGATGGCAAGGCCCGCACCCTCGAAGAGGTGGGCCGCGAGTTCAACGTAACCCGCGAGCGCATCCGCCAGATC
>DHOI01000112.1:26258-27978 GCA_002409725.1 Christensenella sp. UBA5394
CCGCAGCAAAAAGCTCAAGGATTTCCTGGAATAAAAGGATAAGCATGATGCATAAATACCTGATATTGAACGGGCCGAACCTCAACCTATTGGGCACGCGGGAGCCCGTATACGGCACAACCACGCTGGCGGATATCGAAGCGCGGCTCGTTGCTCTGGCCAACGAACATGGCGTGCTGGTCGAGTTTTTTCAATCCAACCACGAAGGGGCGCTGATCGATAAGCTCCAGTCCCTGCGGGGCCATGTGGACGGCGTCGTTTTCAACCCCGGGGCTTACGGCCATACCTCCTATGCCATCCGTGACGCCATTACCGGCTGTGGCCACAGGGTGGTCGAGGTGCACATTACGAATATCTACGCCCGGGAGGAATTCCGCCATCACAGCGTCCTCTCCGCCATCGTGGAGGGGCAAATCGCGGGCCTGGGCGCCAAGGGCTATGAGCTGGCCTTGCTCTACCTGATCGAGAGCGACAAAGAAAAGGACGGGGAATTATAATTAAATAAGACGCACGTTTTACCGCCTCATGGAAAAACCATGGGGCGGTTTTTTTGCGTGTGCCAAAGTTTGCGCATATTTGACAAAGGAGGTGGGAATACTTGGAAGGGTGCGAAATTTCTGCAATGAAATAGATATATACGGCTGCAATGGGCGGCTGACTTCTCGTTGGAGGACAAGCTATGCAGATAACGACGAAACGAACGGGCACGGTCCTGCACGCGGCGCTGAGCGGCGAGCTCGACCATCACAGCGCCGCTGCGGTGCGCCAGGCGCTGGATGCGGCCATGGAGGATGGCGTGCGGGAGCTGGTGCTGGATCTGAGCGGCGTGAGCTTTATGGATAGCTCGGGCATCGGGGTGATATTGGGCCGCTACCGCATCCTGCGGGCCAGGGGCGGCAGGATGCGCCTGAGCGCCGTGAGCAACTATGCGGCCCGCATCTTGAAGATGGCGGGGATTCTTACCTTGTTGGGCGGGGAGGGGAGCCAAAAGGATGGAAAGAGGGGTAAAAAAGATGTTTGAAAACCACATGGAGCTGCGCTTCCGCAGCATATCGCAAAATGAGGCGCTGGCCCGCTCTGTGGCCGCGGCCTTTGCCGCCCAGCTCAACCCTACCATCGAGGAGCTGACGGATATCCGCACGGCCGTAAGCGAGGCCGTGACCAACGCCATCATCCACGGCTACGACAACGACCCCGATAAAACCGTATATATGGATTGCCGCATAGAGGGGGAGCTGGTCACCATCCGCGTGGGGGACGAGGGCAAGGGTATCGAGGATGTGGAGCTGGCCCGCCAGCCCTTTTATACCACCCAGCCGGATATGGAAAGGAGCGGCATGGGCTTTTGCGTAATGGAAGCCTTTATGGACGGGGTGCAGGTGGAATCCGCACCGGGCAGGGGTACGACGGTTACGCTGCAAAAATGGTTGAAGGTGGAGCACCATGGGTGAGAGCTGCGCCCTTCCCCATGAAGAGACCCTGGCCCTGATCGAGAAGGCCCAGGCGGGGGAGGAGGAGGCCCAAGAGCGGCTGGTGCTATGCAACGCACCGCTGGTGCGCTCCATCGTGCGCAAATACACGGGCCGGGGTGCGGAGTATGAGGATTTGTACCAAATCGGCTGCCTGGGGCTGGTGAAGGCCATCCGCAATTTCGACACGGCCTATAACGTGCGTTTTTCCACCTACGCGGTGCCCATGATCGCGGGGGAGATCAAGCGCT
>DHOI01000112.1:28121-28423 GCA_002409725.1 Christensenella sp. UBA5394
TGATCGCGGGGGAGATCAAGCGCTTTTTGCGCGATGACGGTATGATTAAGGTCAGCCGCAGCCTCAAGGAGTTGGCTGCCCGGGCCGCCGGGGCGCAGGCGGAGCTTTCCACCCGGCTGGGCCGTGAGCCCGGCGTGGCAGAGATTGCCGAGGCTCTGGGGGAGAGCGCCGAGGATATCGCTATGGCGCTGGAAGCGGCCAGGCCGCACATCTCCATCTTTGAGCCCGCCTTCTCGGAGGATTCCGACCCCCTGGTAATCGATCGCATGGCCGGTGAGGAGGGTGGCGAGGAGCAGGCCCTC
>DHOI01000112.1:28548-29205 GCA_002409725.1 Christensenella sp. UBA5394
AGGGTGGCGAGGAGCAGGCCCTCAACCGCGTGATGCTAAAGGAACTCCTGGGCACGCTTGACGCGCGCGAGCGCCGCATTATTCTGCTGCGCTATTTTTCAGATAAGACCCAATCCGAAATTGCGAGCCTCCTGGGCGTGTCCCAGGTGCAGATCTCCCGCCTGGAGAACCGCATTTTGCGCAAACTTCGGGAATTGGCACAATAAAAAAAGTGGCGCAAGCCACTTTTTTGATGTGCATAAGCGCCCTTACCCCCGCCCGGCGGCCTTATAGACCAACTCCTGGTGCTCTGCGTCGGGCAGATTGCCCACGTGGGAGAGGCTGCCGTCGAAGAAGAGGCAGGCGTGGCCGCCCATCTCGTTGGCTGTGTATTGGTCGCTACCGTGGGGCCAGCCGGAAAGGGAGGCGGCGATTTGCCGGCCGGAAATGGAGACGACCACGGGCCGCTTGGAGTAGTTGTATTCCCCGCCGAAGGCTGCTTTATAGAGGCTGGCGTTGAAGGCGTCCGTACACTCCATTTCGGCGTGGCTCTCACCGCCGGTAAAGGCCATGATAAAGGTGGAGCCGGTGTTATAATCGGTAATGGTATAGGCCGTGCCCACTTGAAGCAGGGGCTTGACTTCGCTCCAGGGCGCCAGCTCGCCCGTAACGGCGGGC
>DHOI01000112.1:29375-29680 GCA_002409725.1 Christensenella sp. UBA5394
CGCCCGTAACGGCGGGCTCGCCTTCGAGAGACTTGCCAAAGGGGATGTCCGCGGCGATATCCGCCCGGGCCACGCTATGGCGGAAGAGGATATCCATGGATTGGGAGCCGATGGTGCCATCCGCAATCATGGGGGAACCGTCGTCCATGGTATGTTTTTGCTGGAATTTCTTCGCCGCATCTGCGGTCATGGATTGGAATACGCCCGTGGGCTTGAAGTTGAAATAGCCCAGATCCCGTAAGCGGATCTGCACGCGCAGCACATCCTCGTTGGTCGCGTTCTCCATGGAGCTGATGCCGATCAGC
>DHOI01000112.1:29889-30309 GCA_002409725.1 Christensenella sp. UBA5394
TCCATGGAGCTGATGCCGATCAGCCCGGGGAAGGGCGTAACGGCAGGGGAGGCGGGCGTGGAGGTGGGCGCGGGGGTTAGCGTGGGCGTGGGCGTAAGCGCGACCGACTCCTCATCCTCCTTGGCGGCCAGCGCGGCGGGAGTCATGAGCAGCAAAGCGAAACATATGCTCAACAAAAGGGCCCTTTTCATACGCCTAGTATAGCACACGAAAGGCGGCGGGCGCAATCTGCCGATAATTGTTTAAAAACCGGGATTAGGGTCAGGGCTTTTCCGTGGGGATGAGGTTGAGCATGTCGTCCTGGTTGGCCACGTTGGTGTAGACCTCGGGCACGTCGCCCACGATAATGCTTTCGGCAATGGCGGCCTCGGCGGAGACCTGGATGGTTTCGCTCACGCCGGGCAGGATCAAGCGCACCGA
>DHOI01000112.1:30526-30875 GCA_002409725.1 Christensenella sp. UBA5394
ACCCGGTAAAGGGACTGGTTGATGCCGGTGGCATGTAAATCCGAGCTAAATTGGCTCTGTACACTGCCTACCGGCGTAAAGCTCACGCGGATGCCAGGCCCCCTGCCCGAAAAGAAGGAAACCCCCGTTACCGTGCCTAAGGGCACGGAAATGCCCTGCTCGCCGATCTCAGCGATGCGATCCTGGGCGGCCTCGGCGCAATCCGCGGCCAGGATGTTCATATTGCGGGTGTTTGCCTGCAGCATGTAGACCTTTTCGCCGTTTTCCCGCACGGAAAGGAGCTTGGCATAGGTGGCCTCATCCCCCATGGATTCGAGGATGGCGTCGTTCATGGCCCGGGCGGCGATGG
>DHOI01000112.1:31083-31226 GCA_002409725.1 Christensenella sp. UBA5394
CGTTCATGGCCCGGGCGGCGATGGAGCGGATGCGCGCCTCGGCCAGGGCCGTGAGGGCCGGGCGCATGTTATGGCTCAAAAGGGCGGCCCCGAGTATGGCAAGGCCGCACAAAAGGGCCACAACCAAGGCGGCGCGGCGGCGG
>DHOI01000005.1:0-19801 GCA_002409725.1 Christensenella sp. UBA5394
CAGGCATAGCCGAACATCATGCCCTGATCCCCCGCGCCGATGGAAAAGGCGGCCTCAGTTTGGCCCAGCTTGGCCTCGAAGGATTTATCTACCCCCAGGGCGATATCCGGAGATTGGCCGTTGATTGCGGTGATCACGGCCAGGGTATGGCTGTCGAAGCCCAAATCCTGCCTGTTGTAGCCAATATGGCCCACCACCTCCCGTACCAGGCGCGGAATATCCACATAACAATCGGTGGTAACCTCGCCCATCACCAGTACCATGCCGGTGGTGGCCGCGCATTCGCAGGCCACACGGGAAGTGGGATCCGCTTCCAGCATGGCGTCCAGCATGGAATCGGAAATGCAGTCGCACACCTTATCGGGATGGCCCTCGGTCACGGATTCCGAGGTAAATAGTCGCTTTGTCATAGTCGTATCCTCCTTAAAAGTGAAAATAAAAAACCTCATGCGCAGATGAGGCAAGGAGGTCCTTATCTCATCTCCCAGCGCTCTCGCGCTGCCGGAATTGGCACCTTACGCCCCCTTGGAAAGGGGTGCAGGTTGTCGGGCTTCACAGGGCCGGTCCCTCCGCCGCTCTTGATAAGACGCTATTCGGTTTTCTGCCATTATTCTAGCATGAATTGCTCATTGCGTCAACATGCGCGGCCGGGCTATAATAGGGTGAAAAAATTGAAAGGCAAATATGCAATGAAACGTGTCTTAGGCTGCATCCGTAGAGCGGATGAGCGCTATCACATGGTCAGGCCGGGCGACAAGGTCTGCGTGGGCGTCTCCGGGGGCAAGGACAGCCTCCTGCTCCTCTATGGGCTCAAGCTCTACCAAATGTTTTCCAAGGTGCCCTACGAAGTGGTAGGCGTGATGCTGGACCTCGGCATCTCCGGCCAGGATTTCGGCCCCGTACAAGCCTGGGCGGATTCCATCGACGTACCCCTCGATATCATCAAAACCGATATCGGAGAGATCGTATTCGATGTGCGCAAGGAGAGCCACCCCTGTGCCCTCTGCTCCAAATTCCGCAGAGGCGCGCTCAACGACGCGGCTGTGGCGCGGGGCTGTAATCTCGTAGCTCTTGGCCATAACCGGGACGACGTGATCGAGACCTTTTTTCTCAGCCTGATCTACGAGAGCAGGCTCAATACCTTCGGCCCCGTCACCTATCTGGGCCGCAAGGAGGTAACGGTGATCCGCCCCTTGATCTTCCTGCCGGAAAAATACGCCCTTTCTACGGCCAAGCGGCTGGAGCTGCCTATCTGCAAGCCCAACTGCCCCGTGGCCGGGCAGACCAAGCGAGAGGATATGAAGGAGGTCATCCGCTATTTCACCCGCTTCGTACCCAACCCGGAGGAGCGTTTCATGAACGCCATCGCCGATACCCATAAATACGGCATGTGGGACAGGCTGCGCCTGCCGCCCCGGGATATTGCCGATATGAGCGAAAACGAGCGAATCGCATATGAGCAGCTTACCCACCGCCGCTAAGGGAGGCCTGGCCTTGCTGCTTGCCTGGGCCGGCCTTTGCAACCTCTGGGCTTTTATCCTGATGGGCGTTGATAAAGCCCGGGCCCGCAAGGGCAAGTTCCGCATCCCGGAAAAGTGCCTCTTCCTCGCCGCCGCGCTGGGCGGCGCGCCGGGCGCGATCCTCGGCATGCGCATTTTTCACCATAAAACCCTCCACCGCTCCTTTACACTGGGCATGCCCGCCCTGCTGCTTTTAAACCTGGCCGTTTATGGCCTGCTCCTCTACCTTCTCATGAATTCCTAAGATGAAATAATTTTTCGTGTTGACAAGAACGGGATATATGCTTTATACTAGCTCTCAATAAGCGACAGGCAATGACGGCGAAATAGTACCGTGAACGGGCCTTCCAGAGAGCCGGCGGCTGGTGAAAGCCGGTAAGGAACCACCCGGGAATACACGCCACAGCCTCCCGCCAAACGGCTTTACTGCCTAGTAGACCGGGACGGATTCACCCGTTATCGTGATAGGGTATAGGTGCTTCTCTCTTTGCGCCGGGTACTCGAAAAGGCCTGCGCCGTGAGGCGTTGGTAAATTGAGGTGGTAACACGGGATTTGGCGCTCGTCCTCTTGCGGAGGACGGGCGCTTTTTTTGTTTCCTCTCCGCGAACGCCAAAAGATTTTATTATGTTAAGGAGAGAAACAAACATGGCAAACGTAACCTTTTTCGGCGGCGAGCAGTTCCCCCTGGAGATGCACAAGGTGCGCGTGGTGCAAAAGCTGAACCTTCCCCCTGTGGAGCGGCGGCTGGAGGCCATTCAAGAGGCCGGCAACAACACCTTCCTGCTTAAAAACAAGGATATCTTTTTAGATATGCTCACGGACAGCGGCGTCAATGCCATGAGCGACCAGCAGATGGCCGCCATGATGGTCTGCGACGACAGCTATGCAGGCAGCGCCACCTTTACCCGCCTGGAGGATAAGGTGCGCGAAATCTTCGGCATGGAGTTCTTCCTCCCCGTCCACCAGGGGCGGGCAGCCGAGAACATCCTGGCCCAAACCCTCGTCACCCCCGGCTCCGTGGCGCTGATGAACTTTCACTTCACCACCACCAAGGCCCATATCACCCGCCTGGGCGGCAGCGTGGAGGAGCTGGTGATCGACGAGGGCCTAAAAACCACCAGCAGCCACCCCTTCAAGGGCAATATCGACCTTGATAAGCTCGCTGATTCTATCCAAAAAACAGGCGCTGCCAATATCTCCTTCCTGCGTCTGGAAGCGGGCACCAACCTCATCGGCGGCCAACCCTTTAGCCTGGAGAACTGCAAAGCGGCCTGTGCCCTGGCGCGCAAAAACGGCATCATCACCGTGATGGACGCCAGCCTTTTGCAGGATAACCTGCACTTCATCAAGGTGCGCGAGGCTGCCTGCAAGGATATGTCCATCCGCGAGATCACCCGCGCCCTGGCCGACCAGTTCGACATCGTCTACTTCTCCGCCCGTAAGCTGGGCTTTGCCCGAGGTGGCGGCATCTGCATCCGCGAAAGCGCTATGATGGAGCGTATGCGCGAGCTTGTACCCATGTTCGAGGGCTTCCTCACCTATGGCGGCATGAGCGTGCGCGAGATGGAGGCCATCACCGTGGGCCTAGACGAGACCATGGATGAATCTGTGATCGATCAGGGGCCGCAGTTCATCGAATTTATGTGTAAAGAGCTGCAAGCGCGCGGCGTGCCCGTGGTCACCCCGGCTGGCGGCCTTGGCTGCCACCTCAACGCCTTGGAGTTTCTCGATCACATCGACCAGCGGCAATACCCGGCCGGCGCGCTGGGCGTGGCAGTCTTCATCGCCGGCGGCATCCGCGGCATGGAGCGCGGCACCCTTTCCGAGCAGCGCGAGCCGGATGGAACCGAGCGCCTGGCCTCCGTTGAGCTGCTGCGCCTGGCCCTCCCCCGCCGCGTTTTCACCATGTCCCAAGTGAAATACGCGGTGGACCGCATCGCTTGGCTGCATGCCAACCGCCGCCTCGTCGGCGGCCTGCGCTGGGTCGAAGAACCCAGCAGCCTGCGCTTTTTCTTCGGCCGTCTGGAAGCCATCGGCGATTGGCAGGAAAAGCTGGCCGCCAAATTCCGGGAGGATTTTGAGGAGAGCCTGTAAAAAAATTCCTGATAAAAAATTCGTCGCCATCTTGTTTGGGATGGCGACGAAATTTTTTGTATATCTTTGCCGAGAGGCCAGGGCTTGTCAGGCCTTCGATCGCAGTAGTTTTTCCGCTTTATTCGTCTAAGCATGCTGATTAAACGAATATATAAATATCCGTTGCATCCCCCCCTGCCCCCAGAATCTTTTATGCTTATCGCAATATCCATATGGTAATCGATTACGGCAAATCATCCGGTTGGGAATCTATCCCGGTAACAAACTATAAATCCACGTCATATGGTACTAATGAGGGTTGTATTATCAGACCTTCACTTTCAAGGAGCAATATCCTTAATTCGTTTCGAAAGGAAATGTAGAAATTTATGAACGAAGCAAATGTATTACAACAGCCCACATGCGCTGCCGGGGCGAATCCCAATTGCGGTGAGTGCTGCGCCATCTTCACGGATGCGGCGAAAAGGGCAGCCTTTGGATACCAGGTAGGAGCGGCTGCTTGTGAATGCCATGATATCTGTGTTCAAGATGTTCGAGATATTTGCGTTGCAACCAGAACGCTTAGATCCTGTGTTCCCTGTAATTCCGATGGGCGTGCCGGCTGTCGTGGCGGCTTCCTGCCTGATGGAGTACCCCAACTTCAAAGTTGGCGCGTTTTGTGCGCAAATGAGTCCCTTAGTCCGGAAACCGGATGCGACCGTATCATCAATGACATCGAGTTTGAAATAGTGCTGCGCTATGGTACGGGCACTCTGGTTGTGCTTACCCCAAGAGACACCTTCAATTGTTTTTGGTTTGAATTTGCCAGGTTCCCCAGCGGTGTATTCTATACAAACAATACGGCAGGCTTAAATGCGTTCAGAAATGAACTGGCCCAAATTGACGGTTCCTGCAAGGTGATTATCATCGAGAATGTACGGGTCGTCACCCAAGGCAATAACTGCGTATTGGAGATTGTATATAAAGTGGTAGATAAACTCTGGAAACACGAAAACCTGCTGGTATCTGCCATTAAACCGTATGTCGGTTCCGGAGAGGTGAGTAACATCACGATCAGTCAGGAATTCGAACAAGGCCATTTGGTTGGTCCCTGCACTGGAGAAGATGTTTGTAGCGGCAACGCCGGTTAACTGATCCTTTTCTATGCGGGGCTGCTGATGATTTTTCACCAGCAGCCCCATTCTTATGATTTTAGCATCTTTTCAAGGCTATCTAATTTTTCCTCAATTCTGTCTAGATGTTGGATTATTTGTCCAAGTTGATCTGCCTGGTCCAAAGCTTGCGTATCCACAGACTGTTGATGCCAATCTATCGTTTTCTTATAAGAATACTTATCTCGTGCCTGCTGATTTATGCTTGCTACTTCTTTTATTATATCTCTGTTTTGCCGCATACCGTCAGGGCTATCACCTGATGCCACAATCTCATCCGTGTGGTTCATATCGGCAGGATTATCAACAATAATGCTAGCGGGCTTTTCGGGTGGAACGTTACAATTCATGTCTAGAATCTCATTACCGATAATACTACAAGGATTATCCATATATTCTTTAGCCTCCTTTTTCAATATGTTCCTTCGTTATATAATCTTCGGCATATCTATACTGCCTGGCCAAAAGAAAATATAAATCTCCTTCTATTTATATATGCATTTGCATTAAGGGGTGTTAAAAACAGGAAGGTGATCGCCCTCGCCAAGAAGGTTCTCCCGCTTTTGAATATATGCGATTATTTCGGCCTATGATTCTATCCTTTCAGCTTGATGGAAACTATGTTTTTGCAATTTACCGCAAGCCACCAGACCGGCGCTGCAAACAAAAATCCGTTAGAGGGAATGAACTTCGTTCCTGCCATATGGAGAAGCCCAGCCGATGACACGCAACATAGCGTAATGCAAATCAGTCCACGAGCATCAAAGTCATTTTCTCCACGAAAAGAAAGCAAAAACCGCACCGTAGCCGCAGAGGCGATCCCTGTATATAGCATCAGACTACCTATCGCAGAGCTCCATTGCAGTTCCTTTGACATTGGCGGGAGAAAACGTAGTTCGTTAAAATATGTGCGTAATTCATGTGCAAGCTTTGGCCAAAACTCGAAATCTGACCAGCGGGTCGGCAAGAAACGGTCGGGCCAATAGGTTGTTAGATCCAAAAGCCATTTAAGCAAAACGAAGGCTATCGCAGCCAACCCCAGCAGGGTGATAAGCTGCAACGGGATATTGCGGCGTTTCCACGCTCCCCATAAGGGCAAAATCAATACTGCAACAAAAATGATCCGGCCTGGCAGAAGGCTAAGCTCGGCCGCCAGCTTACTAAAAAAGCCGTTTTCCACGACCTCATATTCATCAGCCAGACCATATCTGTATAGGAACTCCGCAGCATATGCGCCACCGTTCTCAGTATCGCTATATTGCAATTCCAGATTGTTGTATAACGCGCCTGTTTCCCTAAGAAGGATCATCGGCTCTAAGGAGGATACGACCGCGCGCACGATATAGCTTTTTGTATCCAGCTTGAGGCGCGCGCCCACTACGTCTGTGTTTCGATATAAAGCCAGCGCTGTTTCCGCATCGATCACGCATCCGCTTTCGTCCACGGAAGAAGGCAACGCGCCATAGAGCACCTTCATGGGGCATACATCCGCCATATGGCCCAATACGGCAATCCTGCGCGCCTTGGCAGCCCCACCGATGGACTCGTTTGCAAGCGTGATCTTGTGCGCGCTCCGGTTCCACGCGCTCAAGCGAAGCGGAGCGTTGTGCGTATTGTCATCAGATATGGCCTCGTTCAACGCCTGTTCGCTGATACCGGTTCCTAGAATTCGAACGCTTACACCCTGGTATTCGTGTTCCAGCCATTGCGCCCTATTGAGGGCCAGCCCCCAGCATAGAAATAAAACAAGCAGGGTAAGGCTAAGGACAAGGTATCTTTGGCGATTACGCATCCTGGATCACCACCCGGTCTCCGGTGGAAATTTGCTTGTTGCTGCTGATAATAAGCCTATCGCCAGCCAAAAGACTTCCATCGACTGCGGCATATTGCTCATCATGGTCTATCAGCGTCACATCGACTCGTGCGGCAACATCCTGCGTCCCAAGCACCGTATCCTTTGTGCCCATGACAAGAACGTAGTAGATTCCGGTTCCGTCCTCTCTGAGCGCCTGTATGGGAATGCGGATATTTTGCTTTTGCGTTGACTTCTCTATCATAAAATCCTGCGTGCTGCCCAGCATGCGGCTTACGGTGGATTCTCCGCTGCATACAATGCTGCATACTCCTTCCGCATCCGGTGCGCTGATTTTTAAGATTGCCAGCTTATCTTTTTGCGCTTTTCCATCCTGCATTAAAGTCACGGCATCGCCAATGGAAAAGTTTTCGGCCTGTTTGGCGGGCAATTTCATGGTAAGCACAAGCCCTTCCGTACTGAGCGTTACAATGGCGTCGCCGGTACTCAGGCTGCCGGGCTGCGAGCTTATCGCTGTTACAACTCCATCCGAATCCGCATATACGACGCCATCCTGTTCGGATAGTACGGATAAAGCATCGTACTTTTCCTGTTCCGCGTCTATATATAGCTCCACACTATCCATCTGATAGCCGATGTTGGCATTGGCGTCACCATCGTTTTCCCTTGCCTGGGTATAGTTGAACTGCGCCGTCTCCAAGGCGCGTTCGGCGCTTGTTACAGCGTCGCGATAGGAAGCAAGGTCCAAGGTGTAATCGTAAGTGGCGCTTTGTATGCGGCTCCACGCATCCTGCGCCTGATTCAGCTTGCGCAGCGGCTCTTCCAGCGCTGTGTCCCATTGTGCCGATAATGCAGCCAATGCCGCCTGCGCCTCGTCCAGCGCCGTCTGCGTGGAGGGGTCGCTGGGATCGAGGGCCGCCTGCGCCGCTGCCACCGCCTGTTGTGCCGTGCCTATCTGGCTATCGCGCTGCCCCGTCTGGGTCTGATAAGCAAAAAGCGCTTCCTCGTAGGCCTGACGCTTCTCGTTCGCAATTTCGGCCGCGGCGTTATTCAGCTTGCTTTGCGCTATCATAAGGTCACGCTGTGCCTGAGAAAGGGAAAGGGCAGCGCTTTCTGCCAAATCGCTCCGGCCTGTTTTCAGCTGTTTGATCTGGAGCTTGTATTGGTCAATCTTACCGGACAATTCCGCCTGCATATCCGCGATTGCTTTCATTTCATACGCATACAGAGGGTCGCCTTGTTTTACTGCATCGCCCGCTTGTACATAGATCGTGTCCAGCCTAAGCCCGGTAAATTCTGCGCGCTGTTGCATGGCATCCGCCGCCGACCATATGCCTATGCCGGAAACGCTTTTGTTAATCACGCCGCCGGATACGCCCTTGACCGTCACCTTTGCAACCAGCGCTTCGCTTGCGGCCCTGGATACAAAGGTCAACATAAGCATGATGCAAAAAAACCAAATAAGGCCGCGTTTTGCCCGTTCCGCAAGCGTCAGCTTTTCCCGTTTTGGTTTGCGCCGGAGTTCGCTTTTCACATATGCGCCAAGCCCGTCCATACGAATGGCTGCTTTTTCTTTTGTTTTCATAAGCGTATTTTGCATAAGTCACTCCTTTAATCCGGAGGCAATGATGCCTTGTTCCAAATACTTCTGCCCCCATAAAAAAATGAGTACCGCGGGCAGCAGCGCGATCAGCGCGCACACAAAGGATACGCCTGCGTTTTCTAATGTGGTTTGCGGAAGAAATATCGAAAGCGGATACAGCGAAGCGGTTTTCAGAAACGTCACAGGCTGCTCGACGGCATTCCAGCATTCCACAAAACCCAACAGCGCCGCACTCAGAACACCCGGGGCACCTAGTGGCAAGCCGATAGCAATAAACAAACGGAATTCCCCAGCGCCATCTATTCTTGCCGCTTCCAGAACAGATTCCGGTATCTTCCCAAAAAACTTCGACATAATGAATACGGGGAAGGCGGAAAATATGGCGGGCAATATGATCGCGCGATGCGTATCCACCAAATCCAGCGCATTGAGAACGATATAACTGGAGGCCATCGTAACCTGAAAGGGCAAAATCATCAGTATGATATACAGCCACGTAACGGCATTTTTGCCCCGAAAATCATATTGGGCCAGCGCCCAGGCGGCAGGCGCGCCGATGAGAATCTGTCCCAGCACGGAGGGCGCGGTCTGTATGATGGAGTTCCAAAACACCCGATAGAACGCCGGCGTATCCAAAAGAAGCTCTACGACATGTTTCATAGTCGGCCGTAATGTAACCAGCGGCCAAGAGGCCAGCTCGGACGTATTACCAAGCACGCCGGACAACCGCTGCGCCAGTTCACCGGTTCTAGTCAATGCGCCGGTCAGAAGCATGCACAAGGGATACCAAACGAATATGGCAAGAATGAACAGGAGAATAGATGGAAACAGCCGCCGCTTCATAATGATTCCCCCTTACGGGCGGAAAGCCGGGCGATAAAGAATACCGCGAGGCAAATCGCCGCCATTAGCAACACTGCCGCGGCGCTGATCTTCTGCATATCAAGGTTTGTGAACCAGTTGGAGAGAATATGCTGAAGCATATAGATACTGTTGTGAGGGTACCTGCCCGCCACCAGATATGCTTCTCGAAACACCTTGAAGGAATTAATCAGCGCAAGCACCGTCGTCATAAACACCGTGGGCTTCAACTGCGGCAAGGTGATATGGAGGAAGCACTGCCATTCATTTGCGCCGTCGATCCGCGCCGCCTCATATAATTCGTTTGGAATGGCGGAAAGCCCAGCCATCCATAGCACCACGTTATAACCAAAGTTCTTCCAAAGATAACACAACACCAGTACAAAAAACGCATATTCGCTGTTGAGCCAGTCCACAGGCGTTTTTCCAAACAGGGTGCACAGGGCGGAAAGTAAGCCGTTTTTGCTGAACACCGCCTGGATAATCAGCACTACGCTGGTCACAGGGATCACCATAGGCAGCAGATAGGTGGTTTTTAACAGGCTTTGACACCACCTCTGCCGCATAAGGAGGCTCGCCGTCAGCAGCGAAAGCGTCAGCAGCAGCGGAATGCACAGCAGGAGAAAGCGCCCTGTGTTTTTCACGGCGAGGAAAAAGGATTCGTTCGTCAGCACAGAAGCGAAATTCTCAAGGCCCACAAACTTATTGCCCATGGCTGAGAAAAGGGAGCGCCGCACCACATCCAGCGTGGGAATCACAGCCATCATCAGAATCCCGCCTAAGCTGGGTGCAAGGAAGCAAAGAGCCGCCCTTGCTTCCCTGCCGATTTTTAAATGCTTCCGCGCACGCATCATTTATTCCAAAAGATAGGTGGATAAAACGCTTGTGACAGCCTCCGCCGCTTCGTCCAGGGTACGGCTGCCATCCAGATACGATACGATCGCCGGGAGCAGCATGCCTTTCAATTCGGCGTTATCCGTCATGGGCGTATTCGCCTGCTCAATCATGCGCATGATCTGTGCCCGCATGGGAGCGGAAGGCCATTCGCCATACACCTCGTGCTCGTCATCCACGTGGTAGCCGGTGCTGCAGTTGGAGGATTCCTTCGCGAACAAGGACGCAAGCGCTTCCTGATTTACCGGGAAGCAGCGGCTACGGTAGCTTTGCGAGCCCTGAATCTCAAGGCTGAGCAGCATGCGCAAAAAATCCTTGGCCGTTTCCAGCTCGCCGCTTGCCTTGTTGACCCCCGCGAGCCCTACTGCCATAAACCGCCCCCCGATTCCGCAAAGCGAGCCGCCGTACTGCTCAGCTACGGAAGTTCCTGCCATGCATGCGGAGTCATCGAGGCCGCCGATATCAAATATTGTGCTCTGTGCCTTTCCCAGCACGTATGCGTAGATTTGTGGAAAAAACTGATCCGCAAGGAGCATTTCATGCAACTCATCTTCCGATATTTGGAACGATAAATCCAGCCCCTCACCCAGCGCCTCTGTACTGCCTATGCTGTCGGATATGCGTTTCGCGCCCTGCAAAAACGCTTTCACATCATCGCCTGAATACAGCGCATCCCCATAATTTTCGAGCAGCATAGTAGAAAGCGTCTCGTAGGAGTAGGCAATCGAAGAGAGCACGTCAGCGCCGGTTGTAGCTTCCGCCGCATCCGCAAGCGCCGAAAGGGAAGCAAAGGCATTCACATCCCCTTTCGTAATCGCCACGGGGAGGCGTATCCCCAGCGGAATCGCATAAAGCACTCCATTCTCTTCATATGCCTGCCGAATATTGGGCAGCATCGCGTCGGCGCTGCTCACCACTTCCCCGATATCCGCAAGTACGCCCTTTTCGATATAGGAGTCAAGCGGCAGACCGTCAAGAATGATCACATCCGGGCCATCACCTGCAAGAAGCCCCGTGTTGAGCGCCTTGATATAATCGGCGTTTGTACCGCCGCCCGCAAGATCGGAAGCCACGGTATATTTCACCTTTACATCGCTGCGCTGCCTGTTGAAGGCGACCATTGCATGGCGTACCATATCGTTTTCCACCAGGGAGAATACATCAAGCTCCATGCTGGCGATCTGCGCGGCTTCGGGATCATAGGCGTAGCGGTATAGGCCATCTTCATAATCCGCAACGTAAATAACATCCTTTTCGCCTCTAATCACTGCAAGATAGCTGATATAAAAGCTTGGGATGCCCAGATTGGTCGTATCCCCATCCACAAATATTTCCCAGATCGTACCATCCGGGGTGTGGCTATAAAGCCCGCTTGGGCAGGCAAGATACAGTGTACCGTCATCCGAAAACTCCATTTTGGAAGCGCTGTCTTCCGGAATATCAATATCCCAGTCCACGCTTTCGCTGCCGGTCAGGTCGTATACGCGGACTGCCTTCCCGGAGGGCGCAAGAACAGCGACCTTATTCTCATAGGCCGCAATGCCGCCGTTATAAGCGCCCGCCCCCAGTTCGTCGGCAAGGTTCCCTTCCGCATCCAGCAACAGCACGCTGCCGTCCATGTCCTGCACGGCGATGCGACCATCATCGAGCGGCGCAAGCGCCACGATCATGCTGCAAACGCCAATTCCGTTTCCCTTCAGTTCAAAGCACGTCTGCCCGTCGTCTCTGCTGATGAAAATATGGTTTTGTGCCTTGCTGTTTTCATCATAGTCGCCAAAGGTAAAATACAGGGTTCCATCCGCCGCCCGAACCAATGAGAGTTGGTTGCCCGACTGAGGCGCGCAGTCCTCCAGCCATTTCTCAGGCGTGGTGGATATACTGCCGTCATCAGCTATGGTATGGCGGTAATAGAAGGTATGATAGCTGCCTTCCGTACCGCTGCTGGACATGGTGAAATACTCCATGCCGTTTGCGGTAGCGTTCATGCCGATAAGCGCCTGCTGGGTAGCGTCATCAGGCAGTGGCAGGGAGATTTTATCCTCCATATAACGGCCCTTGCTTTCAATACTTGCTCTCTGGCCGGATGGCTTTGAGCAAGCGTAACAGGATAAAAGCAAAGTAAACACTAAAAACGTAGCTATAATTTTTTTCAAGTGCATGTCAACCTCCTTCGGGATTATGCAAACAGCATACCAATAAAAAATCTAAAAATCCTCTAAATGGAAAAACACGCCCTACTCGGCGCGCCTCTCCATTTGAAGAACTAAAGAATTATCGTAAATGTACTTCCACCACCCGGCGTAGCCGAAACGGTGATTCTTCCGTTATGCAGCAGAATGAGTTCTTTTGCAATGGCCAGGCCCAAGCCAAAGTGCTGCTTGGTTTTGCGGGAACGGTCGCCCCGATAAAAGCGGTCGAATATATGGGGCTTCTGTTCATCCGGTATGCCTGCGCCATGGTCGATGACGTTTACAAAAAGTCGTTCTCTCTGAACCTGGGCCGCAAGCGTAATAGACTTTTGTGCTGCCGCTTCGCTATAATTCATGGCGTTGTCGAGCAGGATACCAAGTACCTGGGATAGCCTCTCTGCGTCGCCTTGGATTTTTGGCAGCGGTTCCTCCGGCAAGTCCAATTCGAGGCGAAAGCCGCGTTTTGCACACACAGGCAAATAAGCTTCATATACATTCAGAAGCAAAGTGTCCGGCTCCAAAGGCGCAAGTGTAACCGGCCAATTTTTTGCATCGGCAGAAGCAAGCAGCAGCATATCGGAGATCAGGCGTGACATCCGTGCGCATTCGGCGGATATGGCTTCCGCCGCCGCCAAAGAATGATCCGGCATATCGGCCACCGTGGCGGCGTTTGCTTGTATCACCGCCAACGGCGAGCGTAGCTCGTGTGAGGCCGCGGCAACAAACTCCGTTTGCCGTATCCGGCTCTCCATAGCAGGGCGCAGGGCTTTATCGATTAGCCATATGCCGACAAGACTCAATATCAAAACGCTGATAAGGTAAGCGATCCCATAAAACCCAAAGCGCCAATTCCACCCATCGTTGACCTCCTGTGCGGCCACAAGCGTACGAAAGGAGTTTTGTATCGGAATCACGCTGGCAGCGCCGAAATAGCTTTTTCCGTCATACTGAAATTGAAATATCGGGCTTGTCCTTCGTTGCGTGGTGAGCGGAAGTATCGTAATGTCAAGGCCCTCTGAAAGGGCAAGTGCCCGGATCTTCTCCAGAAGCTCGCTGCGCGCGGGCGCATCGCCGCTGTTATATTGCAGCGAAAGCCCGGAATCCGTAGCAGCGAACGTCATCCGGTTCTCCTGCTCATATTCTTTTAATAGGCTATGCCGCAACGACGGTTCCGTTTGCAGCTTTTCTGCTATGGCGGTAAAGCGCACAAAAAAGCCTTCTCTGTCCTTTTGGCGCACCTCACGGACAGAGAGCAGCGTGGTAGCTACAAAAACCACCGCCAGGGTTAGCGCCGTCGTAATGATATAAAGCCGTACCAATCGACTGCGGATTTGCCTTTCATCCATTGGCCCGCCCCTTGATCATCGTGTATCCTACGCCATGAACAGATTTAATGGAAACATTGGCCTCCAGAGCCTTGAACCGCCGCCTTGCGAAGTAAACATAATTATCCACATTGCCATCCTCTACAGCATCGTCGCCGCCCCATACCCGCGCAAGGATCGTTGCGCGGGACAGCACCTTATCCGGGTTTTCAAAGAAGAGTTCAAGCAGGGATGTTTCCTTCATTGAAAGCGATACCTGTTTATCGGCCCGAATCAGCCTGTGTTCCCTGACGTTAAGAGATAAATCGCAAAAATCCAATACAGCTGGCTCTCGCATTGCCGCCGGGCGGCGCAAAAGCGCGCGAATACGCGATAAAAGCTCCGGCATAGCGAAGGGCTTCACCAGGTAATCATCCGCGCCGGCATCCAACCCATCCGTTCGGTCATGGATCGCATCCATTGCCGTAAGCATTAACACCGGCGTTGTGCAGCCCATAGACCGCAGCTTTTTTAGGAGCGTAAGGCCGTCCATGCCGGGAAGCATCCTATCCAACAGGATCAGGCTATACGAACCATCTTTCAGATAGTATCCCGCATCTAAGCCATCCTGGCAAATATCAACAGCATATCCCTCTTTGGTCATATGCAGTCTGAGCGCATCGCATAATGCTGTGTCATCTTCTATTATTAAAAGTCGCATAGCTTTTGTTGACCTCGAAAACATGATATCCATATTTATATGCCCGGTTGTTCCATATATACCCTTCAAAAGTATCATAGCGTGCCTATCTGTGTTTTGCAAGTTTGTCATGGCAATCAGAGCACATGTTTACTATTTATTGTGTTGCCTTTATTATTTGTTGGTATTTTACCATATCCGCTGTACAGGAAAAGAACGCTAACTTTTAAATAAAATCAGCGTTCTTTATGCCAAGAAGCGGTCAAACGGTGTATCGCACAGGAAGAAACAACTAATAGTTGGCAATTGCCACGTGATGGACATGGGCTATCATTGGTCAAACGACGTTCACGGTTATGCGTTCCAAGCCGCAACCTCATTTTCTAGCCAGGCCGCCCATGATTCCATCCCTTCGCCTGTTTTGGCACAAATGGGGAATATGGCAAGGTTCGGATTTCGCATATGCGCATACTCTACGACCTTTTCCATATCAAAATCAAAGTAAGGCAGCACGTCGATCTTGTTGATGAGCAGCGCATGGCACACCTCAAACATGAGTGGATATTTCAGCGGTTTGTCATCCCCTTCCGGAACGGAGAGGATGGCCACATTTTTTACAGCGCCCGTATCGAACTCGGCGGGACAGACAAGGTTGCCCACATTTTCAAGTACCGCTAGATCCAATTCCTTAGTACCAAGCTCCATTAATCCCTGCTCCGTCATACCTGCGTCCAGATGGCACATGCCCCCGGTGTGCAGCTGAATGGTCTTTACGCCCGTAGTCTGAACCTTTTCGGCGTCTACGGCGGAATCAATATCCGCTTCCATGACGCCGATACGCAATCTGTCCTTGAGCAGCTCGATGGTGCGCATGAGCGTGGTGGTTTTGCCCGCGCCCGGGCCTGCCATCAGATTCAGCAGAAAGGTCTTTTCCGCTTTGAGTTTGGCGCGAATGCGATCCGCTTCTGCATTGTTGTCCGCAAAAATGCTCTGCTTTACTTCAATGATCCGTAATGTATCCATGTAAATCTCCTTCAGATATCGCATTTGTGTTCAATATCCGACGATTTGTTTGATCATAAGCTCCTTGCCGCTGACGGCCTCCAGATCTTTGCCACCGCAGTGCGGGCAGATGAAGTCTTGCTCGTAGGCGCGAAACAGCTCGTTGCAGCGAATACAGCGCGCCATGCCGGGGATCGTTTCTATCGCAAGTTCCGTATGTTCCATAGCGGTATTGTATACGGCGGCCGGATAGCAAGCTTCCAGATAAGCAGGCACTACACCGGACAGTTCACCGATCTCCAGAACGATCTTCTGTACCGTCTCCAGCTTTTCTTGTACCATGATGCTCTCTACCGTCTGAATAACCGCCTTAACGACTCCGAGTTCATGCATATGCCTGAATCCCTCCGTAACCGCCGCTCACACGTTCTATTCTTCGCCTTTGATCGTCCGTTTGACGGAGCCCGCTATGATCTTTGCGGTTCTCGTTACGGCATAAGGCGCCACCTTGACGGCTACCTTATCAAAGTTCACCGCATCGTCGTCATACTTGCGGATGAGCTTGATAGCGTCAAACTTGCATTTGAGCACGCACAGGCCGCATCCCAGACACTTTTGTTCATCCACAGTGATTCCGCCGCAGCCGAGGCAGCGATCGGTTTCTTTCTTCAGCTGTTCCTCCGTAAACGTCAAATGATCGTCGCGGAAGGTCTTGCTGTTTGCGCTGCTGTGACCGGAGGTTTGACGCGGGGTGTTGTCGAAGCCTTCCACCTCAACATTATCCGTGTCGAGCGCCCGGTACTCGCGGCGGTCGCGGCCGAGCGTCTGCGATTGGCCCGGCCATGCAAAGCGATGCAGGGAGACTGCGCCTTCCTTGCCCGCTGCAATGGCGTCGATGGCAAACTTAGGTGCAGTAAAGGCGTCTCCGCCGACAAAGAGATCCGCTTCGCCGGTTTGGTAGGTAAACGGATCCGCAACAGCAGTACCGTTCTTCTTAAGCTCGACCTTTGTACCGTCCAGCAGTCTGCCCCATTCAACGGATTGACCGATGGACACGAGAACGGTATCCGCGTCGCAAGTCACTATAGTATCCTCGTCATACTTCGGTGAAAAACGATGGTTCTCGTCGAATACAGAAACACAACGCTTGCAGATCAGCTTATGCACATGACCGTTTTCAGCAAGAATCTCCTTGGGACCCCAGCCGTTATGAATGACGATTCCCTCAGCCTCGGCTTCCTCGATCTCCTCAGGCAACGCGGGCATTTCCTCCCGGCTTTCCAATGCGTACATATGAACGCTATTTGCACCTACGCGGATGGCCGTACGCGCCACGTCGATGGCGACGTTGCCGCCGCCAATCACAACGACGTTTCCGGAAAGCCGCACATCCTTGCCAAGATTCACGTCCTTGAGAAAACGGATGCCCGTCAAAACGCCTTGTGCATCCTCCCCAGGAACGTGAAGCGCCCGCCCCCCCTGTGCACCGATGGCCAGATAGAAGCCGACGTAGCCTTGCTCCCGAAGCTGCTGCAGGCTGACGTCCTTGCCGACTTCCACGCCGGTCTTAAATGTTACGCCCAGCTCTCTGAGAATGTCGATCTCCGCGTTGACCACATCCTTTTCCAAACGGAATGACGGTATGCCGAGCGTCATCATGCCGCCGACGCGATCTTCTTTTTCGAACACCGTGACCTGATAGCCTTGTACTGCGGCATAATAGGCACAGCTCAACCCAGCAGGGCCGGAACCGATCACGGCCAGCTTTTTATCATATTCGCGGAGTTTTCCCGGTACATAGCGATCTTCGGCATTGAGCTCACAGTCGGCGATGAACTTTTTGATCTCATCGATGGCGATCGGCGCATCGACGGTTCCGCGGGTACAGGCGGATTCGCAGGCGTGTGGACAGATGCGGCCGCAGACGGCAGGAAAGGGATTCTCACGCTTGATCAGTTCCAGCGCATCACGATAACGGCCTTCCGCGGCGTGCCGAATATAACCTTGTACGCTGATATGCGCCGGGCATTCTGCTTTGCAGGGGGACGAGCCGTATGCATCTACGTCTTGCCGGTTTTCCCGATAATCTATGTTCCAATATTTCTCGCTCCATATCCGATCACGAGGTGACGGCTCCGCCTTAATCTTAAGCGGCTTGATCGCGCAGAGTTTCTGTCCCAGCTTTCTGGCATTCGTCGGGCAAATCTCCACGCAGACGCCGCAAGCCGCGCACTTTTCATTGTCCTGTACTGCATAGAAATTGCTGCGCACCACATCGGGCGCGTTCATCATAGTTGCTACACGTAGGGAGAAGCATGAACAGTTGCAGCAATTACAAATTGCCGGTATTTCTTCGTTGCCCCAGAGGTTCGGCGCTTCGTGAACGAAGCCGTTATCCTCCGCCCATTCAACGATCCGCTTGGCTTCCTCCCGCGAGATCTCTCGGCCCTTACCTGTGCGGATATTGTATGCGGCGGTTTCTCCGATGGAAAGACACATATCATGCTCCAGATGACCGCAGCCTTCGTCCATATGGCGGCGTGTAGCGCGGCACATGCAGGGGGCTATGGCGAACTTTTCGCTTTTGTCCAGCCAGTAGGAAATGCGTTCCCAGTATTTTACGCCTTCCACACCTTCCAAGGCACGTTCGGCGGGCAATACGCGCACAAGTCCGGCGCCATGCGCGAGCAAAGGAGCCAGTGGCGCTAGACGCTTACGCGTGTATTCTTCAAATGCCCGCCCGATCTCCGGATGCGTCTCAAACTGCTCGCGGTTCGCAACCATCAATTCGAGAACGCCGGGGGCGAAAACCTCGATCATAAATATGTCCTTGCCCTCGCGGTTAAATACCTTGCAGATACCCACGTCCGAAAGCTGAAGCGCAAGCTTATACGCCTCATCAACGGGTTTGCCGCAGCGGGCGGCGATCTCCTCGATATTGCGGAACTTGCGCAGACCCATACCCAGCGCGACTTCCGCCATCTCATCGCTCACAACGCCTGCAAGACCATAGTATTCCGGTGCGTTCTCATCGATCTTGTTGATGATACCCGTCGTCCCACCAATCATCTTGGCAAGCTGAACAATCTTCTTTCGCAGTGCCACAGTTTCGACCTCCGTTTCTAATGATGTTTTTATGATTCGCAGCGAGATTTTACGACTCGCCTGCCGCCAGTGCTTTTTGCGCCATGCGCTTTTTGAGCGACGCGATGCTTCGATCGACCCACTCAAGGTACATAGTGAAGATCGACAGACCGTAATCTATAGTCAGTTCCCAATAAAAGAAATCGTCGTCCGTAACGTCATACGGGATCAGTAGATCCGCCTTGTGGTCATAGGCAACTTGCAACCGTTCGCGTTTGGCAATGGACAGCGCGCGAAACCGCTCCAGCGAGGAAAGCAGCGCTTCGTCCGGGATCTTTGCGGCAAAAAATATCTTGAATATATAAGGAAGCCGCTGCGCAAAGTGCTGCTCTTCGCCGCATTCCATCAGCCAATCATATAATACTGTTTTGCCGTCTTCCGTAATGGAGAACATGTTTTTAGACGGACGGCTCGACTGCTCTTCGCGCCGCTCGATGATGAAACCGTCCTTCTTCAGCGTGTTTAATTCACGATAGACCTGGCTTTGCTGCGCGGAGAAAAAGAATTTTAGGCTCCCGGCAAACAGCTTGTTGATATCATAGCCGGACATTTCCTTGTAACTGACAAGACCGAGGATGGCCATTCGAAGAGACATAGGAAACCTCCTATATATTATATAAGTAGAATATAGCACATTTATACTATTGTCAAGAAGTTCTGTTTCAGATTTACCAACGAGGCTCCGTTGCCACCCCACACTTGAAGCGTATCTCTATCCCGTCATCCTTTGTGATGATCTGCTCGACAAACGCTTTGAGTATTGTGTCGATCGTACTCTTCACGTCCGCGTTCTAATCATGTTCTGATGTCGTTTTAGAGCAGGGCCGTGTGTTCAAATCGGACGCATCCCGGCTATGGCCGTTGAAAGAAAGCAGATACTATATTGCGGTAACGAAATCCATGTTTTGAAAGTGCTATAGGAACGTGATCGCGTCGCCGCCCGCCTGTTCCGAGTAACGAAACCATGTGCTCCGGTTCTTGATGCGTGGAACGGGAGGGCATGGCATGTTTAAAGATAGCTTCAGGGGCTTCATTGACGAACGGTTGGAAAATTGCGCGGAGACGCTGCGAAGGGAAAATGATGGGTATCTGAGATGGCATCAGCGACATGCGGAGTTAAGGCGTAAACTGGATACGATCTCGATCAGCGATGAGGATATGGCGCTTTTGTAGGAATACTTCCAATTGGAGTTCGACTTGGCGGCTACAGATCAGCCTGCCATATACAAATCGGGGTTTGCGGTTGGGATACGGATGCTGCTGCTGTTGGATATGCTTTAGCGGAAAGAACGCAAAACGCAGGCATGGATTTTGAAGTCCATACCGGCGTTTTTGCTTACAGGAAAGTTCATGCGTTCGCGTCATGCGTTTTCCCGAAAAGGCTCGAAAATATCTACGGAACCACCTTTTTTTGAAATGGCGGTAAAAGCATCAAAAAAGCCCGCAACGGCAGTCCTATTTGAGACAATATCTATATTGTCAGTGATAATTGGCTCCCCCTGTTGGACTCGAACCAACGACCCTG
>DHOI01000005.1:19984-20244 GCA_002409725.1 Christensenella sp. UBA5394
CTGTTGGACTCGAACCAACGACACATACGGGGCAAAGTATGGTCGCTTCCCGTCGGCGTAATCGCCTTCCTTAAGCTCCCTGCTTGTGCCCTTGCTCCGCCTCGCTTGGCCCCGCACTGCGGGCGCTCGGCTTCGCAACAGTTAACAGCCACATGCGGCTGTTAAAGTAGGCTGTTGGGGTTGAATCAAATAAAAGGGATAAAAGAGAATAACCGCCAAATGGCGGTTATTCTCTTTTGGCTCCCCCTGTTGGACTCGAA
>DHOI01000005.1:20451-20753 GCA_002409725.1 Christensenella sp. UBA5394
CTACCGACTGAGCTAAGGAGGAATGGTACGCGAATTATGATACATCATTTACAGACTTTTTGCAAGCCCTCTTTTGAAAATAATTCGGTCCGGCTGCTTCTTTCATATTATGCAAAACAGCTTTATGCCGTGCGAGCGAGCGCCGGGCATAGGCGAGGGAGCCGTTATGGCTCCCTCTTTACCAAGGAGAATGGATGATCCGGACCGATCCTTTGGGAATTACCTCTCTGCAACCGACCTTTCGGCGATCTCGATGGCTTTTTGCACCATCCTTCCGCAATCGCGGGCGGTGACAGCGCCCC
>DHOI01000005.1:21018-21221 GCA_002409725.1 Christensenella sp. UBA5394
ACCTTTCCTCGCCATTGCAATGCCTCCTTTAGTAATGTGCGGAACAGCATTCCGCGTCTTAGTTTGCGCGCGGTGCGGCCTATTTATTGATGACATTTAATTCCGGATCATGCCAAAGGGCGCTTTTTGCACAGCAGCATCGTAACGAGACAAAAGGCCAGGGAAGCCGTGCCCGCAGCAGCAAAGGCGGCAGCGCTGCCGCC
>DHOI01000005.1:21353-37372 GCA_002409725.1 Christensenella sp. UBA5394
AGCAAAGGCGGCAGCGCTGCCGCCCCCGAACAGCAGCCCCAAAGGCTCTGTCACATAGGGGGAAACGAAATAGCCTACGTTGACGCAGGTGAGCACGATGGCTGTAGCCGTGGGCGCATGGTGGGAGCCGGCGGCATCGGAAATAGCCGTCATCAGCCAGGGCGTAAAAAGGGCGGTAGCCAGCGCCCCGGCCAGGAAGGCGATCACCGCGCCGAACAAGCCCACAAAGCTGCCCGCGAAGAGGTATCCCACGCCGATTAGGCCAAAGGCGGCTGCCAGGGTAAAGCGGCCGCTTAGGCGGCTGATACGGCCATAGAGGGCGGCAACCACGCCCGCCACTCCACAGGAGAGGGAATTGAGCCAACCCGTGAGATCGGATGCACCCAGGCCGTGACCCTCGATATACAGCGAACCATCTGTTGAAATGACAAAATAAAGGCAGGCAAAGGCGGCGGCAAAGAAGGAGAGCTTCCACACGCTGCCCTTGCGCAGGGAGGCTGCGTCTCCCCCATCCGCCTGGCTGCCTTCCGGCTCACGGTCTTTAGGCAGCAGCAGCGCCACCAGAACCAGCGCGATTAAGGCAAAGCCAAAGGTCCAATATACATTATACCAATGCGCCCGGGCCAGATAGCCGCCGATCAGCGACGAGGCCAACCGCCCCAGCTGCAGCATGCCGGCGCAAACGCCCATTACCTCGATCCGCTCAGCACCCGAGAAATATGCGTTGACCAGCATGGGATACAGCGTGCTGATGACGCCATAGGCGAGGCCCATAACGCAGCCGGCTGCCAGCAGCACGGCCAGGCTATGGTGAAAGAGCAGGCCCATCGCCCCGCCCGTGCAAAGGAGCACCAGCCCCAGCAGGGACAGCGACTTGCTGGACAAGCGCCGCGCCAAAAAGGGGATCGCAATTATGCCAACGATGCCGGTGAGATTGGGCAGCATCAGCACCAGCAACACCGTATCCGCAGGCGTATCCGGGAAGGCCGCCAAGAGATCCGCCACCGCCACGGTGAGCACCATATACAGCAGCGTGGTAAAGCACAGGCTCATCACGGCGATTTTCTTTTTCATAAAGCGATGGGCCTCCTATTCGGATTCGTCGTTGCTGCCCTGCGCTCAATTGGCCAGAGCTGCCTCCTGCTCGCCCTGACCCAGCTTCACGGAAGGGTCGAAGCGCTTGCCATCCTGATATCCCTCCGTGGCAAAGCGGCTGTCATCCCGCACGGCGTTTCCGAAACGGGAGGATTTGCCCATACCCTTCCAAAGTTCAAGCACCGGCTGCGGGACAGATAGCGCGAGCGCCCAGCTCTGGTGGGCCTGCTGCTGCTCCATGAAGGCATCCTTGAGGCCGGCGCAAAAGCCGTTGCCATATTCATCCGCCATGGCGCGCAGGGCGGAGGCGGGATACATCTCTTTGTTTTCCGCCTTAATCGCCTTGCAGCGAGCCGCCACATACGCAAAGGCATACCGGAAGATGCGCACGCACACCTCGAAATCCTCTTCCAGGCCGATGAAGCCGATGCTCACCTTTTTGGCCCCGGCCCGCTGGCTGCGAAAAGCCTTGCAGCAATAATACTCGGCCACAATGGCAGAGAGCCTCGTGGCCCAAGCATTGGTCATTTTGGTACAGGTAATGCCGATCGTCCTTTTGATGAGCCGCGATTGCTCGGCCGGCCGTAGCTGCTCAGGCCGTAGCTTATGCTCCGCCATCAGGGTACGGGCCTTCAAAAGGGCGGCCTTGGCCTCGTGCTCATTGGGGCTTTCAGCCAAAGCCAGCAGCTTAGCGATTTTCTCCTGTATATCTACCGTTTCATTTTTCATGTCGGTTATCCTCCAAAATAACAGTTTACCACGCATCCCCGCTTTGGGGCAACAAGCAAAACACCGCATGGCTGCTTCCGTGGGCCATTCGGTGCTCTTTTCGCTTGCGATCGATGATGCTTACTCCTTCCTGCCTAAGCCATTGAACATATCGGCGATCTACTCGAACTGTGCGGCCAGCTCCTCGGTGGAGGCGTTCTCTCCTGGGTAGAGGCGACAATGTGCCCCCACGTCCTGGATCTCTGCCGCACCTGCCCGGAGCGGGCTGCCAGGGAGCGAACCTCATCCCCGCCACTACTGCGGCAAAGTCCTTGCCTGCCTCCCCGGCCCTACCCGCCTCCTCTCCGCCGTCACCCCCAACCGCTATAGAGGCCGTTTTGTTTGGGGATGGACATATAAGTTTCAAGATAGAGTCTTTTAGGGTAATATCGGCCAAGATTAAAGGGTCTTAGCGGTCTTTTCCGTATTTTACCCGTCCATAAAGCGTGATGTTTAGGAAATATAAATATAAAAATCTATATAATCAATTTAGAATTATAATATACTAGAAAGATTGACTAAACCTTAACAATCTTAGGATTAGCCCTCATTGCCCTTGGATTACCACGAAAAAAGCGTTCTTCATCTATCGATATTCGGATATCTATATGCCGCATTTATATTACCTCTATTCGCCCGATGCAAGTAGAATTAGACAAAAGAATAACAAAGTCGCTTTAGACTTTCAAATTATAGGAGGAAAATATGGAAACCAATGTGCAATACCCCATTGTAGACAGCATGGAGGCCTTAGATTCAGCCTTCGCGCGGGTGCGCCGAGCGCAGGAAGCCTTTGCTTCCTATACGCAGGAGCAAGTGGATCGCATCTTCCTGGCCGCGGCCACCGCAGCCAACCGCCTGCGCATACCCCTGGCCAAAATGGCCGTGGAAGAAACGGGCATGGGCATCGTCGAGGATAAGGTCATCAAAAACCACTACGCCGCCGAATATATCTATAACGCTTATAAGAATACCAGAACCTGCGGCGTGATCGAGCAGGACGACGCTTTTGGCGTCATGACCATTGCCGAGCCAATCGGCGTGATCGCGGCGGTCATCCCCACCACCAACCCTACCTCTACCGCTATCTTTAAAACGCTGATCTGCCTAAAAACGCGCAACGGCATCATCATCAGTCCCCACCCCAGGGCCAAGCGTTCCACCATCGCCGCGGCCAAGGCTGTGCTGGAAGCGGCCGTGGCCGCGGGCGCGCCCGAAGGCATTATCGGCTGGATCGACACACCTACGCTGGAGCTTTCCACAGCCGTAATGCAAAAGGCGGATCTGATTCTGGCCACCGGCGGCCCCGGTATGGTAAAGGCGGCCTATTCCAGCGGCAAGCCTGCCCTGGGCGTAGGCGCCGGCAACGTGCCCGCCATTATCGACGAGAGCGCCGATATCCTGCTGGCCGTGAACTCTATCATCCACTCCAAAACATTTGACAACGGCATGATCTGCGCCTCCGAGCAGGCCGTGCTCGCGCCGGAATCCATCTATAAGGCGGTCAAGGCGGAATTCGCCAAGCGCGGCTGCTACTTCCTTAAAGGGGAGGAGCTCGATAAAGTCCGCAAGACCATTCTCATCAATGGCGCGCTCAACGCCAAGATTGTGGGCCAGAGCGCACACACCATCGCCCAAATGGCCAGCATAGAGGTGCCCGAGAGCACCAAGATCCTCATCGGCGAGGTGGAGAGCGTGGAGCCCTCTGAGGAATTCGCCCACGAAAAGCTCTCGCCCGTGTTGGCGCTGTACAAGGTGAAGGATATCGATGAGGCTTTCAACAAGGCGGAGCGCCTCATCGCGGATGGCGGTTACGGCCATACCTCCTCCATCTACATCGACCCCATCGTCCAGAAGGAGCGGCTGGATGCCTTCTGCAACCGCATGAAGACGGGCCGCGTGCTGGTCAACACCCCCTCCGCGCAGGGCGGCATCGGTGACCTTTATAACTTCAAGCTGGCCCCCTCCCTCACCCTGGGCTGCGGCTCCTGGGGCGGCAACAGCGTTTCGGAAAACGTGGGCGTCAAGCACCTGCTAAACATCAAAACCGTGGCTGCAAGGAGGGAAAACATGCTTTGGTTCCGCGTACCTGAAAAGGTATATATCAAGAAGGGCTGCCTGCCCGTGGCCCTGGATGAACTCAAAACCGTGATGCATAAGCGCAAGGCCTTCATCGTTACGGATAGCTTCCTCTATCATAATGGCTTCACCAAGCCCATTACGGATAAACTGGACGAGATCGGTATAACCCATACTTGCTTCTTCAACGTGGAGCCCGATCCCACCCTGGCCTGCGCCAAGGAGGGTGCGGAACAGATGCGCGCCTTTGCGCCCGATGTGATCATCGCCCTGGGCGGCGGCTCCGCCATGGATGCGGCTAAGATCATGTGGGTGATGTACGAGCACCCCGAGGCGGATTTTATGGATATGGCCATGCGCTTCGTGGATATCCGCAAGCGCGTATACACCTTCCCAAGGATGGGCGAAAAGGCCTATTTTATCGCCATTCCCACTTCCGCGGGCACAGGCTCCGAGGTTACGCCCTTTGCCGTGATCACGGATGAAAAGACCGGCGTTAAATACCCCCTGGCCGATTACGAGCTGCTGCCCAACATGGCCATCGTCGATGCAGATCTGCACATGAGCGCGCCCAAGGGCCTCACAGCCGCCTCAGGCATCGATGCAGTCACCCATGCCCTCGAAGCCTACGCAGCCATGCTTGCCACCGATTATACGGACAGCCTGGCTCTGCGCTCGCTGAAGATGGTGTTCGAATTCCTACCCCGGGCCTACAACAACGGCCAGAGCGACGTGCTGGCCCGCGAAAAGATGGCCAACGCCGCCACCATGGCGGGCATGGCCTTTGCGAATGCTTTCCTCGGCGTATGCCACTCCATGGCGCATAAGCTGGGGGCTTTCCATCACCTGCCCCACGGCGTAGCCAACGCGCTGATGATCGAACAGGTGCTGCGCTTCAACGCGGCAGAAGTGCCCACCAAGATGGGCACCTTCCCCCAGTACGACCACCCGCACACCCTGGCGCGCTATGCCGAGGTCAGCGATTACCTCAAGCTGGGCGGTAAAACGGATGCGGAAAAGCTGGAGAAGCTGATCGAAGCCGTGAACGCCCTCAAAGCGGAAGTGGGCATCAAGAAATGCATCCGTGATTACGGCATCGACGAACAGGATTTCCTGAATCGGCTGGACGAGATGGTGGAACAGGCCTTCGACGACCAATGCACAGGAGCGAATCCCCGCTACCCGCTGATGCGTGAGATCAAGCAAATGTATCTGAACGCTTACTACGGCGCCCACGAAGCTGTCTAGCAGCACCCAATGCAAGCGACCCGGCGTATAAACGCCGGGCCGTTTTGTATCCATTCTCTCTTTTATCTGTAGAAGGTATTCCCGCCGATGAATTCACGCAGGATAGAGGTGGGCGGAATCTCGTCCTCCACATCCGCCTCCTGGAAGTAGTTAAGGAATTTGATCACGCTACGCACGGCGGTATAATAGGGGCTCTTTTCCGTGACCATCAGCAGCAGCGGGAAGATGTACCGTTTGAGTACGGCCGGCTCATAAACCAAGGCAGTGTTGAAAAAAGCGTCCGCCTGCTCCTGATAGGGGAAGATCCAGGTCTGCTCACCCCGCTGCACACTTGGCCACATGGACATCGTGTGCTCCACGGAAGCGCCCCTGGTTTCGTGATCGCGCACCATGCGGCGCAAAAGGCGGATATCCGTGGTGCGGATGCGGTTGTGGTTGTCGAGGTTAAGGGTGGTGAGGGCGCTCACGTATACGCGAAAAACGCTATCCTTAGGGATGGAAGGGCTAATCATACGGGGGTTGAGGCCGTGGATGCCCTCGATGATTAAGGGCTCATCCTTGCCCAGCAAGATCTCGCGGCCCTTGGGGGCCCGGCGGGCCGTCAAAAAATCGAAAACCGGCGTTTCCACCAGCTCGCCCTGCAAAAGGCGCTCTAAGTCTTGATTGAAGCGCGCCACATCCAAGGTATCGATGCTCTCCAGATCAATCTCGCCGTTTTCATCCGGCAATAGCTTATCCCGGTCAATATAATAATTATCGAGGGAGATGAGGGCCGGATCCTTGCCCAGTACCCGCAAGTGGGTATAGAGGCGGTTGGCGGAGGTGGTTTTGCCGGAGGAGGAGGGCCCCGCCACCATCACCGCCCGGCCGCCCCGCTTGACGATTGCATCCGCAATGCCTGCATAGCTCTTTTCGTGCAGGGCCTCATTCACCCGCACCAGCTCCCGCACGGAGCCCGTTTCCACCATCTCGTTGAGTTCGGCCACCGTATCGCAATGCAGCAGCTTGCCCCATTCGTCGCTCTGGGCAAATACGGCGGCAAACTTTGGGCTATCCTTATATACGCCGGCCGTATCCGGATCCTTCCCATCGGGCATGAGCATCACCAGGCCGGGATCCACGAACTGCAGGTCGAAAGCCTTCAAATAGCCTGTGGAGGGAGCCATTTCGCCATAGAAATAATCCAGAAAGTCGCCTTGGCGGTAGCAATCGAAATAGCCGAACTTGCGCCATTTTAACAGGCGCACCTTATCTTCCTGCCCCTCCTTTTGGAAGAAGGCGATGGCCTCGCCAATATCCAACCGCTCCCTTATGAGCGGCAGATCCGCGTCGATGATGCTTTGGCAGCGCGCCTTTAGGTCTGTGATATCCGCTTCGCAGAGGGCAGGCTCCTTATCCACCGTCATATAGACCCCGGGCCCCAGCGAATAGCGCACATTCACCCTCGCCCCGCGCCAGAGCTGGCGTAGGGCCATCAGCAGCACGTATTGCAGCGTGCGTTCATAAACCCGCTTGCCCAGGTCATCTCCATAGCGCAGGAGCTTGATCCTACCGCCTGCATCCCGCACCACCCGGCGTGGCTGGGGGCCGTCCTCGGTATTTTGAATGGGGTTGCTGTTGAGGGTGTAGATCGCGCCGGCGATCTGGGCGGCCAAGGGCTTTCGCGCTAGCCCCTCGGCATCCAGCCCGGCTCTTTTTACTAGTGTGAGCAGGGTTTCGCCGCATTCGGCTTCCACGGGGATGTTATCCAGATATAGCTGCATGGAGCGCTCCTTTCCGTATCTTCTTATAGGTCACTTAGCTAGCGCCAAAAAAGCATGGAAATTATGCTTTTCAGTATACCACACAGGCCCCGCCTGCGCAAAGAGCGGAGCGCAAACGCCATGCCGTATTCACCGTTTTCTTACTTTGTGGTATACTGGGAGCAGCATCAAGAGAAAGGCATTTTATGGATGGATATGACGCTGAATATGAACGTCCTGCGTGCGCTGGAAGGTATCCGCACGCCCTTTTTCGATAAGCTTTTCGCGGCTCTTACCTATTTGGGGGATCAGACGGTGTTCATCGTGCTGGTTCTCGGCCTGCTCTGGTGCGTGGATAAGCGCAGGGGCTATTGCCTTTTCTTCATAGGCATGGTGGGCACGGCTGCTAACCAGCTTTTAAAGGCTATCTTCCTCATCCCCAGGCCCTGGCTGCTGGATCCATCCTTCACCATCGTGGAATCCGCCCGAGGGGGGGCCACAGGCTATTCCTTCCCCAGCGGCCATACGCAAAGCGCCACTAGTATCTTCGCGGCCCTGGCCGCCTGGTATAAGAAGCGCCGGTGGGCATTTGCCGCCTGCGTCGCCGCCATTGTTTTAGCTGCCTTTTCCCGTATGTATCTGGGGGTGCATACGCCGCTCGACGTGGGGGTTTCTCTCATCACCGGCCTCGCGAGCGCCTGGTTTGGCCTCTCGGCCTTTAGCAGGTGGAAAAGCAGCGCCCTCCAAAGCGTTGCTCTGGGCTCTGCAGCCCTCCTGGCCCTCTACCTGCTCCTTTGGCCCAAGGGCGCGACCAACGTAGCTGAATTCGACGTACACGGCTTGGAAAGCGCCTTCACCCTGTTAGGTGCCGCCATCGGCCTTACCATCTCCTGGGCTGTGGATGAAAAACGCCTCCGCTATGAGATCAAGGCCGTGTGGTGGGCGCAATTGCTCAAGCTAGGCCTGGGCCTCGGGCTGCTGCTGGCCATCAAATCCCTGCTCAAAACGCCCCTCAACGCCCTCTTTGGCGGCACCCCTGTGGCCAACTGCCTGCGCTATTGCCTGGTCTCCCTCTTTGGCGGACTGGGCTGGCCCCTCACCTTCCCCTTCTGGGCTAAGCTCGGGCATAATAAAATACCACCGGAGGACTCCCAACATGCCTAATGCCCCCCGCCCCATGCGCAGAGCCGAGCGAGCCATCGCCGCGCTGCCGGATATCCTGGCCATCCTAGATCAATGCCACGCCCTGCGTCTGGGACTCATCGGCCCCGAAGGCCCCTATGTGGTGCCGCTGAACTTCGGCTACGAAGAAAAAGAAGGCGCCCTAACTATCTTCTTCCATTGCGCAAAGGCCGGCCGCAAGGTGGATATGCTAACAGTCGATCCCCGGGTCTGTTTTGAGGCGGATTGCAACCACAAGCTTATCTCCGGGAATAATCCCTGTGCCTACAGCTTCGGCTATGAAAGCGTGATTGGCTTTGGCAAGGCACGCCTGCTGACCGAGGATGCGGATAAGTCCGCGGGCCTCTCCCGTATCATGGCCCGCTTCTCCCCCGCCCCCTCCTTTGAATTTGAGCCTGCCGTGCTCGCGCGCACAGCCGTCTACGCCATCGATGTGGAACATCTTACCGGTAAGAGGCACGGGTAATTGACTGATAAATAAGCACAGTAAAGGCCGCCCGGTAAAGGCGGCCTCATTTTTTCATATTATAGCACGCGTCCGTATTCATCCAACTTGGTGATGACGGGTTTGCCTTCCGCATCCAATAGCACGCAAATACCGCCGCCATGGCCGGCGGCATGATAGAGATAACTGACGCCCGTCTCCCTATCCACCCATATTTCATTGGTACCCTCCCATTTGCTTTCATGATGGATGCGGAGGAAGCGGTCGTTCTCTTTTCCCATGTTCTTGTCTCCTTCATAGAAGGCGGGGGCGCATAATGCGCTCCCGCCCCTTTGACCTGGTTTATTCTTCCTCGTCCTCGTCCCTCTGGGCGCTGTCGATGATCTTCTTGGCCTCCATGGCGGGCACATCCTCGTAGCGGACGAACTCGCTGGTGAAGGAGCCACGCGCCTGGGTCATGGAGCGCAGATCCGTGGCGTATTTAAACATCTCGGAGAGGGGCGCTTCAGCCACGACCACGGTGCCGTTCTCGCAGGGGTTCATGCCCAGCACGCGGCCACGGCGGCTGGAGAGATCGCCCATGATGGCGCCGGTGTATTCGTTGGGTACGGTGATGTCGTAGCGGTAGATCGGCTCGATGAGCACGGGCTGGGCCTTGGTGCAGGCTTCTTTATAGGCAAGGCGCGCCGCGCTCTTGAAAGCCACTTCCTTGGAATCCACGGGGTGATACTTGCCGAAGAACAAAGTCGCCTTGACGCCGATCATGGGGTAGCCGGCCAACACGCCCTTCTTCATGGCTTCGCGGGTGCCCTTTTCCACGGCGGGGATGTATTCCTTGGGTACCACGCCGCCCACGATAGCGTTGACGAATTCGAAATCCTCGCCGGGCAGGGGTTCGAAGCGCATGTTGACCACGCCGAACTGGCCACTGCCGCCTGTCTGCTTCTTATGCTTGCCTTCGGCCTCGGCCGTGCCGCGGATGGTCTCGCGGTAGGGAATGCGCGGGTCGGAGATCTGGGCTTCCACGCCGGTTTTATTCTTGAGCTTGGAGCAGAGCACATCGAGGTGCACTTCGCCTAAGCCACACATGAGCACGTCGCCGGTTTCGGCGTTCTTCTCCATGGCCATGGTGGGGTCTTCTTCCAGGAGCTTGTTCAGCCCTGCGAAGACCTTATCTTCCTCGCCCTGCTTCTTAGCGGAAACCGCCAGGCTGATACTGGGTTTGGGGAAATCAATGGCCGCAAACTGCACAGGTTCCGCCGGATCGCAAAGGGTATCGCCGGTGGCGGTAAATTGCAGCTTGGAGAGCGCGCCGATATCGCCCGCGATCAGCTTATCCATGGGGGTGACCTTCTTGCCGCGCATGAGACCGGGCGCCGTGGATTTTTCGTTTTTCTCTTGATTCGGATTATAAAGCGGCGTTTCCACGCTCATCATGCCGCGGTATACCTTGACAATGGAATATTTTCCGAATTGATCGACTACGGTTTTGATGACCTGGGCGGCGAACTTGCCGTCCTTGCCGATCTCCACGGCCTCGCCGCTTTTAACGTTGATAGCGGCGGGTGCCTTGGCCTGATCGGCTGCGGGCATATAGTGTACAAGGTTATCCATCAAAGTGGTAACGCCCACGTTGGTAACGGCTGCACAGCAGCACACCGGGGTTACAACGCCTTCCAACACGCCCTTGCTCAAGCCCGTGAGGATATCCTCGCGGGAAAGCTCGCCCGCCTCGAAGAATTTCTCCATCAGGGCCTCATCACTCTCGGCGGCGGCTTCGGTAAGCTGCTCGTAAAGTTCCTGCGCGCGGCCGGAGAGCGCATCGGGGATGGGCATCTCCTTTTCGCCCTTGCCGTCGAAGCGGCGGGCTGCCATGTGCACGATATCCACATAGCCGACAAAAGCGCCCTTTTCCAAAATGGGCAGCTGGATAGGCACCACGCTGGGGCCAAACTTTTCATTGACCTCGGCCATAACTTTATCAAAATTCGCATTCTCGCGATCCATCTGGTTGATCACCATCATGCGGGCCTTGCCAGCCTTTTTGCACATGTGCATGGCCTTTTCCGCGCCTACCACCGGGCCGGATACAGCGCCCACCACGATCAGGGCCGCATCGGCCAAAGTCATGGCGGCGGTCACTTCGCCGTAGAAATCGAAGAAGCCGGGGGCGTCGATCAGGTTGACCTTAACGTCTTTCCATTCAAAGGGGGCCAGCGCGGCGTTGATGGAGATGGTTCGCTTGACCTCTTCGGGATCGTAATCGGTGGTGGTGGAGCCGTTCTCCACCTTGCCGATACGCTCAAGGAGACCGGCATTGTAAAGCATAGCTTCGGTAAGGGTGGTTTTACCCTCGCCGCCATGGCCGAAAACGCCGATATTGCGTATGTTTGCTGCGGTGTAGTTCTTCATGGTTTTCCCCCTGTCGGTAGTAGTATGATAAATGAATCGATTGTATCGAGGTGCGTAGGACACCAAATAATATTGTACCAGCGCATCCAGCCGTTGTAAACCACTTTTCTGGATTTCAGCCCGTCGGATCGCCCAAGGATTCGCTTTTCGCCATTATTTTTGAAAAAGAACCTGGGATAATCCCAGGCTCTTATGTACCGCACTGTAAGCAAAGCGAACAACTGTGCTATGCCTCAGCCGATCTGTTCGATACGGATGCTGCCGCTGACGCTGGTGATGTGGAAGCTGGCGGAGCCATCCCCATAGATGACGGCGCTTTTTGATATGCTGGCCGGAAAATCGCAGCGGAATCCGCCGGATACGGTATCATACCTGGCCGTAAAGCCCTGGTTTTCCGGGATCAGCAGCGCGGCGGAACCGGAAACGTTATCCATATTTACCTCGCGTGGGCAGATATCGCTGGTGATCGATGCACTGCCGGAAACGTTGTCCGTTTCTACCTCTGTGAAGGCACCCTGCAAGTTAATTGCTCCGGATACGGAATCGGCCTCGATATCCGCAACGGTGCAACCCTCGGTTTCCAGGCGGCCGGAAGTGCTGCTCATGGTGATTTTTTCGCCTTCAACTTCCTTAATAATTATGCTGCCCGATGTGGTATCCACGTCGATCCTATCGCATTTTATGCCCGTAAGGCGCACGCCTGCGGATACCGCGTCCACCGCCACCTCGCCAAGCTCAGCGGCCAGCGCCCGGGGGACGAGCACCTCCAAGGATTTGGCGCTGTGCCAGGCGGGCAATATCTGGACGCCCTGCGAATAATGGATGGTAAGGGCGCTGCCGCTCAAGGCATAGCGCAGGGCGTATTTTTCGGGGATCTCGGCCCGGGCCGTTTCCTTGAACGAGATGGTTTGCCCGTCATAGGGCGTGAGCGTTACGTCCCCATCCACCCAGGATATTTTTATCTGCTCGATCCCATCGGCATCCACGCTGTAGGCATTGGAGGGGGAATAAGCGCCCACCTCCCCTTCCAGCGCGCCGAAGCTGATCTGGCCGGAGCGGTCAAAAAAGTTGAAGGAAAATGGTAGCGCGCGCGGGCCATTGCCGGCCAGAACCCATAGCAGCAGGCCGAGCAGGCAGAGGGCCAGGACGGCCCAGCAAATGATTCTGATAATAATGGATGTTCTCATAATGCACCGCCTTACTTTTTGAGCAGCTGGAACACCGCTTTTGCGATCTGCTCCAGCGCTATGCCAATGAGGAAAATGATCCAGGTGATGTGCCAGGCGCCGGTGAGGAAGCTGGTGAGCAGGTAAGCGATCACGACCAGCATCCAAAGGGCGGCGCTGATGGATTTCCATACTTCATTGCGGCTATCCTTGCTGGATTTCCACTCCTTGAATTCTTCCACAATGGTATCCTCTGCCCGGCGGTAGCGTGGCTTGGTCATGGAAACATATACCAAAATGCCGGTCGCTGCAGCCACAAAGGCCAGCAGCAGCGCCAATCCCAGGATCGCATGACCCAGGGGGGATAAGGCGATGATGGGGATCACGGCGATGATATACAGGCCGATGGCCAGGGCGGTAAGGGCTGCGTAGCGGCGCTTGCGCTGCTCCTCCTCCGGGGAAAGGGTAGCCTGTGCGCCCGAAAGGCCGGCGATCAGCTCGCTGGTGTCGCCAATGCTGCTCACGGCTATGTTGTAGGCCACTTCTTCCGATTTGCCTTCATCGCAAAGGCCGTGGTATTTTTCGACCAGGTTCTGAATCATCTCCTCTTTGAGTTCATAGGCTTTGCGGGTATTGGGCGCTTGCTCGAATAAGGATTCCACATAGGCGCGCAATTTTGCTTCCATTTTATTTATACTCCCTCCACATAAATCAGTTTATTGATCAGGGCCCGGGCGTTTTCCCAATCCCGAACCAAGGTCTTATACGTTTCCCTGCCAAGCTCCGTAATGGCATAATACCTGCGGCGCGCGCCGGTGCTTTCATCCCCCCAATAGGAGGTTATGCAGCCGCATTGCTCCAGCCTGCGCACGGCGGTATAAAGGGTCGCCTCTTTGAATTCATACCGGCCTTGGGATCTTTTTTGGATATCGCGGTTGATCTCGTAGCCGTAACTGTCACCCTTGACGAGGTGCGCCAGAATAATGGCGTCCGTATGCCCGCGGATTAAATCGCCTGCGATGGTCAAGTACCACACCCCTTTCATAGGTATTTCACGTGAGCAAATATAATATAACTCAATATACCTCGCCTGTCAAGGTATATCCGATAATAATATTAAATTTTACCAGCAAGGATATCCCCCTTCCCGGCCCGATCCGCGAACCTTGGCAAATCCTGCCGCCGGGTGCTATAATGAGGTCAGAACAAGCTGCGGGAGGGCGCCTATGGTAAACGTCATATTAGGGAAAACCGGTATCACGGTGAATAAAAACGGCTTTGGCGCTCTGCCCATCCAACGCATACCCGAGGCGGACGCGGTGCGCCTCCTGCGCCGGGCACGCGAGGGCGGCATGGCCTATTTCGATACGGCCCGCGCCTATTCGGATAGCGAATCCAAACTGGGCGCGGCCTTTGGCGGCCATTGGGACGGCATCTATATCGCCACCAAAACCATGGCCAGAACCGGCAAAAAGCTCAAGGCGGAGCTGGAAGAATCCCTAGCTGCCCTGCAAACGGATCACATCGACCTCTACCAGCTGCACAACCCACCTTTCTGCCCTAGGCCCGGCGCTGCCGGCCGCCTCTACGACGCGCTGCTGGAAGCCAAAGCTGCGGGCAAAATACGCCATATCGGTATCAGCAGCCACCGCTTAACCGTGGCCATGGAGGCCATCGAAAGCGGCCTTTATGATACGCTGCAATTCCCGTTTAGCTATCTTTCCACGGAAAAGGAACTGGCCCTGGTCGCGGCCTGCAAGGAGGCAAACATGGGCTTTATCGCCATGAAGGGCCTGGCCGGCGGCCTGATCCACAACAGCGCCGCTGCCTACGCGTATCTTGCACAGTATGACAACGTTTTGCCCATATGGGGCATCCAACGCGAAAATGAGCTGGATGCGTTCCTTTCCTACATAAAAGAGCCGCCCAGCCTCACGCCGGAGCTGGCGGCCGTGATCGAGGCGGATAAGGCGGAGCTGGCTGGTGAATTCTGCCGGGGCTGCGGCTATTGCATGCCCTGCACGGTGGATATCCGCATTAGCGATTGCGCCCGCATGGCCCTGATGACCCGGCGCGCCCCCAGCGAGCAATGGTTCTCCCCTGAGTGGCAGGCCAATATGGAAGATATTGAGAAATGCATCCATTGCGGCCAATGCTCGGCTAAGTGCCCCTATGGGCTGGATACCCCTTCCCTGCTCCGGCACAACCTGGAAGATTACCGGCAGCAGCTCAGCCAGCGATAAAAGGCCAAAAAACCGGCATTTGCCGGTTTTTGAGTTTTCAGAGGTTACTGTTACTTGTGCTGCGACATACCGCAGCTATTGCGAGCTGAGGGCGGCCCCCGAACCCCCTGGGGCTTTATGGCTTCCCATCCCTATCCCCCAAGAGAAGCGATCGTTCTAAGGTGCCGCTCCAACTCCGCGTTCATTTTTGCAGCTGCTTCGCTCGCCAGGGCATCGATCTCTGCTTGCAGCGCGTCGATCTCCGCCTGCAAGGCAGCGGCATCTTCGGGAGAAGACGTTGTTTTCCCCTGCAAATTGCGGAGCATGTCCGAATGCGTGTTTATCCGCATATCATATTCAGCCTGAATGCTTTTAATCGCTTTTTCATATCGTTCAGTTTCGGCATCGATAGCGGCTTGTAGATTTGCTGTAGCCTGGGGAGAAGGGCTCGGCACGGCTGTGGGGATAGGCGTAGGCGTGGGCACGGGTGATGGGGTGGCTGTCGGCGTCGGCTGGGGCGTTGGAGAAGGCGTCAGCGTGGGCGTTGGCCAGGGCGTAAAGGTCGGTTGCGGCGTTCCCGTAACCGCGGGCGATGGGGCGCTTGCCCGATAGGTTGCTTGTGGCGTTTCATCCGTCCCTTCCGCTTGCGAAAGGACGGCGTTCGCCCCATCGACATTTCGGGCCTGCGCGTCGTTCGCGCCGCCTGCATCCCTGACAATGGGCGCTTTTTCGGAGTTCGCACCAGGGGATTCGCTTATCGCCTGCGTTTCATATGGGATCTCCACCACGACCGGCTCATTCGAGCAGCCACAAAGTATAAACATAAAAGCGGCCAAGATCAGCGACACATTTCGCACTCTTGTAAGTTTTAGGATAGGAATAACCACCTTGCCTCCAAGAATCGTTGCTCTTGATATTCACTGTTGCCTGGTTGCGTTTTAGCGCCCGCATTGCGCCCACATAATTCAATTCTATCGCAAAGTGTATGTTTCTGTCGACTTTTATTTTTTTATGTCTTTATGGCGGTGCGGAGGGTTCTTCACAAGTCTTTTTTCCAGCAGTAGGCTTGTCCTAATCCGAGGCTTAGAAATGCAGTAAGATACTGTACCCAAACAAAAATAACACCCTGTTGGGTGTTATTCTTGTTTGGGATCCGGCAGCTACCTATGTTTCCAAGGCGGTGCGGCAAGGTCGCGGCGCGTCACCGCAGGGCGGCTTCCTTCCGCTCCCTGCCTTCCGCAGCTCCGGTTCGCTTCATCCGCCACAGGCGGCGCTCACCTTCGCTGTGTTGCAAGCTCAGTAGCGCTGCACGCCTGCCCTGGCGATAGGTTGGAAGCAGGGGTAAATGCAAGGCTCTACAAAAAAAAGGCCATGCGAATGCATGGTCTTTCTTTTGTGGGATCCGGCAGCTACCTATGTTTCCAAGCCGTTGCCAGCTCAGTATTTTCGGCGTATAAGGGCTTAACTACTGTGTTCGGGATGGGAACAGGTGGATCCCCTTAGCTTAACCACCGGAATGGTAAGGTATGAAGTTCGTGCATACCTTGAAAACTGCATAAAGTTCAATTCGCTTCGATCAAGCCCTCGACCTATTAGTACCGGTCAGCTACATGCGTTACCGCACTTCCACCTCCGACCTATCAACCATGTGGTCTACATG
>DHOI01000134.1:0-3747 GCA_002409725.1 Christensenella sp. UBA5394
AGGCTCGAATGGGTATCCGCCGTAGCAAAGCGCAGATTGAGGGAGCCACCCTCCGGGTTAAAGCCCGCGGCCACGGCCACCGCTTCCAGCAATGTGGATTTGCCAGAGCCGTTCTCTCCCACGAAAAAAGTGACGGGCCGCGCGGAAAGATCCAGCCTATCAAGGCCTCGAATGGCCGGAATGGAAGCGAGGTAAGCGTCCTCTCCTGTAAATTCCCCATCTAAAAGCTCGATGCTGCGGATGTACACGTGGCGGCCCCCTTTGGTTCATTATGCGCCATTTGACAGTATACCACGACATCCGCAGCGGATACAAGCGGAGAGGTTCGTCCTGAGGTTGTGACGAGTTGCGTTTTTTTTCACCCTTTTTTCATAAACTATACCGTAAAGTGTGCTACAATCAGCGTGGATAGATATGGCGGGCCGGTTGCGGCCCGGGAGGAGGTACGTGCCATGCTATGCGATTCCTGTAAGCAGAACGAGGCGGTCGTCCACCGCATCGTCGTTATAAACGGACAGAAAAACGAGAGGCACCTGTGCGCCAAGTGCGCCGAGGCGGCCGGTTCCGTCGCCTTCAAGCTCCCCAGCTTTGCGGAGCTGATGAACGTTTCCTTTAAAAGCGCCGAAAAAGAGGAGGAAGCCGCCTGCGAATGCGGTATGACCCTTTCACGCTTCCGCGAGAGCGGGCTTTTGGGCTGCCCCAAGTGCTATGAGATCTTCCGCGAGGAGCTGATGCCTGTGATCGAACGAAGCCAGGGCGGCCGCCACCAGCATATGGGCACGCGGCCCGTCATGGATGCCCCAGCCCTAACGGAGCTGGAAAAGCGCCGGGAGGAGCTGCGCGTGGCCATTGAGCAGGAGGATTATGAGCAGGCGGCCCGCCTGCGCGACGCCATCCGGGCACTGGAGGCGAAAGCATGATCAGCATTCAATCCGATCACATTATTTTGAGCTGCCGGGTGCGCCTGGCCCGCAATTTGAAGGACAGGCCCTTTGTCAACAGCCAGAGCGGAGAGCAGGCCGAGGCTGTGCTGCAGGATGTGAACACCCTCTTCCCTGCGGAAAAAGGCTACCGTTTCCTACGCATGGACGCCTTGCCCCCCCTCAGCCGCTCCTCTTTGGTTGAAAACCACCTTTGCAGCCCCGAACTGGTGGCCTGCGGCCAGAGCGGGTTGATATTGAACGAGGCAAACACCCTCTCCATCATGCTCAATGAAGAGGATCACCTGCGCATTCAGGGCATCCTGCCCGGGCTCGACCTGCCCGGGGCCTATGCCCTCTGCCGCGAGGCGGATGAGACCATCGCCAAAGACCTGCCCTATGCCTTTGACAGCCAGCTGGGCTACCTTACCGCTTGCCCCACCAATTTGGGCACGGGCATGCGGGCCTCGGCCATGCTGCACCTGGCCGGCCTGGCCCTCACCGGCCAGGCGGAGCCGCTTTTGAGCCGCATCTCAAAGCTCGGGGTGGCCGTGCGCGGCTTCTATGGCGAGGGCAGCGGCGCGCCGGGCCACATTTACCAGATATCCAACCAATACACCCTGGGCATGCAGGAAAAGGAACTTATGGAGGCCTTATCCTCCATCATCACCCAGCTGGCTGCCCAGGAGGCCCGGGCGCGGGGCCTGCTTCTGACTAGGCGGCCGCTCGATTTGGAGGATATGATCGGCAGGGCGCTAGGCGTGTGCCGCTATGCCCGCAAGATGGGCATTAAGGAGTGCATGCAGGAGCTTTCCGCCATCAAGCTGGGGATCAGCCTGGGGCTGCTCCCCTGCCCCATGGAACGGATCGACGAGCTGATCGTGGCCTGCCAGGGCGCGCAGCTTTCCAATACCCCGCTCTCCGAAGAGGAAGAGAGCACAGCCCGGGCGAACCGCCTACGGGAAGCGCTGAAAGATTTATAAACATAGCATACATACATACATACATACATAGGAGACAGATATATGGATTTCATCGATCGTTTCACTGAAGGTGCCCGCCGGGCGCTGGCCCTGGCGCAGGATAGCGCCAAGTCCATGGGGCACAATTACGTGGGCAGCGAACACTTGCTGTTGGGCCTTCTGCGTGAGGGCGAAAGCGCGGCCGCCCGGGCACTTTTGCAATTGGATATCACCGAGACCGAGGTCGGCTCCCAGGCAGAGGCCCTGGTGGGCCATGGGGATTACCAATTCACAGACAGCTTCGGCTATACCCCCCGCACCAAGAAGATCTTGGAGCTGAGCCTGTACGAGGCCAAAACCCTCAAAAACAACTACATCGGCACAGAGCACATCCTCCTGGCCATCCTCAGGGAGCGGGATTGCGTGGCTGTGCGCATCCTGGACGATTTGGGCTGCGATTTCAGCCTGCTGCGCCAGATGCTCAGCGGCACCACGGCCCAGCCCAAGGGCGTGGCCCAAAGTACGGGCGACCCGGAAACCCCCGTTTTGAATCAATACGGCAAGGATCTCACCCGCCTGGCCAAGGAGGGCGAACTGGATCCGGTGATCGGCAGGGAAAAGGAGATCCAGCGCATCATCCAGATCCTCTCCCGCCGCACCAAGAACAACCCCGTGCTCATCGGCGACCCGGGCGTGGGCAAGAGCGCCATCATCGAGGGCCTTGCCCAGCGCATCGCCGGCGGCAATATCCCGGAGCTGCTCAAAAACAAGCGGGTGGTCTCCCTGGATTTGGGCGGTATGCTGGCCGGCACCAAATACAGGGGCGAATTCGAGGAGCGCATCAAAAACGCCATCGACGAGCTGAAAAAGAGCGGCAGCACCATCCTCTTTATCGACGAGTTGCACACCATCGTGGGCGCGGGCGCGGCAGAGGGCAGCATCGACGCTTCGAACATCCTCAAGCCTGCCCTGGCCCGGGGCGAAATCCAGGTAGTGGGCGCGACCACGCTGGATGAATACCGCCGCTACATCGAAAAGGATGCGGCCCTGGAGCGCCGCTTCCAGCCCGTGACCGTGGGCGAGCCGACCCGCGAGGAGGCCGTGCAGATCCTTTTTGGCCTGCGCGACCGGTACGAGGCACACCATAAGGCCACCATTACGGACGAGGCCATCCGCGCGGCCGTGGAGCTTGGGGGACGCTATATTTCAGACCGATTTCTGCCCGATAAGGCCATCGATTTGATGGACGAGGCAGCCAGCCGCGTGCGGCTCAAAACCTATATCTCCCCGCCGGATATGAAGGCTTTGGAGGATAAGCTCAACGCCCTCTTGCAGGAAAAGGAGGAAGCCGTCAACAACCAGAATTTTGAGCGGGCCGCATCCATTCGCGATGAAGAACACGCTCTGCGCCACCAGATGCAGGAAAAGAAGGACCAATGGCAGAAGAACCGTGAAAGCACGCAATGCGTGGTTTCCGAAAACGACATTGCAGAGGTGGTGAACGCCTGGACGGGCATCCCCGTGAAGCAGCTCACCGAGGATGAGAGCGAAAAACTCTTGCGCTTGGAGGAATCCCTCCACAAGCGAGTGGTGGGCCAGGATGAAGCCATTAACGCCGTCTCTCGAGCCATCCGCCGGGCACGCGCTGGCCTTAAGGATCCCAAGCGGCCCATCGGCAGCTATATCTTCCTCGGCCCCACGGGTGTAGGCAAAACCGAGCTTTCCAAGGCGCTGGCCGAGGTGATGTTCGCCGATGAGGACGCCATGATCCGCCTGGATATGAGCGAATACATGGAGCCGCACAGCGTGAGCAAGCTCATGGGCTCGCCCCCGGGCTACGTGGGCTATGACGACGGCGGCCAGCT
>DHOI01000134.1:4025-7979 GCA_002409725.1 Christensenella sp. UBA5394
CACCCGGATGTATTCAACACCCTTTTGCAGGTGCTGGAGGATGGCCGCCTTACGGATTCCAAGGGTAGGACTGTGGATTTCCGCAACACCATCATCATCATGACCTCCAACGTGGGTGCGAACCGGGTGGGCAAGCGCAATGTCATTGGCTTTGGCGTGGAATCCGCCGAGCTCACCTATGAACGCATGCGCGAGGCTATGCTGGAAGAGCTCAAGCGCACCTTCCGCCCCGAATTCCTCAACCGGGTGGATGAGATCATCATCTTCCACCAGTTGGAGCAGGAGCAGACGCTGGAGATCGTGGGGCTGATGCTCCATAGCGTGATCGAGCGGCTCCGCGAGCGGGGCATCGATCTCACCGTAACGCCCGAAGCCCAGGCCCAACTCTCCCGGGACGGCTTCGACCCCCTCTATGGCGCGCGGCCCCTGCGCCGGGCCATCCAGCATCAGGTAGAGGACAGCCTCAGCGAAGAGATACTGGCCGGCCGCATCCGCCTGGGCGATAAGGTGGAATACTATGTCGAGGATGATAAGCTGGCCTTCCGCAAGATGGAGACCGCCCGGGCGGAGGTTGAATCGGCTGCGGAAACGAACTAAAGAAATACGTACAATGTGGCCCGCCGGTAAAAACCGGCGGGCCATGCTTTTGCAGGCTTTTATAATTTACAAATTATTCAAGAGACCGTACACACAAATACGGCGAAACATGTTACAATCTATACTATGAAGCGGTTTTGTCAAAAGCTCCTATACATTTTCGTCCTTTATCTGATCCTGGGTCTTTCCGGGGCCGCGCTGGCCTTGCCGGAGGGTTTCTTACGCATTGGCGATTATGGGAGCGAAGTGGCGCAGCTGCAAAGCGAGCTAGCAGCTGCCGGCTTTTACCACGGCGAGGTCAGCGGTACCTTTACGACCGATACGCAGGATGCCGTAATCGCCCTGCAAAAGGCGCTGGGCGTGGAGATGGACGGCATCTATGGCCCCTCCACGGCCGAGGCCTTTCAGGTCGCCCTCGGCCAGGGCCGCCTGGGCGACGTGGCCAACTCTGCCGAACTGCCGCTCCAGGGTCGGGTGATCGGCATCGATCCCGGCCACCAGGCTGCCGAAGACCCGGACCTCGAGCCCCTGCTGCCCGGTAGCAACCGCACCAAGCCCCGCATGACCAAGGGCGCGGTGGGTATAAAGACCGGTACACCGGAGTGCCGCATCAACCTGCAAATTGGCCTTAAGCTCAAAGGCCTTCTCGAAGAAGGTGGCGCGACCGTGGTCATGACCCGTGATAGCAGCGACGTATCCCTTTCCAACGTTGAGCGCGCCCAGCTGATGAACGAGGCCGAGGTGGATGTTTGGTTGCGGCTGCATTGCGATGCCGCTTCCAGCGAGCGCACCAGCGGTACCCACGCGCTGATCCCTTCCCACACTTACAATGCGGATATTTATAAAGACAGCCTGGCCCTGGCCGAGAGCGTGATGGAACGCTTTTGCGAGGCTACGGGCGCATCCAACGGCGGTATCACGGCCATGATGAACCAAGCCGGGTTTAACTGGTCTTCGCGGCCGGTGATGGCTATCGAAATGGGCTATCTCTCCAATGCGGAGGATGATGTGCGGCTGGGGCGGGATTCCTACCAGATTGCCTGCGCCACCGGCATTTACAACGGCATCGTGGCCTATTATCAAGCGAAATGAGGTACCTCTTATGCTGCGCTTCCCCCGGCGAGCTTCCCTCCTGGCACTCCTTGTGGTGTGCCTGTTTTTTTACGGCTGCGCCGCGGCCCCCGCACAGGAGACCGGCGCCGGGGGGGACGCTACGCCCGCCCCGGCGCAGCCTTCCCCCGTCCCCTCCCCCACGCCCCGCACAGGCAACCCGGTTTGGCTCTTTTACGACGATTTCTATAGCGCTGCCCAGGAACAGCTGGATGGCCTGCACGCAGCCCTTGCGCAATCCAGCGACCCGACGGCCATCGACGGCGAGTTGATCCTGAGCGCGTTGGAAGAGCGGCTCACGGAGGGCATGATCTCCTTCGGCCTGCTGATGCACGAGGACGATGGCCAGGGCTATGCTTCCACCGTGGAGGGCGCCGCCCTGGGCAGCGGAACTATCAACGGCAAAAACGGCCTCTATGACCTCGCCTTTGCCTATACGGAGGGTAGCGTTACCCTTTCCGGCGCCCTCACCCCCTACCGCCTGCGCTACAGCCGCCAGGTGCCGGAGCAGGAAGTCCCAGCCTATTCCCTGCTGCTGCTGCACGCCAAAGAGGGCTGGGCCGCGGTGCTGGATCTGGGCGGCGGCCCAGCCTATGTGCTGCGCTGCGGCGAGGCGGAGCTCGGCCTCTACGCCATCGCCTACGGCGCGTCCGCCGCCTCCGGCCCCATCACCTATAGCAACTGTGCTGAGGGGGCCGTGCAGAGCTGGGTGTACGCAAAGGGCGAACTCACCATGGAAGGGCAAGGAGATAATCCATGAATATATATACCCAGGAAGAGCTATCCGAAGCCCTGCGGGCCATCGATTCGATCATCCATAAATGCGAAAAGGCACAGGAAAAATTCACGGAGGGCATCCCCCAGCACACACTTTTGCGGCGCAGGCTAAAGGCCATGTATATTTCGCAGGCGCTGATCAAAGAAGCTATAGAAAAAGAGGTACGAGAATGAAAACCATCGTCGTTTATGAATCGAAATACGGCTCAACAAAAAAATATGCCGAGTGGCTGGCGGATTCGCTGGCCTGTGAGCTGTATGAGCGCAAGGCTATTCGGCCGGAAAAGCTACGGGAATACGATACCATCGTTTATGGAGGCGGCCTTTACGCGGGTGGGGTCAGCGGCATCCGCCTGCTGATCGACAACTTCGAAGCCCTGCGCCATAAAAACCTCGTGCTGTTCACCTGCGGTTTGGCAGACCCTACGGATGCTGAAAATGTCGCGCGCATCCGCGCCGGGCTGGCCAAAGCCCTTGCGCCGCAAATGCTGGAAACGATTAAGGTCTTCCACCTGCGTGGCGGCATCGATTACGCTAAGCTAGGGCCGGTGCATAAAACCATGATGGCCATGCTCTGCGCCATGACGAAAAAGAAGGGCTACGACACCCTGCGCAACGAAGAAAAAGAAATGCTGGATACCTACGGCAAGATAGTCGATTTTACGGATAGGGCTACGACGAAACCCATTCTAGACTATATTGCAGGGCTGTAGCAACAACCGCATAAAAACGAGGCAAGGCTTCAACGCCCTGCCTCGTTTTTTCGTCCCGCTTTGGGCTTTACAGCCCCAATATGGCGTCCACAGCGGGCTGCAAAGCGTCCGTAGGCACATCCTGGATGCGGCCCTCGTCGCAGGCCACGGCCACGGCCGGGTCGATGGGCAGCCTGCCCAAAAGGGGCAGGCCGTATTTGGCGGCAATCTCCCCCACATGGCTTTCGCCAAAAACTTTGATCTCTTTGCCGCAATCCGGGCAAAGGGCATAGCTCATATTCTCCACCACGCCCAGCACGGGGATGTGCATCAGAGCCGCCATATTCACCGCCTTCTCCACGATCATGGAAACCAGGCTCTGTGGGGTGGTAACCACCAGGATCGCATCTACGGGCAGGCTTTGGAACACGGTAAGCGGCACGTCGCCCGTGCCCGGCGGCATATCCACGAACATGTAATCCACCTCGCCCCACACCACATCCCTCCAGAATTGCTTCACAACCCCGGCGATGACCGGGCCCCGCCAGACCACTGGGGCGGAAGCCTCCTCAAGCAGCAGGTTGATGCTCATCAAACGCACGCCGTTTTCGCACTCGGCCGGGAAGAGCAGGCCTTCTTCATCGCCCAACGCTGGGCCGCTCACGCCGAAAATCTTAGGGATGGAGGGGCCGGTGATATCGGCATCCAGCACGGCGGCCTTGCGGCCGCTCTTTTGCACGGCTGTGGCCAGCATGCCCGTTACCAGGGATTTGCCCAC
>DHOI01000134.1:8168-9400 GCA_002409725.1 Christensenella sp. UBA5394
CCGCCCTTGCCGCTGACCACGCCGATCACACGGCGGATGCTGCTCATAGCGTTGGCTGGTTCCTTGGGGATTCCCTCCTGGCGGGAAGGGCAATCGCTGCCGCAGGTGCTGCAATCATGGGTACATTCGGACATTTGGGAATCTTCCTTTCATGGTGATGGTCGCTTGCGCGAAAAGGGGGCTTTGCGGCCCCTCCTTCTATAACGATATGCATATTATACGCTCCTCACACAGCCGCGTCAAAAAAAGTGCCACAAATTTTTCACGATTGACCATAATGCTGGCGCAATTTTAATATCTTCCCTTCAAAATCACATATTAAACTAAAAGCATCAAAGAAAGGAATATTCGAAAGGGGCGTACATCCATGGAATACAACAACAACAATTGGAACAGCGGCAACTCCAGCGGCAGCTACAGCGCGCAGGATGGTTATATGGACGGGCGGCAGGCCCGCAAGGAAAAAAAGGGCGTCACCTTGGTGCAGCTCATTGCGAGCCTGTTGGTGGTAGCAGTGCTCAGCAGCGGCCTCACGGCCTATTTTGTATCCACCTCGGCGAATAATAAGGCGGCGGCTGAGAGCAATGGCGCCGTGGTCGTGGATGAATCCAAGGCCCCTTCGACCCCGGCCAGCCACCCTTCGGATAACCTCAACGTTGCTACGGCCGTATCCACACCTACCACAGAAGACGAGCGCATCAACGTAATCCAAAAGAGCATGTCCAGCGTGGTCGGCATCTACATCAGCGCTACCACTATTAGCAATACCGGCGATATGGAGCAGCAGGATACCGGTAGCGGCAGCGGCGTGATCCTCACTTCGGATGGTTATATCGTTACCAACAACCACGTGGTGGAGGGCAGCGAAAACCTCCGCGTTTATTTGCAGGATGGCACGGAATACCCCGCCACCCTTGTCGGCACGGATTCTTATTCCGATCTAGCGGTGGTGAAGATCGAGGCCAGCGGCCTACCGGCAGCCACGCTGGGCACTTCCGGCTCCGTGACCGTGGGCGATCCCGTTTACGCCATCGGCAACCCCCTGGGCGTGCTGACTAGCAGCGTGAGCCAGGGCATCATCAGCGGGCTTGATCGCAGCATCACCGTGGGTTCGCACAGCATGACCCTTATGCAGACGGACGCGGCCGTGAACCCCGGCAACTCCGGCGGCGGCCTCTTTAACGCCAACGGCGAGCTCATCGGCATCGTCAACGCCAAGAGCTACGGCCTGG
>DHOI01000134.1:9497-14092 GCA_002409725.1 Christensenella sp. UBA5394
CAACCCCGGCAATTCCGGCGGGCCGCTTGTCAATATGGAAGGACAGGTCGTCGGGATCAATTCGTCCAAGATCGTCGCGACGGGCTACGAGGGCATCGGCTTCGCCATCCCCATGGATGCGGCCAAGCCCATCATTACCGATTTACTGGATCTCGGCTATGTCACGGGCCGGCCCTACCTCGGCATCAATATGCAGGATGTGGCTCTGCGCTCCGCCGCCAACAGCTTCGACCCCTTCTCCTTCTACATGGGAAATTATGAGACCCGCGTGCAGATAACCGCCGTGCAAGCGGGTAGCCCTGCCGAAAAAGCGGGCTTTGAGGTGAACGACATCCTGATCTCCCTTGATGACACGGAAATCACCGGCACCAGCCAGCTTTCCGGCCTGCTCTATGCATATAAAGTGGGAGATACGGTAACAATATCCGTATACAGGGGCAACGAAACCATCAAGCTCCCCGTTACCCTGGGCGAGCGTCAATCCTAGCAAGCGGTCATCCCGGCCTTAGCCGGAGCCCCCACTCCGCAGGCCGATGACATACCCCCAACCATCTTTCGCCCCCGGTTTTCCCCGGCCGGGCGCGGCAAAAGGCCCCATGCTTTGCATGGGGCCTTTTGTATGTCAAACGAGTAGCTGTGGATTATCGCAACAACTCTATGCCGAACACTCCTCCATGGTGATATACCGATCGACCCAGCCGCCGCCAAACATGCTGGCGTAGAGACTTTGCAGGGCGGCATGGGCCTGCGGGCCGGAAAGCCTGGTTTGCGGACCTGCCATGATGCGGTAATGCATGCCCACGACCTCGGAGCAGAGGCCCGTCATGGCGCAGCCGTTGCGCTCGTAAAAGGCGATACGGCGTAGCCGGTTGGCCATATCCGCTTCATCCAGAGCAAAGGCCGGATCCTCCACCTCCAATAGAAGGCCGGATAACTGGCCACAAACGGCCCGAAAGAAGGCGCTACCATAGCCTTGGGCGCGAAAAGCTGGCTCGATAGCGTAATAATCCAATAGCGTATGGCCCTTGCCATCACACATAAAAAGCATGTAACCGGCCTGTTCCCCCTCATGGCGGCAGATAAAGCCGTCATAGCGGCCCCGAAGGCGCTGCAACAGCAGCAACCATAGAGGCTTGATCTCATCCGGGTAAAAATCCCGCGCCATGCTCTTGTATATTCTTCTACATTCCCGCAGCTTAAGCCGCTCTGTTTGAAAAGGCATCTTTCCTCCCCTTGCTACTTTATAATGACCCCGATGATCTTTGAGCCCTCGCCGCTGCCGTATTGGCCGCGGGTGCCCACCACCAGGATGTTGTTGAATACGGCTGGGGTGGATTCCACCCGGGAGCCGAGATCTACCTCGCAAACCAAGCTGCCGCTGGCCCCGTCGTACATGCGCAGCATGCCGCTGCGATCACCCTGGAGCACGTAGGCTTTTTGATTCTGGTCGTAGATCACCACCGGGCTGGCCCAATAGCCGGCAGCCTGCTCCACCTGCCAGGCGATCTCGCCCGTGGCTTTGCTGCGGGCAACCAGCAGGCCGCCGTAAACAGCCTGACCCTGTGACGTAACGGATACATCCGTGCAGGCGAAAATCACCAGATTGAAAATATTTCCCCTGCCCGCGTGGGGCGTGGCTACTGTACCGCCATCCTGGGCTGCGGTGACTTCCTTTTCCCACACCGTTTCTCCGGTAAGGGCGTTGATCTTACGCTGCACGGTTTTGCCCACGCCGTCCGTCACGCCCTGCTTGGCCGCCTTGCTGGCCGCGTAGAGATAGACCGCGCCGTCCTCGGGCGCCTCCTCGATCACCAGCGTCGCATCGTGGTCGTCCGTTACGTCTTTTACGTAGAGCAATTCCAGGGTGTTTAAATCCACGCATTGGAGATAGCCGCCGTTATCGGCAAAGAAGGCGTAGTTGCGCCATACGGCCGGAGAATTTTCCATGCCCCACCAGCGCTTTTCGTCGCTTTCGCCATAGCCGCTACCGGTGTAAGTATACTTCTGCGGCCTGTCCGGGTTCAGCGTCAAAGCGCCCGCGACAGGGTCAAAGGCGGTGTTTAGCTTGCAGGTATAGAGCACGCCGTTCTCCCCGGCGGCGATGAGGGTGTCGGTTTTCGCATCCAGCAATGGGCTGGCGTCGAAGGCCTGCCAAAGCCTGGGGGAAAAGGGATCACGGCCCCCCAGGTTCCAGATTTCTTTGTTCTCCACGAGGGAAATGGCCCGCACCCAAGCCCCCATAGTGGCCTTGACCTCCGTGGGGATGGGGATGCCCTGGCCGACGAACAGCAGCGGGTAGCCGCGTGGATCCAGCATGGCCGTGCCCTTGAAAACCTGCCCCAGGTCGATGGGCGCGCGGGTCTCCGTGCCCGTACTCAACTCCATGAAGTAGATCTTGCCATCCATGGCCGGGTAGATGACTTCGGTAAAGCCCTCCTTAGCCTTGAAGGTTTCGTATACGCCCAGGGTGGGGCGCACCTCGTCGCTCCATTGGATGATCAGGGGCTGGCCAGTCCAGCCGGTACCCGTCCAGGTGCCGTATTCCGGCGTGGCCAGGGAGCCGGTAGGGGTTTCCCAGGCCCGGGTGAGGCGGCTCTCATTCACCACCTGTGCGCCGTAGGTGAAGCTATTGCGCCAATGGCTGCCGCCAAAGGTGGTGATGCCCTTGGCTGTGGCATAGTCCACGTCTTCACCAAATGAGATGCTTTCGGGCCGCTGGTAAGCCTGCACCTCCTGCTTATCCGCCATCAGGCGGGTGGAAAAGCCCGCGGCGGATAAGGAGGCCGCGTCTTTGGATATCCGGATATCCGCCCCCAGCTCCGGTACGGGGGTGGGGCTGGGCAGGGGCGTGGGCGTGGCCTCGGCCACGTTGCCCTCGCGAAGGCGCGCCTGGATATTGGCCACCCCGGCTGCTGCCAGGCGGTAGCCGCCATAGCCAATGCCGCCTAAGATGCCAATGAACACCACCAGCACCAGCAAGCGGCGGAGGGCGTATTTTCCCCCGGCCCTACGTTTACGTTTTTTCACGGCACTGCCCACGGCTATTCCGCCTCCGCAGGCGGCGTGGCTGTGGGCTGCGGGTTCAATTCCGCATCTGTAGGCAGATCCGCCTCGCTTTCAACAAAAAGAATGCTGCCCTTACCGCTTTCAAAGCGGGCCTTGGGCTCGCAGCTGCCGATGACGGCAATGTTTTGCAGCTGCTCGAATAGGAATAGGCCGCTGAAGGTTTTACCGCCCTTGGCCTCGATCGTCACCGCGCCGTTCACCGCCAGCGCGGTGATCTCCGCGCCATGGTATTCGCCGCGGTTTTCGGCGATCAGCGTCGAGCCGTCCTCCAGGGTAAGGGTTCCGCCGCATTTGAGGGCATTGTAATTTTCATCCGTATAGGCGGCCAGGCGGCCCCCGCTCTCGACGGAGATCTCGCCGCTCACGTTCACCCCACCCATCGGGCCCGAGGCCAGAAGGCCGGCCCCCGTTTGCAGGGCCAGGCCGCTGGATGTAAAGCCCATGCCTACGTTGGCCTCACATTCGATCGAGCTGCCCGCGAGGATGGTTACCTCGCCCTCGGCTCTTATGCCGTTGCCCACGCCGATAAGGCGTGCGCCCGTACCGCCGATGGAGGCGCTGCCCAGGCAGCCGATGGCGTCCGAACCGCTGTGGATGGTGATGTCGTTGAGCGTCACGGAGCAGCCCTCGTCCAGCCGCAGCACGCAATCACCCGCGCCGGAAAGGGTGAAGCCGTTTCCGTCTATGACGAGGCCATCCCGCGCCTTGGTGATACGCAGCATCTCCCCTTCCAGGCTGATATCCGCCGAAAGCTGGGCCGTATTTGATTCACCCTTCTCTAAAAAGGCTACCAGATCCGCAGCGGTAACAATGGAACTGCCGCCGATGGGATCGGCTAACTCCACCTTGGTCTGCTCGGGCTCCCCGCCGCAGCCCCAAAGTAGGGCCGCCAAGGAAAGGGCCGCCAGCAGGGCTTTGATTCGTTTTAATCCGTGGGTATAGCTTTGCAAAGTCGTTCCTCCTAGTTTGGGGGGCAATAAAGGGCCATAATGCGCTCCGCTGCGCGCAGGCCGTCCACGGCCGCGCTGACGATGCCGCCCGCATAGCCCGCACCCTCCCCGGCGGGGTATAACCCCTTGAGGCGCGTAGCCTGACCGCCCGCATCCCGTAGGATGCGCACAGGCGCGCTGGTGCGACTCTCCACGGCGGTGAGCACCGCGTCCCCCATATCAAAACCCTTAAGACGGCTGGCAAACTGGCGGATGCCCGCACGCAAGGCCGCCGTTACCGCCTCGGGCAGGCAGGCAGCGATGGCCTTATTGGCCACGACCGGGCGATAACTGGGGCTGACGGCGCCAAAACCCGAGAGCCCAGAGCCGGCTAAAAAATCGCACATGCGCTGTGCTGGGGCCGCGAAACCGCCGCCACCCAGTTCATAGGCCGCACGCTCCAAATCTGCTTGAAAACGCATCCCGGCCAAGGGGTGGTCGCTGCCGAAGTCCCGGCTATCCACCTGTGCCACAATGGCGGCGTTGGAATTTGCGCCATCCCGTGCGTGGTAGCTCATGCCGTTGGTTACCACCTGCCCC
>DHOI01000134.1:14356-16293 GCA_002409725.1 Christensenella sp. UBA5394
CTTGCCGGCCAGGTGATATTCCGCAGCGCCCAGCCGGGGATGGCCTGCGAAAGCGCCATATTGCGAACGGTCGATCAACTCCCTGGGATGCTCGGCCCGCACGCCCACGGCAAAGGGCTTGGCCTGTAATTCGAGGCCGGTGCTATAGAGCATTTCGTAGGTATCCCGCGCACCCTGGCCCATGGCCAATATGCAGGCGGAAACAGTCAGGCGCTCCTCCCCATGGGGGCCTTGCAGACGCAGGGCCGTCAGCGCGCCTTCCCGCTGCTCAAGGCCAGCCAGGGACGTATCAAAGCGCACCTCGCCGCCGTGGGCAACGATATCCTCCCGCATGGCTTGCACCACCTTGACCAGCTTGTCCGTGCCGATGTGGGGCTTGGCCTGGATGCGGATATCCGCCGGCGCGCCGTGTTCGACCAGCAGCCGCAGCACCTCATGCGCCCAGGGATCCTTGATGCGGGTGGTCAGCTTGCCATCGGAAAAAGCACCGGCGCCGCCTTCGCCAAACATCACGTTGCAATTGGGGTCAAGCGGCCCGCCGTCAAAGAAGCGGGCCACTAAGGACGCGCGCTCCGCTATGGGCTTGCCCCGCTCCACCACAATGGGGCGGTAACCCTGGCGGGCCAGTGCATAGGCCGCAAAGAGGCCCGCGGGCCCCAGGCCCACCACGGCGACCGGCGCATCCAGCGCGCTTTCGCCCCTCTGCCAAACGATCGGCTCCTGCGTGGCCGCCTTATCCACCCCGGCCAGGCCCTTCTTCAGGAGTTTATCCTCTAGAGCCGGGGGCAAATCAAGGATCACGGCGCAGGAGAAAAAAATATCGTTCTTTTTGCGCGCGTCGAGGGACATGCGGCAAAGGCGCAGGCCCAGGATCTCATTTTCACGTATACCAAGAGCCCTCGCCGCCCTTGGGCGCAGCGAGGACTCCTCTTCCGTCAGCGGGAGCTTTAAGCTTTGGAGGGTAATGGCCATGGTCAATCCCGAATGGTCAAGGTCGCGGTCTCTTCGGAAAGGGTGTAGGTCAGCTCGCTGGTCATATCCCCACTCGGCAGAGCCACCAGAACGGGCGCAACATACTGACCCACGCCCAGGCCCGCGGCATCCACATAAATGGTCACGTCCCCCCGATCAAGCTTGCGGATCAGGCTCAGGCGGCCTTCGATGGTGATATCACAAATGGCTTGGGAAAGGGTTACGTCCAGCTTACGGCCCAGGTTGCGCACCTCGATATTCATGCCCGCGAAGAAGCGGCTCTCGGTCTTTTCGCGGATGTCCACGAATACGTTGACCTCCGGGTCATCCAGCAGCAGCACGTTATCGGGTACCTGTAGGGTCAGCGTTTGCAAAACGCTGGTGGTTTGACCGGAAACGTCCAGCTGGGCGGGCTGGATGGAGGTGAGCCCCGCGAGCGCCTCTTCGGAGCCGGCCACCCGCACCTGCGGCGGTGTGGAGACGATATCCACCACCTCATAGTTGGCGGGCAGGGCGTCCATGCCCAGCACGGACGCGGCCGCGTCCACATTGAGCACGGCGGTTTTTAGGATATCCATCTTCACCACCACCGAAGGCAGGGTATCGATGAAAAGGCTGCTGCTCACCGTCTCCCCTGCCTCATCGAGCAGGGTGATACCAACGGATTCGTTGTAGCCTGTGGTGCGATCGCTTAAGGTAATGGGGCAAACCGCCTTCACCACCCGGGAAACATCTTCCGCAGCACCGCGCAGGATGAGGCTTTGGGTGCTCAGCGTCGGCTCGGCGCGCCAATAGTCCTCCGGCAGGCTGCCCACGTATTCCGCCTCAATGGGTACCGTGCGCGCCGCCAATTCATCTACCTCCAGCACGATCTGGCTGGGAATGACCTTGACGGCGGTGCCGTCCCTGGCGATGGCGTTGATATCCAGCTTATAGGTATCGGGCTTGCTGATGGCTTTAAGGCT
>DHOI01000134.1:16601-21588 GCA_002409725.1 Christensenella sp. UBA5394
ACGGTCTTAACGCGGTCGGGATCTGTTTCCATCATCACATAGCCCCAAAACAGCATAGCGAAGATAAGGGAAATGATCTTTAGCGCCAGATTCCTGGTGAAGAAGCTTTTTAAGGAAGCGCCGATCCGTGCGCCCCAATCGGTGTTGCCGTTGCCGTTGTTATTATTGCTCATCCTTGGCCCTCCGCTTGAAGAGAGTGAACGTGGCCGTATCCCGCTCCTGCACGAAGATGGATTCGAGCAGATCACGAAGCGCCTTGCCGTCGATATAGCGGATCAGTTTACCGTCCCGGGCCACGGAGATCACCCCGGTCTCCTCGGAGACCACGATGGTAATGCTGTCGGATACGGAGGAGATGCCGAGGGCCGCCCTGTGCCGCGTGCCCAGCTCCCGGGCCACGGCGATATCCTCAGCAAGGGGTAAAAAGCAGGCCGCAGCCACAATGGTGCCATCTCGAATGATCATGGCCCCATCATGCAGGGGGGTGTTCGGCTCGAAGATATTCTCGACCAGGGGCGCGGAGATGCGGCCGTCGATTCGGGTGCCGGAGACGATGATATCGGCCAGGCCCGTACGCCTCTCGATCACAATCAGCGCGCCTACCCGCCGCTTGGCCATGCTGATCACGGCCTGGTGCAGCTCGTTGACGATGAGCTTCGATTCGCTCATCAAGCTGCCGATGAATTCTTTGGAGAAGATATTCCCTCTGCCGATATGCTCGAGCGCCCTGCGGATTTCGGGCTGGAAGAGCACCACGGCCAGGATCATGCCCGCGCTGAGCAGGGAATTGAGCAGCCAGCTGAGGGTGGGCAGCTGCATGCCGCCGCTCACGAGCGCGGCGATAAAGAGCACGCCGATGCCCTTGAGCACCTGGTAGGCTCGCGTTTCCTTGGTAAGCAGGATGAGCTTATAGAGCAACAGCGCGATGATAAGGATATCTACCGCGTCCGTCCACAGGAATTGGTCCATGCCGCCCGTTATGGTCTTTACAAGCACATCCGCCAAAACCGGATCACCGGCCTTTCGTATAATATTGCGGGCACACAAAACCCCGCTCTGTTATTGTACATCCTCCCGCCCTCCCCCGCACGGGGTGACGGGCAGTGTTTACAGTTTATTTTTGATTTTCTTTCGGCCCTTCAGCCTCCCGTGCGCGGAGAATTTTTTCCATATCCATGATGGAATACATGAAGTTTTCAAGTTCCGTGCTCTCTGCGCAAAGCGCCTCGTCCCCCAATGAGCCGCTTTCACGAAAGGCTTTGGAACATTTTTGCGTAAAGGAATCCTGCCAGGCATCGGCGTGGGCCTTGAGCCTGCCGATGGCATCCCAGGAAAGGGACTTATTATCGAAATCTCGCATGGGCGCTCCTTAAGGGCTGGTTGTGAATTACCTTGTGGCGAGCCTATAATCTATGTTATTGTAACATAGAAAACAGCCGATTCCTAGATGCAGTTTCCATCTACGCGGCTAAAAGATGCCTTTATGAAAATGGGGCGTCGCCTGCGAAGGCCACGGCCCGAAGGGAGGATATCCATGCCCGTGATCGATCGTTTTGAAGGGGAAACCGCTCTCTTTGAGGACGGCCACGCGCCACGCAACCTTCTGCCCATGGCCGCCCGTGAAGGGGACGTTTTGCGCGAGGACGGGGCCGGGGGTTACTATATCGATTTGGAAGAGACCCGGCTGCGCAAAGCCGCTATGGCGGCCCGCCTGGCGGCCTTGTTCAATGGACAGGGCGAATAGCGCCTGAAAAGGCAGAAAGTGGCCGCGGCCACTTTTTGATTCTTTATCTGCCTGCCCGGTATGCCGCCTGCACGCAGGCCTGGTGGCGGGGGCATTCCTTGCTGTTCTCATGTACCTTGGAACCCAAGAGATGCACGCAGAAGTGCCCGTCGAAGTTGTTGCTCTTGGTGGGATCCACCATGTGCGGCATGCAGTGCATGCTGGCGGCCACGGTCTTGCCGGCGTAAGTGACCCAGATAGCCCGACGATCCCAGCTCCACTTGCCGCCCGCGATGCGCTTCATGGTTTTGGTATCATTGGCGGTGATGGGTTCGCTGTCTGCATGGTACCAGCCGCCAAAGCGCCGGGCCCGGAAGCTGAGGCCGGTTTTTACATCCGTGATGGTGAATTTTGCCCCCTTATGAAGCCAATCCGAGCCGCCCTTGAACCAGTTGAGCAGGATCACCGTGCCCTTGAGCTGGGTGTAGGTGGCGGTCTCCTTTTCGAGCTTATTGGTGCTGTCGTAAATGGAATTGAGGGTCTCCGCGCCGGCCACGCCGTCTGCGCTGCTAAGCCCGGCGGCCTGCTGGTATTCCACCACGGCCTTGCGGGTGGCGCTCGAATAGTTGCCGGTTAGCGCGTCGTTGCCGAGGAAGCCGCGGCGGTTTAGCTCCTTTTGCAGCTTTTCCACCTCTTCGCCTTCCATGCCCTGCTTGAGCATGCTGGCCGAGGCCATGGAGGCGGTCGTCATGGTCAAATGCTTGCGGTGCACATAGCCCGCCTGGTCGCCCGCGCTGACGAAATACCATTCGCCCACGATGCGTTTGACCCGCACGCCCTGGCCCGCGACCAGCTGTCGCACGACATAGGTGTTCTCATCCGGGCCGCCTCGAAGGGCCGTCCCGTCATCCAGCACATAGGCGCCGCGGCTGCCGCCGCTTTGGATGAAGATATAGTCCTGCCGCACATAGCCCACCGTTTCATCCGGCAGCATAACCCGGTACCAGCTACCCGACTGTGCCAGCACCTCAGCCTCGCTCCCGAGGGAAAGCTCCCGGAGGGCATTGGAATCTTTATCCGCCCGCTCCCTAAGCTTTACGCCCTCGGCGGTGATGGTGCCGGATTCAGCATTGGCCAGGGCCGGGGTCAGCAGCGAAATTATCGCCAGGGCAATGGCCGCCAGGCGGCGCAGGATCTGTATATGCATAGCGCTCCCCCCCTTGCTTATGTTCTTATGCGCCCACGGGCGGGTAGGCCTCCCGCAGGGCGTTATAGGTATACTGCAATTCCTCCATAGAGCGCAGGATTGTCCCGGCCGCGCTGTAGTTGAGGTGGTTTTGCAGCTCGTTCAAATCCTGTAGCAGGGTATTTCGATCCGGATCCGGCAGGGTCTGCACATTGGCCAGGTAGTTGCTAACCTCGGAAATCAACGAACGGGCCTGCGTGCGGGCGGCCTCGACATCGCCTTCCCCGCCTTGCTGCATCCAATAGGGCGTATGCACCGTGCACAGGGCGCCACCCGTGCCCGCAGCCGTACCCTCGTAGGTTTCGGAGGAGGCGTTGACGAAGAGGGCGTTGGGGATATATTGCCTAAGCAGCACCTGGTCGATGTCTGCATACATGGAATCGTTGAAAATCAGCACCACGCCGGCCGTGCTGTTCACCACAGGGCAATAGGGCGAGGCGGGCTGGCCGGATTCGGCGCAGATGTTGGAGACCGTGTGCATATCGCAAAAGGCCACCGGCTCCGTGCCCTCAGCGAACCAATCCGTAACGGGCAGGTGGCCCGCACTATCCGCATAGCAGGCATCCGTGGCCAGCAGGCCGCTCACCGAGCAGACCGTGGCCTTGACCAGGCCCAGCTCCGTAGGGGATTCGTCGATGATGGGCTTATCTACCAAGCCCTTATGGATATCCTTCATAAAGGCCTGCCACAGGGGGGCCGCGTACGCACCGCCCGTGGGCTTGCCCTTAAGCTTATACTGGGTGTAGAAATCGTGGCCTATCCACACCGTGGCGCTGTAGTATGGCGTAAGGCCAGAGAAGCACACGCTGGAATAATCCGAGTTTGTGCCGGTTTTGCCGGCCACGGTCATGCCGCTGATCCTGGCCTTGGTGCCGGTGCCGCTCTCCACGGCATTTGTGAGGATATCTACCAGCATATAGGCCGTGGAGCCTTTAAAAACGCTGCGTTTGACCCGCACGCTTTGTGCGTCGAGGATGGTTTTCCCGTTATCGTCGACCACACGGGTGAAGGAGAGGGGCTCGAGATATTCCCCACTGTTGCCGATGGCCCCGAAGGCCGCCGCCATTTCTATAGGTGTGATATCCGTGGTGCCCAATGCAAGGCCGCTGCCCGTGGCGCTCACCCGGCTCTGGTCTATGCCCAGGTTGGCCAGGTATTCAGCGCCCTTGGGAATGCTCACATGCTCGAGCAGCGTACGGGCCGCCGCCACATTGAGCGATTGCACCACGCCCGTGCGCAGGGTTAGCGGGCCGATGTATTTATCGCTGCCCTCGTAGGGGTAGCCCTTTTCGCTATCCCAGCCCTGGATGGGCGAGGGGAAGTTTTTAAGAATGGTGGCCGGCGAGGCCCCCAGATCGAGCGCCGGGCCGTATACGCCCAGGGGCTTGATGGAGGAGCCCACCTCCATGGCGTTGGTGGCCCGGTTGGTGCCCTTTTGGATCACCGGCTCCTCCCGGCCGCCGATGATGGCCCTTAACTCGCCCGCACGGTAATCGATCACCACGGCGGCCACCTGCGGCTCGATGGTCTCGATCGTGGTGCGGTTTTCCAACGTTTCCACCCGCACGGAGGCCGAAGGATCGGAAAGCTCGGGATATTTATCCCAGGTGCGTACGGTCTCCTGCACAGTGTTTTGGATATCCGTATCCACCGTGAGGTAGATGTGATATCCGCCTGTGCGCAGCTCCGTCTCCAGCGCCGCTCGGTTGGCCTTGGTATCGAGCATGTTGCGCTGGGCCAGGAGATGCGTTATCACGTCGCGTACGGCATATTCCACAAAGTAGGGCATCTGGTAAAGCTGGTTGTTGGCGGATTCCTCGATCACCGTTACGGTGTCGTTGAGAGCCGCTTCGTATTGCTCCTTGGTGATGAAGCCGCCCTCGTACATAGCCAGCAGCACCACATTCGTGCGCCTATCCGTTACGTACATTTGATTATCGTTATCGAGAGAGTAGCGATACTGCGCCTCGGTGATGCCGCCGGAATCATACAGCTCCTTTAACTCGTCCCGCTTGGCC
>DHOI01000134.1:21759-22673 GCA_002409725.1 Christensenella sp. UBA5394
CGCTTGGCCTGGTTGAGGTCGCGTTTGTAGATATTAAGGCGGGGGTTGGTATTGTAGGGCTTTTGCACAAGCCCCGCCAGCATGGCGCATTCCCTGATGGTAAGCTCCTTCATCTCCTTGCCGAAATAATCCATGGCCGCGGTTTTGAAGCCATAGTTGGAGCCGCCCAGGCCCACGTCATTCATATAGGCGGTCAATATTTGATCTTTTGAAAATACGTTCTCCAGCTCCACCGCGAGATAGGCCTCCTTGAGCTTGCGCTTGTAGCTCTGCTCGCTGGAGAGGATCTTATTCTTGATCAGCTGCTGGGTAAGCGTGCTGCCGCCGTGGGTATCGGCATTGCGCAATGTGTTGACCACGGCGGAGAAAAGGCGCTTATAATCCACGCCGTCGTGCTTATAGAAGCGCACATCCTCAATGGCGATGAGGGCGTTCTTGAGCATATCGGGGATCTCATCCGCATCCGCCCAGTCGCGGTATTCCATGCCCGCGAAGGTGGTGATGAGCTGGCCGTCTTTATCGTAAATATAAGAAGTTTTATCGCTTTTTGTGATCTGGGAGGTATCCAGCTCCGGCGTGGTGTCGATGTAAGCCTTGGCCACGCCCATCACCAGGCCCATGCCGGCGCAACCAAGGAGCACCACCATCACCGCCATCACCTTGACGGTGGCAAAGAGCACGGCCAAGAGGAAGGGCCGGTTGCCCCTGCGCTCCACAAAAAGCTCCTGCTCCTCGTCGTGGCGGGCACGCTTGCCGCCATGGCCGCGCAGCAGGCCCACCCACCAATCCCGCAGACGCAGGAACGCCAAGTTGACCCGGGCCGCGAAATCCTCGCGGCCGGCCTCATCTTCATAATTATCGGCATCGATATGATCAGTATCGATGGAGTCGGGCAAGTTGATGCGGCCCGTATT
>DHOI01000063.1 GCA_002409725.1 Christensenella sp. UBA5394
AAAAGCGCCTCGCGGCGGCCTGTAAGGTCAAGGGAACGGACGTATGCCCGCAGGGGCAAGATCGCCGCCGGCGCCATTGAGAGCTCATCGATGCCCATCGCCAAAAACAGCTCTGTCAGCTCCTTGTCGGCCGCAAGTTCCCCGCAAATGCCAATCCACTTGCCCTCCTTGTGGATGCTGTCCGCCGCACAGCGGATCAGCCGCAAGAGGCCAAGATGGTGTTTGTCCAGATAGCGGTCAAGCCGGCTGTTCTGCCGATCAATGGCCAGGGAATACTGCGTCAGGTCGTTCGTGCCTACGCTGAAAAAATCCGCCGTCTCTGCAAGCCTGTCGCTGACCATCGCCGCGGCCGGCGTTTCGATCATGATACCCAATTCGATATCGGGGGCATAAGCCTTGCCCTCCGCGCTCAGCTCGCGCTTGGCCTCCTCGAGCAGGGCGCGTGCCGCCTCCACCTCCCAGGGCGCGGTGATCATCGGCAGCATGATGGCAAGCTTTCCGTGCGTGCCCGCGCGCAGCAAGGCGCGCAGCTGGGTTTTAAACATCTCCGTACGGTCAAGGCAGATGCGGATGGCCCTGTAGCCCAGCGCGGGGTTTTCCTCTTTTTCGAGGCCAAAATAGTCCGCCTGCTTATCTGCGCCTATATCCAGCGTGCGGATGATTACACGCCTTGGCGAAAATTTCTCACAGACCGACTTATAGGCTGCATACTGCGTCTCTTCGGAGGGGTAGTCGCTTTCCTGCAAATATAAAAACTCGCTGCGGAAAAGGCCGACGCCCTCGGCGTCGTTTTCCAGGGCCGGCGCCGCGTCGCTAACGCTGCCGATATTGGCGCAGAGCTCCACACGTTGGCCATCCCGCGTGATGGAGGGTACGCCCCGAAGCGCATCCAATTGTAGCTTGGCAGCGCTTTGTGCCGCACTACGTGCATGATAGCGTTGCAGGGTCTCCTCGTCCGGCCCGGCGATGACCAGGCCTTCGTTTCCGTCTACGATCACGACCACACCGTTCCATTCCTTCAGCCCGGCGCCAAGTCCCATCACAGCGGGCAGGCCCATGGTTCTAGCGAAAATCGCGGCATGCCCGGTTTCAGCGCCGCCCTCGGTAATCAGGGCCCGTACTTTCTCCCGGTCAAAGCGGGCCGTTTCACTGGGGGAAAAATCCCCCGCCGCGTAAATTCCGGCCTGCTCCGGGATGCCACCGTGCGAGCCACCGGCTAGCTGCTCCAAAAGCCCCCGCGAAACGTCCCTGACGTCGGCAGCCCGCGCCTGCATATAGGCGTCCTCCATGGCGGCAAAGTCGGCGGCAAAGGTCTCCGCTGTCTGCTCAACGGCATACTCGGCGCAGGCGCGCTCATTGCGGATTATAGCGCATATGCTGTCCTCATAGTCTCCATCCAGCAGCATCATGCGGTGGATCTCAAACAAGAGGGCGTTTTCCTCTCCAAGCTTCTCCCTGGCCTGCTGCTCCAACCGCGTAAGCTCCCCGATGGCCTTTTCGCGCGCGGCGAAAAAGCGCTGCACCTCCGCTTCCGGGTCGGCGACGCCGCGTTTTTCCGTTTGAATCTCACGTCTTTCCAGCCAGAACAGCGTTCCGATCGCCAGGCCGGCGCTGGCGGCCTTTCCTCTGATGATTTTCACGCCCTGTCCTTTCCCATACCGCGCAGCTCAAATATACGCTGTAAGATAGCCTCGAATCGCCTCTGCCGCTTCACGCTCGTCCTCGCCCGAAATCGTTACCAAAATCTTGCTGCCGCCCTTGGTGCCCAGGCCCATCACCTGGAAGAGCTTTTTGGCGCTCACGGTTTTATCTCCGAAGCTGAGATTAATGTCTGATTTAAAGCCTGTGGCCAGCTTAACCAGCTGGCCGGCCGGGCGGGCATGTAGGCCAAGCTCGTCCTGTATCGTATGCTCGATCGTTATCATGTTCGCTCCTTGATATAAGATTGCCGGCCCCCGGTAAGGGGCCGGCTCTGACTATTTGCTGAGCCGGAATTCCTCCAGCTGCTCTAAAATCTCCGCAACGCCAAGACCGCCGGCCAAAGACACGGCCGCCATAACGCTGCCCTCTACCAGGGCCGCGGGGGAAAGATGCACGTTCGCTTTTCGATCGTCGTCAAGCGCGTCGATCGCCGTTTCGGCAGTCAATAGAGATGAGCCCATATCGGCCAGAATGATGACCTCTCCCTTTGCCGTCGCCGCCTCCAGCTGTTCAAAGATCGCGTCAAAGTCGGAACCAAGCGTGCCCGCCTTGGTGCCGCCCACGGCAATCACGGGCGCGCCGCCGCTAACCTCCTCGGCCAGTTCCTTTACGCCCTCCGCGATCTTGCGGCTGTGGGACAGAAGCATCAGAGAAACCATGATTTTTAGCCTCCCTTTACAAGTTCCGCGAGCGTTTCGATCATCAGGCAGCTTGACATGGCGCCGGGGTCAATGTGGCCGATGCTGCGCTCTCCCAAATAAGAGGCGCGGCCCTTGGTTGCGGCGATTTCCTTCGTTTTCTCTGCACATGCGCGCGCCAGCGCCGCCGCCTTTTCCAGAGACTGCGGAGCGGGCTCGCCCGACTCTGCGTCCGCCGCAATGGAGGCCTGCACCGGAATGAGGACGTCAAGCATGGTCTTTTCGCCCAAAATCGCCTTGCCGCGCAGCTGCACGCCTTCGATTCCCGCCTTCAGAAAATCGGCGAGGTCGGGCAGCCCCAGCTCTTCCTTGCCCTTCACGGTGGCGGCGCCTTTTAAAAACAGGGTGCCGTAAAGCGGCCCGGCTGCCCCGCCAACGTTGGAAATAAGCGCCATGGCCGTAGCCTTGAGCATGGCCTCAGCATCCTGCTCAGCCGGCCCCTGCGCAAGCTTTACGCGCGCCGCGTCGAAGCCGCGGGCCATGTTGTGGCCGTGGTCGCCGTCGCCGATCGCAGCGTCAAGGTCCGTCAGCATCTGCTTGTTTTCGTCGATCATGTCGGCCAGCTTAAGCAGCAGGCCGCGAACCTGTTCTTTGGAATAGCTCATTGTGCATATCTCCCGTTTTTAGATTCCCCCGAGAGGGCGCGATGACAGTTAAAAGTGCTTGTAGGCGACGGTATCCGCCTTGGCGCCATAATAGCCCTTGAGCTCGTCGTCCAGCTTGAGGATGCTGACGGAGGCGCCGGCCATTTCGATGGAGGTCATGTAGTTACCCACGTTGGTATCGTGAATCTTGACGCCCATAGCGGTGAGGATGGCGTTGACCTTGCGGTTCATGATGAACAGCTCCATCAGCGGCGTTCCGCCCAGGCCGTTAACAAGCACGGCAACCTCGTCGCCCGCCTGGAGCGGCTGATCCTCAAGCACGCGGCCGACCAGTTCCTCAACCACCTCGTCGGCCGTGCGAATCTTTTCCTTGCGCACGCCCGGCTCACCGTGAATGCCGAGGCCCATTTCCATCTCGTCCTCTTCAAGGGTAAAGTTCGGCTTGCCGGCCGCAGGAACGATGCAGGGTGTGAGCGCCATGCCCATGGTGCGGATATTCTTAATAACCTTTTCACCGATGGCCTGAACCTCCTCGAGGCTCTTGCCCGCCTCGGCCGCGGCGCCGGCAATCTTATGAACCAAAACCGTTCCCGCGATGCCGCGGCGGCCGACCGTCCAGGTGCTGTTCATCACAGCCACGTCGTCGTCCACCACGACCTTGGCGACCTTGATGCCCTCGGCCTCGGCCATTTCCATTGCCATTTCAAAGTTCATAACATCGCCCGTATAGTTTTTGATAACGAGCAGGACACCCGCGTCGGTTTGGACGGCCTTGATCGCTTCAAAAACCTGATCGGGCGTAGGGGAGGTGAAAACCGGGCCACAGACGGCGGCATCGAGCATGCCGCAGCCGACAAAGCCCGCGTGTGAAGGCTCGTGGCCGCTGCCGCCGCCGCTGACCAGGGCGACCTTGCCCTCTTTCTTATTCGAGCGCACCATTACCTCAAGATTTTCGAGTCTGCGAAGATACTGCGGATATGCTAACCCCAGTCCCTCGAGCATCTCATCGACTACGTTTTCGGGCTTGTTAATCAGCTTTTTCATGTAGGCTCTCCTTTCGCTCCCTCAGGCTTATAATATTATGCGCCAGCATAATGGAAATAGTAAAAAAGCAACCCAAACACCCCCCTTTCGGGGCAATCAGATTGCGACTCTCCACACGTCATCCTATATTTATTGTTTTTTCATTGGCGATCCGGGCGTTTCGCCGCAAATCGATTTATCTAATTATCTAAATATATGTAGTCGTTGTTATATATAGTCTATAGTCTCTACTGTAAAGTGTCAAGCAGATTTGGCAATAATTTGAAATAACACGAATACGAAAACCGCGCCCCGGTATAGTTCTCAGGGCGCGATTTTAAGCTAGTGGTTGCCGTTCAAAAGGCTCCGGGCAGCCAAACGGCCAGGAACAGGCCCAGTAGGAAGGAGAGGCTGTTGGCAGCTAGGGCATAGGCCCAGGCCAGCCAGCAGGGGAGCTTCTTTTCGCCGCGCTTGGGCAGGAAGGCCGCATACAAGGCCCCCTCGAGTGCGAACACGGCCATTTCCAGCAGGATGTAGATTGCCAGAAATCCAAAGAGGCCCATGTGGTAATTGACGATGCTAAGGGTTACGTTCAAGCCGATCTGGGTAAGCAGGTTGATCATGGCGATAAAGCGCAGCCTCCCCTTTTCCCGCAGACCGAAGAGCAGGGCCACAGCCAGCTCGATGGCGATGGTCAAAACGATCCGCACGGCCAGCGAAATGGCTTCGCCCGTATAATCATAGGATTTTA
>DHOI01000116.1:0-5881 GCA_002409725.1 Christensenella sp. UBA5394
TGCTGGAGCTGGCCCTGGCGGATGGACGCTTTGCCGGATGGCCCCGGGGCGCCGTAGCGGACGGCCTGCGCAGTTGCCTGGAAGAGGCCCGGCAAGATATCCTAACCGGTAAAGCGCCGGATCTTGGTGGGGAAGCCCTGCTGGGCCGGGCGCTCGCTTTGCTAAAAGAGCAGGAGGCCTTGAGCCAGCGGCCCGTGATCAACGCGACGGGCGTGCTGCTGCACACGAACCTGGGGCGCTCGCTGCTGGCCCCGGAGGCGGTAGAGGCTGCCATGGCCGTGGCCGGCGGCTACTCCACGCTGGAGTTCGATTGCCAAAGCGGCAAGCGGGGGGATCGTTATCTCCACGTGGAAAGCCTCTTGCGGGAGCTTTTGGGCGTGGAGGCCGCCTTGGTCGTGAATAACAACGCGGCTGCGGTGATGCTTACCCTCTCCAGCTTGGCCAAGGGCCGGGAGGTAATCGTGTCCCGGGGGGAGTTGGTGGAGATCGGCGGCGCCTTTCGGGTACCCGAGGTAATGGAACAAAGCGGTTGCATCCTTCGGGAGGTGGGGGCCACCAACAAGACCCACCCTTCCGATTACGAGCGGGCCATCGGCGAAAACACGGCGGCCCTTTTGAAGGTGCACACCAGCAACTACCGCATCGTGGGCTTCACGGGAGAGGTAACGATTGCGGAGCTGGCTGCCCTTGGCCGAGAGAAGGGCCTGCCTCTGCTATATGACCTGGGCAGCGGGGCCATGCTGCCCCTTTCGCCTTATGGCATCCAAAATGAGCCCACCGTACAGGAAGGCCTGGCCGCCGGGGTGGATGTGCTCTGCTTCTCCGGCGATAAGCTCCTGGGCGGGCCGCAGGCGGGCGTTCTAGTTGGCAAGGCCCGTTATATCGAGCCAATGAAAAAGCATCCCCTCCTGCGCGCGCTCCGGGTGGATAAGATGACCCTTGCCGCCCTCGAAGCCACGCTGCGGCTCTACCGCAGGCCCGAGGAAGCGCTATCGCGCATCCCCCTGTACCGCATGCTAGCCCAGCCCGTGGATGTACTCGAGGCACGGGCTGTGAGGCTGCTGACCCTGCTGCCGGGGATCGCAGCGGATGTGGTGGAAAGCGAAGCGCAGATCGGCGCGGGCTCCGTGCCCAACGAGACCATCCCCTCCAGGGCCGTGCGGTTAAGGCCGCAGGGCCTTGGGCCGGAAGAGATATGCCGCAGGCTTCTGCAAAGGACGGAGCCTGTGGCCGCCCGCATCCATAAAGATTCGGTGCTGCTGGATATGCGCACGGTACAGGAGGAGGCGCTGGAACGGCTGGCCGCCGCGATCGTCGCCTGCACGGGGGAGCAAGCGCTATGAACAACGTCATCATCGGCACGGCCGGCCATGTGGATCATGGCAAGACCTGCCTCATCAACGCCCTCACGGGCATCAATACGGATAGGCTCGAAGAGGAAAAACGTCGTGGCATCACCATCGAGTTGGGCTTTGCCTACCTCGGCCTGCCGGATGGTCAGAAGGCGGGCATCATCGACGTACCCGGCCACGAAAAGTTCATCCGCAACATGTTGGCAGGGGCGGGCGGCATAGACCTGGCGCTCCTCGTGGTGGCGGCGGACGAAGGGGTCATGCCCCAAACCAAGGAGCATTTGGGCATCCTCTCTCTGCTGGATATCAAGCGGGGCTGTGTGGCCCTGACCAAGATCGACCTGGTGGAGCCGGAATGGCTGGAGATGGTCACGGAGGATGTATGCGAACAGCTCAAGGGCACCTGCCTCGAAGGCGCGCCCATCCTGCCCGTTTCCGCCTATACCGGTGAAGGCGTCGACGCCCTGCGCCAAACGCTGTTCGATCTGGTGGCGCAAACCCAGGGCAAGCACATCGAGCGGCCCTTCCGCTTGCCCGCGGATCGTGTCTTCTCTATGCAGGGTTTTGGCACGGTGGTCACCGGCACCCTCATCGAGGGCACGCTTTCCGTGGGCGAGGAGGTCATGCTCTACCCGGCGGGCCGGCTTGCCAAGGCCCGGGGCTTGCAGGTGCACTCCAAGAGCGTAGAAAAAGCCCTCGCCGGCCAGCGCGTGGCCGTGAACTTGCAGGGCGTAAAGCGGGAAGAATTGGAGCGGGGTGATGTGCTGGCCCAGCCTGGCAGCCTTCAGCCCACCATGATGCTGGATGTGCGCCTCAGAGTGCTCGCCGATTGCGAGCGTACCATCAAAAATGGGGCGCGACTGCATTTTTATTGCGGGGCCAAAGAGCTTTTGTGCAAGGCTGTGCTGCTGGGCGGCGTGGAAGAGCTGCTGCCCGGTGAGAGCTGTTTTGCGCAGTTGCGCTTTGAAGAAAGCCTGGCCCTCAAAGCGGGCGATCATTTCGTGGTGCGGTTTTATTCGCCCATCGAGACCATCGGCGGCGGCTTGGTGCTTGATCCCAAGCCCCGTAAGCACCGCCCGGGCGATCAGGAGCTGCCTGCCCTGCTGGATATGCTGCGCCGGGGAGACGCCAAAACTCAGGTGGAAGCGCTGGTGCGTGAGCAGAGCGCCCTCTATGTGCCCCTGGCCCAGATCCGCCTGCAAACCACACTTAGTGAGGCGGATTTCGCTGCCCATGCCAAAGCGCTGGAAGCCGAGGGCGCGCTCCTCACCGTAACGGACAAGCTGAAGATCCACACGGCCCATTACGATACCTTGAAAAGCAAGGCGCGGGCCCTGCTGGCGGAATTTCATCAAAGCAACCCCCTCAAGGCGGGCATGCGGCGCGAGGCCCTGCGCACGTCCCTCTTCCCCAGACTGGAGGCAGGCCCGGCCGAGCGCATCTTGGAGCGCATGGCCGCCGATGGCTCCCTGGTTGCGGCCGGGCGCTGTCTGGCCCTGCCTGGCTTCGCGGTCAACTTTACGCCCGAGCAGGAGGCCCTCAAGCAAAAGCTGCTCTCCGCCTGCCGCAAAGAGCTGTTTGCCCCGCCCGAGCGGAGCCAGCTCGTCGCGGAGCTGGGCCGCGTGAAGGATTATCAAAAGGTGTTGGATTACCTCACGGACGAGGGCGATCTGATCTCCCTGGAGCCGGATCTGCTCTTTAGCCGCGAGGCCCTAGAGCAGGCGGAGCGGCTATTCCGCGGCCTGGCTGCAGGCAATGCCGAGGTAACGCTGGCCCAGTTCCGCGATGCCATCGGCACCTCCCGCAAATACGCTATGGCCCTGCTGGAATACTGGGATCTCACGGGCCTGACCAAAAAGACGGGGGAGGGCCGTACCCTGCGCGGCTAAGGCTCGAGCGGGAATTATATCTTGCAAAAAAAGGCCGCTTCATGTATAATCATCGGGCGGTTATGCATGGGAGTAGATGGGTGCTGGTGTGCCCCTCGGTCTTCAAAACCGATGAGAGCAGTTAAGAGCTGCTTAGGTGGGTTCAATTCCTACATACTCCCGCCACATACCGGTCAAAAAGGTGGTTATGCCACTTTTTTGCGTTTTGGGCAGTTATAGATAAAGCCGATGATGCACCGCAAAAATTGCAGCCCTGAAGAATATTTCGTTAGAAAAAAGACAGGTTTCCGCTTTTTCCCTGAAAGGCTGCATTTTGTTTTTCTATAATTGACCCCGCGCCTTGCTAATTAACCAATCTTGTTATATGATGGATGCAGGAAAAAGTGCATATTGGTTGGATGATCGCTATCGGGAGAGCGTATGCTAATACCGCCGAAGGAATAAACGCGCAATTACCGCTTGTGTGTGAAGATCTCAGGCAAAAGGACCGGTAGCAGGACAACGCTCTGGAGAGCGCAAGCACCGAAGGAGTAACCTGCGGCAACCTGGTTTTAGCCATGCCGAGAGGGAAGCTTTCAGGTCAGAAACAGAGTGGAAGGCACCCTTGTTTGGCGTTGCTTTCCCTTTTTTGTTTGTGGCAGGAGGTTTCGGATGCGGGCACGGATGATCATCATAACCAATAACCCCATGGCGCGGGATGCGATCTCCATTCGGGAAGATTGCGAATTGCGCTATACGCCCGTGTCTTACCGCGAGGTTTTGCTCCTCGCGCGCAACGCCGTACACGGGGGGCACAAGCTTTTGACCCATCCCCTCTCCGGCAGCGTCAAACCCGGCGAAACGCCCTATAAATCTCTTGCCATTTCCAAAGAAACGGGTTCTCTGGATTTTCATTCTCTTTCCCTGATCGAAAACTGCATCCAGACCTGCGATAAATTCCCCATCCGCTACGAGAATCTTCCCGAATCGATATTGCAGGATTTTCAAGTGGTGGATTCGGCGCTGATACAATCCATATTTTAATGAATATGGTTGATAAGTTTGGTGGTCGCACACCAATTAGCAAAAGAGGAGGTGTCTCAACTTGAAATTGGAACTAGGATATATCAATATCCACGACATTCAGTTTGGTAAAGTTTCCAAGGTCGAAAAAGGCGTGCTGTACGTGGACGCCGAAGCGGTAAAAAAGATTGTCCTGGAGGACGAGCAGATCGCATCCGTCGAGCTTGATATCGCGCGGCCCGGCGAGAGTGTACGCATCACGCCCGTCAAAGACGTCATCGAACCCCGCGTTAAGGTAGAAGGCCCCGGCGGCATGTTCCCCGGCGTCATCTCCAAGGTGGATACCGTGGGCAGCGGCAAAACGCATGTGCTGCGCGGCGCCGCGGTGGTTACGACAGGCAAGATTGTGGGTTTCCAAGAAGGCGTTATCGACATGAGCGGCCCCGCCGCCCCGTATACCCCCTTCTCCAAGACCAACAACCTGGTGCTGGTGATGCAGCCTGTGGAAGGCCTCAAACAGCATGACCACGAGCACGCCGTACGTATGGCCGGCCTGAAGGTGGCCGTATATCTGGGCGAGCTGGCCCGCAGCCTTACACCCGATGAAACGGCCTGCTTCGAGACCCTTTCCATGAAGGAAGGGATGGAGAAATACCCCAACCTGCCCCGCGTCGGCTATGTGCAGATGCTGCAGAGCCAAGGCCTGCTTCACGATACCTACGTTTACGGCGTGGATGCGAAGAAGACCCTTTCCACCGTTATCTATCCCACAGAGGTGTTCGATGGCGCGATCATCAGCGGCAACTGCGTTTCCGCTTGCGACAAGAACCCCACCTATGTGCACCAGAATAACCCCATCGTGCACGACCTCTTTGCCCGCCACGGCAAGGATATCAACTTTGCCGCCATGGTCATCACCAACGAGAACGTCTACCTGGCGGATAAGGAGCGCTCCTCCAACTGGGCTGCTAAGCTGTGCGAATTCCTGAGCCTGGATGCGGTCATCATCACCGAGGAAGGCTTCGGCAACCCCGATACCGACCTGATCATGAACTGCCGCAAGATCAGCGAGAAGGGCATCAAGACCGTCATCGTCACCGACGAGTATGCCGGGCGCGACGGTTCCTCCCAATCCCTGGCGGACGCCCATGCTTCCGCAGACGCGCTGGTCACCGCGGGCAATGCCAACCAGGTCATCACCCTGCCCAAGATGGATAAGGTAATCGGCACCGAGGATTATGTTGGCATCATCGCCGGTGGCTGGGATAAGAATAAGCATGCGGACGGCACCATCGACGCTGAAATCCAGGTCATCACCGGCGCTACCAGCGAAGTTGGCTTCGGCTATCTGAGCGCTCGCTAAGCGAAGGGAGGAGGTTAATCAATGAGCAAACTGAGAGTTGTACACTACATCAACCAGTTCTTCGCCCAGATTGGCGGCGAGGAAATGGCGGATTACAAGCCTGAATACCGCGAAGGCATCGTAGGCCCCGGCGCGGCGCTGCAGGCCGCTCTGGGTGATGCAGCCGAGATCGTCGGCACCATCATCTGCGGCGATTCTTACTTCAACGAAAACATCGAGAAGGCCACCGCTGAGGTGCTGGATATGGTCAAGGCTGCCAAGCCCGACCTGTTCAT
>DHOI01000116.1:6146-6899 GCA_002409725.1 Christensenella sp. UBA5394
CTGCCCGCTATCACCGGGATGTATGTCGAGAACCCCGGCGCGGATATGTTTAAAAACCTGGTTTATATCATCTCCACCAAGAATAATGCGGCCGGCATGCGCCAAGCAGCGCCCCAGATGGCCGCCCTTGCCCTCAAGCTGGCTCGCGGAGAGAAGATCGGCGCTTCCGCAGAGGAAGGCTACATGCCCAATGGCATCCGCGTGAATATGTTCGAAAAGGAGCGCGGCTCTAAGCGCGCCGTGGACATGCTGCTGGCGAAGATCAACGACAAGCCCTTCACCACCGAGTATCCCATGCCCGATTTCGACCGTGTGGCCCCCAACCCGGCCGTGAAGGATATTACCAAGGCCAAGATCGCCTTCGTGACCTCCGGCGGCATCGTGCCCAAGGGCAACCCGGATCATATCGAGAGCTCCAACGCCACCCGCTATGGTAAGTATGACATCAACGGCGTGGATAACCTCACCAACGAAAAATACGGTACGGCCCACGGCGGCTACGACCCGGTCTACGCCAACGACGACGCGGACCGCGTGGTTCCCGTAGATGTGATGCGCCAGTTCGAGAAGGAGGGCAAGATCGGCTCTCTGCACCGCTACTTCTACTCCACGGTGGGCAACGGTACCGCTGTGAAGAGCGCCAAGGCTTTCGCGACCGAGTATGCAAAAGAACTCGTTGCGGACGGTGTTCAGGCCGTAATCCTGACCTCCACGTGAGGAACCTGCACACGTTGCGGTGCAACGATGGTTAAA
>DHOI01000116.1:7099-9786 GCA_002409725.1 Christensenella sp. UBA5394
TTGCGGTGCAACGATGGTTAAAGAGATTGAGCGTGCAGGTATCCCGGTGGTGCATGTTTGCACGGTTACCCCCATTTCCATGACGGTCGGCGCGAACAGGATCGTTCCCGCTATCGCCATCCCCCATCCTCTGGGCAATCCGGCCCTCACCCTTGCCGAGGAGCAGAGCATCCGCCGCAAGATCCTCGAGACCGCGCTCAAGGCGCTTTCCACCGAGGTTGAGGACCAGACGATCTTTGAGGTAAAGTATTAAGAATCGTTTGAAAGGTTAAACGCGAATGGATAAGGTATATGACCTGATCATCGTCGGCGCGGGCCCTGCGGGGCTCGCCGCCGGCAGCTATGCCGGGCGGGCCCGTCTCTCCACCCTCATCATCGAGAAGCAGAAAGACGGCGGCCAGATCGTTATCACCGACGAGATCGAAAACTATCCGGGCGGCATCGAGGGCGAGTCCGGCCCCAGCCTGATCGAGCGCATGGTGAAGCAGGCCGAGCATTTCGGCGCCGAAAAGACCTTCGACTCCATCGAAGAGGTGGAGCTCACGGGCGAGATCAAGCACCTCAAGGGCAGGAAAGGTGATTATTACGCGAAAACCGTGATCATCGCCACGGGCGCGAACTCCCGGCCCATTGGCTGCCCCGGCGAAAAGGAGCTCACCGGCAAGGGCGTATCCTATTGCGCCACCTGCGACGGCGCTTTCTTCGAAGACCTGGATATCTACGTTGTGGGCGGCGGCGACAGCGCGGTGGAGGAGGCACTCTACCTCACCAAGTTCGGCCGCAAGGTCACGATCATTCACCGCAGGGACGAGCTGCGCGCGGCCAAATCCATCCAGGAAAAGGCTTTTGCCAACCCCAAGATGGCCTTCATGTGGGACAGCGTGGTTGTAGAGCTCAAGGGCGACGGCATTTTGGAGAGCATGGTGGTCAAGAACGTTAAGACCGGCGAGCTCACCGAAATTGTTGCCGATGAGGACGACGGCACCTTCGGCGTGTTCTGCTTCATCGGCTTTGTGCCCAACAGCGAGATCTTTGAAGGCAAAGTATCCATGGATCATGGTTACATCCTCACCGATGACGACATGTGCACCAACATCCCCGGCGTGTTCGCTGCGGGCGATGTGCGCAAGAAGAGCCTGCGGCAGGTGGTTACCGCCGCCGCCGATGGCGCGATCGCAGCCATCCAGGCCAATAAATACATCGAGGGCGTGTAACCGCTCCGCGGATTAAGAAAGGAAGGAACGACAATGCTGGAACTCACCAAAGAGACTTTTGAGGCGGAAGTGCTGAAAGCGGAAGGCGCCGTGTTCGTCGACTTTTTCGGCGATGGCTGCGTGCCCTGCCAGGCCCTGATGCCTTTCGTCCATGAGATGGCCGAAAAGTATGGGGACAAGCTCAAGTTCTGCTCCCTCAACACCACCAAAGCACGCCGCCTGGCCATTGGCCTCAAGGTGCTGGGCCTGCCGACGATGGCCATTTTTAAGGATGGCCAAAAGGTGGAGGAGGTCGTGAAAGACGACGCCACCCCGGAAAACATCGAGGCATTGATCAAGAAGCACCTGTAATCTCTCCGTAAGCATTTTGCCCCTTTGGGGCAGAGTACTTAATATGGCAATAATTGCCGCTTATCCTGTAAGGAAGGAGGAAAATCGTGATGAGCTTGCTGAAGGATAAAAAGGTTATCATCATCGGTGACCGTGACGGCATCCCCGGCCCTGCCATCGAGGAATGCGTGAAAGATGCGGGCGCTGAGGTCGTCTTCTCCTCGACCGAGTGCTTTGTCTGAACGGCCGCGGGTGCAATGGATCTTGAAAACCAAAAGCGGGTCAAAGAGCTGACCGAGAAATACGGCCCCGAAAACATCGTTGTGGTGTTGGGCGCGGCCGAAGGCGAAGCCTCAGGCTTGGCCGCCGAAACGGTAACAGCCGGTGATCCCACTTATGCAGGTCCATTGACAGGAGTCCAGTTGGGACTCAAGGTATACCATGTGTGCGAGGAAGCTATCAAGAGCGAAGTCTCGCCGGATCTTTACGATGAGCAGGTCGGCATGATGGAGATGGTTCTGGACGTTGACGACATCGCCAACGAAATGACCAGCATCCGCGAGCAATACTGCAAGTATTAAGATCAACAAAAGGGGGGCGTGTCAGACATGGTTTGTGTGATGCGTCCCCCGCTTCATTAAATAGATATATTCTATAAATTAAATAGATGGATGGTATAGAAGCTATGAATAGTGTTATCAAGGGAGCCAGCTATATTTTGGCGCACGCGCCGGATATGGTGATCCACAACGGTACGACCCAAACCACAGAGCGTATCGTAAACCCAAACTCCGAGTACCTCGTAAAGCTCCCGTCTCACCTTCGTTCCTATGAAGATGTGCTCAACTACCGCCCCAACCAGACATACATCGGCAACTTGACCCCGGCCGAGCTGGGAGCCGTCGAGCAGCCCTGGTATGACAAGCCCGTGGAAAGCGGATCGCGCTACGGCAAGTTCGGCGAGATCATGCCGGAGGATGAATTTTACATGCTGATGCAGGTGTGCGATGTGTTTGATCTGCTGCACCTCGAAAAGGGCTTTGTGGCGGATGTGAAGCCCCGCTTCGCCGCCAACCCCATCATCAGCGAGGATATTGTGGCCCGCGTGCACGAAGGCGTAGAGCAATCCCAAATCGAGCATTT
>DHOI01000116.1:10059-10419 GCA_002409725.1 Christensenella sp. UBA5394
GTGATGCAGGAGAACCTGGTCTCGAAATCCGGCAGCGTGCTGGCCCTGCTCTATGTGGTGAAGAACAGCGGCATCGAGAAAGGCGATGTGGATTATGTGATCGATTGCAGCGAGGAAGCCTGCGGCGATATGAACCAGCGCGGGGGCGGCAACTTCGCCAAGGCGGCCGCCGAGATTGCGGGCCTTTCTTCCGCCACAGGCAGCGATACCCGCAGCTTTTGTGCGGGCCCTGCCCATGCTATGGTGCTGGCCGCCTCCCTGGTGAAGGCGGGCACATACAAAAACGTAGTGGTAACCGGCGGCGGCTGCACGGCCAAGCTGGGCATGAACGGCAAAGACCATGTCAACAAGGGCATGCCC
>DHOI01000040.1 GCA_002409725.1 Christensenella sp. UBA5394
CCGGCTTTGGCGACCGCCGCAAGGCCATGCTGCAGGATATCGCTATCCTCACCGGCGGCCAGGTCATAAGCGACGAGCTGGGCATGGTGCTCAAGGATACCACCATTGATATGCTGGGCCGCGCCCGCCAGGTCAAGGTCGATAAAGAAAACACCACCATCGTGGAGGGCGCAGGCGATCCTTCCGAGATCCGCGCCCGCATCAGCTCGATCAAGACCCAGATCGAGGATACCACCTCCGATTACGACAAGGAGAAGCTGCAGGAGCGCTTGGCCAAGCTGGCCGGCGGCGTAGCTGTGATCTCCGTGGGCGCTGCCACCGAGGTGGAGATGAAAGAAGCCAAGCTCCGCATTGAAGATGCGCTCAACGCCACCCGCGCGGCCGTGGAAGAGGGCATGGTGCCCGGCGGCGGCATTGCCCTGATCAACGTCATTCCCGGTGTGGCCGCCCTGCGCGAGACCACCGAGGGCGATGAGAAGACCGGCGTCAACATCATCGTACGCGCCCTGGAGGAGCCGCTCCGCCAGATCGCCATCAACGCGGGCATGGAGGGCAGCGTGATCGTGGAGAACATCAAGACCTCCGCTAAGGCCGGCTATGGCTACGACGCCAAGCGTGACGAATACGGCATGATGGCCGAAAAGGGCATTATGGACCCGACCAAGGTCGCCCGCAGCGCCCTGCAGAACGCGGCCTCCATCGCCGCCATGGTGCTCACCACCGAGAGCCTGGTGTGCGATATCCCCGCTCCCGAGCCCGCTATGCCCGCCGGCGGCGGCATGGGCGGCGGCATGGGCGGCATGTATTAAGCCGAGCCATCCCTTTGAAAAAGATATACCCCTTGTAACGAGAATCCCCTGGCGCAAGTCGGGGGATTCTCGTTGTGCGCCTTGACGCATTTAGTTCCGTCTGTTATCCTCAAAGCAAACCTTGGATAAGGCGGTAAGATATGTCTAAACCCATCAAAACGCTCATCTTTTTGCTGGCCGCCGGCATTTTGCTGGCGTTATACCTGACCTTCGGCATCGTGCGCATTCCCGAGGATTTGGCAAGCTACGAATTCATGGAGGTTACTTTATACCAATACCGAGGCGTATTCTTAAACCCGACCATCGAGCAGACCACGATTTGGCGGGCGGATGAGCCGGAGAAGTTCCAGGCTATGGTGGACTTGATCTCCCGGCCCATCTACCGCGCCTATTGGGATCAACACAACGCCTTTGCGCGCGGCCACGAGGGTGATGTGGCAATGTATCAGATTTTTATCGGCAACCGGCAGGAATCCTTTCTCTATACCTCCTACGATGACGGCTCCATTAACGTAAACGGAACCATCGTGCGTTATGGCCCGCCTTTTTCCAAGGGTACCTCGGCCATGTTCGATTCCATTGGGAAAACCCTGGCCGATTAGCTTTAAGCCTCCATGCCCAGGCCATGATGGCTTACAATAGCTATGAGATCATTATATATGAAACCATATTGGGAGATCCTTCGAGAATTGGATGAGGATCAGGATATCAAACAAAAGACGCTTGCAGCCTTGCTGAAAACGACGCAACAAGTCTATTCCCAGCGCAGTTCCAGATTTCCATAAATCGCCTTATCGGAATAAACAAAGGGACGGCTCACGCCGCCCCTTTTGCGTATAGCGTTTATCTTTTTAGAAGATGGAGAGGGTGAGGAACAAGGTGGAAGCCAGGGAAGCCACCAGCGACACCACGGTGATCTGGGTGTTGATGGAGGGGCCGGCGGTATCCTTGAAGGGGTCGCCCACGGTATCGCCCACAACGGCGGCCTTGTGGGCATCGGAGCCCTTGCCGCCCTCGTTGCCCGCTTCTACATACTTCTTGGAGTTATCCCACAGGCCGCCCGCGTTGGACATAAACATGGCGAAGACGAGGCCGCTGACGATGTTGCCGGTGAGGAAGCCGCCGATGGCCTCCACACCGCCGATGAAGCCCACCAAGAGGGTAGCGACGATGGCCATCAGGCCCGCAGGAATCAGTTCTTTGATGGCGCCCGTGGTGGCGATATCGATGCACTTGTCGTATTCGGGATCGACCTTACCATCACGCAGGCCCACAATCTCGTTGAACTGGCGGTGGATTTCCGCCACCATGCGCTGCGCGTTGCGGTCAACGCCCAGCATCAGCATGGCCGAGAAGACCACGGGAATGGCCGCGCCCACCAGCATGCCGAAGAAGACCAGCGGGTTCATCACGTCGAAGCCCTCGAGGCCGGCGATGCCCAGGGCAGCCGCCACTTCGTTGACCTCGCTGCGGAAAGCGCCCAACAGCGCGATAACCGTGAGCCCTGCGGCGGCGATTGCAAAGCCCTTGGTTACAGCTTTGACGGTGTTGCCCGCGGAATCAAGCTCGTCGGTGATCTCGAGCACGTCGTCGCCCAGGTTGCCCATTTCGGCCAGGCCGCGCGCGTTATCCACGATGGGGCCGTAGGCGTCGTTGGAAACGATCATGCCCACGATGGAGAGCATGCCCACGGCGGCCATGGAAATGCCGAACATGGCAAACTCGCCGGCATAAGCGGGGTTGATGGGCTCGCAGAGCTTATAGGCCACCAGCGCGGAGATGCCGATGCCGATCATGGCGGGCAGCACGCTAAGGAAACCGTAGGAAATGCCGGAAAGGATGGTGAAGGCCGGGCCGGATTTGGAGGCATGGGCCACAAATTGCACGGGTTTTTTGCGGTCGTCCGTGAAGTAGTCGGTGGCGATGCCGATGATTACGCCTACTAGCAAGCCCACGATGCACGCGCCCCAGATGCGCCACTCAAGGCCCCAAATGGCCGTAGCGATCGCGGTCAGAACCATATATACGGCTGTGGTTACATAGGTGCTGGAGTTGAGCGCGCCGGTGGGGTTACCGTTTTTGCCGATACGCGCGGCCATTACGCCAATGATGGAGGCCAGCAGGCCCAGCGCCGCATAGCAGAATACCATTACGGTATATCGGTCGCCGCCCACGGCCTTATCGAGCGCTGTAGACATTACGAGCGCTGCGGCCATGGAAGCCACGTTGGAATCGAAGAGATCCGCGCCCATGCCGGCCACGTCGCCCACGTTGTCGCCCACGTTATCGGCGATCACGGCGGGGTTGCGGGGGTCGTCCTCGGGGATGCCCAGCTCCACCTTACCGGTGAGGTCGGCGCTGATATCGGCGGTCTTGGTGAAGATGCCGCCGCCCGCCTTGGCGAAGAGCGCCAGGGAGCTGGCGCCGAAGCTAAAGCCCAGGATGGAGGTGGCGTCGCCCGTGAGCAGGTAGACCAGCACCACGCCTAAAAGGCTCGAACCGACCACGGCCATACCCATTACAGCGCCACCGCGGAAGCCGGCCATGAAGGAGGGCTTAATACCCTGCTTGGCCGCCTCGGCAGATTTCACATTGGCGATGGTGGCCACTTCGATGCCGATCTTGCCCGCAATGGCGGAGAAGATCGTGCCCGCGAAGTAGGCGATACACATGGTAATGTTGTGGAAGATGTCGCCCTTCCAGATGGGGGAGGGCAGGAGGATAAGGATCAACGCGCCGGCTACGGCCGCGAAGCGTGCCAGCACCGCATATTCCTTACGCAGGAAAGTGCGCGCGCCCTGGCGAATCAGCTCGCCGACCTGCGCGATGCGCGCGTTATCCGACGGCTGGCGCTTTACCCACAAAAACAGCCATGCGGCGAACGCGAAGGCTATCAATGAGATAAAGATTGAGATGAGTTGTACCATTAGGATTCCCATAAAATACCTCCCATTTTATTCCGTGCCTTTCACGGGGTGTAATCTTTGCGCCCCAGCCCTTTGCGGAAAACGGTTGACATTGGCGCAAGAAATAAGTAATCCTTATAGAGACGAAGCAGGTAAGGCCTGCTGGTTAGAGGCTATTCTGAATTTGCAAAATTTTTCTACTATACATAAATATATCCCATTTATGCAAATACGCAAGTTAAGATATCGTTAAGAAATCTGATAGTTTTTAAATAATCCAAATTATCCGGCGTTAAATTAATTGGGAAACCAACTGCGCCTCTAACAAAAGTATACAGCTGATATCCTAGGGTTTTCAGATATACGCCAAGTGGAACACCGCGAATGATGGCTTTGCGGGCAGCTTTGCGGCTTGGCGAGAAAACCTGCCGGGCATTTGTTTTCTCAACGGGGGAAAGGCGACCTGAAAAGCCTGCGCAGCCCTCCTCCCAAGCCTGGCTCGAGCGGCGGTCAGCCATTCAAAAACCGAATAGCGGCGACCGCAGCAAAAAGCGGACCGGAGGGTTTGTACCTTTTCCTATCCATTATAACACGAAAAAATGTCTCATTTGAGAAACTCTGCTTGCATTGCCTGCTGCTATTCGCTATAATACAGGTGTCTCAAATGATACTTTTGCAAAGGAGCAAGCCGTGACCTCTCTCGAGCAGTTATCGCAGCACCCCCTCTTTGCAGGCACGGAGCCGGCGGTTCTCAGACGCGCGCTAGAGCAGGGCGCTTATGAAAAGAGCTTTGCGCCGGGCCAGCAGGTACGGCCCGGGGAACTGGCCCTGGGGCTGTTGCTGGCGGGCCGGGCGCAGGTTACCAAAACGGCGGGCCATACCAAGCTACGCATGAGTGAGCTGGGGCCGGGCAGCCTATTGGGCGGGGCCACCCTCTTTGGCAAGGGGCGGCAGCCCACGGAGATCCGGGCTATAGCCTCCTGCCAGGTGTTGTTCTTCCCCGAGGGCGTTTTTGAGGCCATGCTGGAGGCGGATTTTGGCCTTACCAAGCGCTACATCGGCTACCTTACGGCCCGTATCCGTTTCCTAACGGATCGCATCGAAAGCATCGCCTGCCCTACGGCAGCCGATAAGCTATTATGCCATCTGGTCCAATGCGCGGATGAAACCGGCGCGCTGCACATGCCGGGCGGCATGGATGCCCTGGCTCAATCTCTGGGCATGAGCCGCGCCACCCTCTACCGCAGCCTCAACGCCTTAGAAGAGGCGGGCCGCATCCGGCGCCAGGGCCGGGCCATCTATCTCTTACAAGAATAAATCGCTTTTAATAAGGAGAATGCTCACTATGAAAAAACTGTTTGCCATCCTGCTGACCTTGCTGCTCGCACTGAGCGTGGCCGCCTGCGCGCCCGCCCAACAGCCCGCCGCCACCTCGCAGCCAGAGGCTACCGTCCAACCCGTGGCGGAGGAAGCCACCCCCGCCCCCGCTCAGACCACCGCGCCCGTCCAGGCCGGGCCGCTCAACGTGGCCGCACTCAAAGGCCCCACCGGCATGGGCATCGTAGCTCTCATGGGTCAGGAATACGCTTCGCAATATGCCGTCACCCTGGCTTCCTCGCCGGATGAGGTCACCGCGGCCTTCATCGTCGGCTCGTTGGATATCGCCGCCGTGCCCATCAATTTAGGGGCCGTGCTTTACAACAAACTGGAAGGGGACGTGGCTATGCTGGCCGTAAATACCCTGGGCGTGCTTTATATCCTGGAAAATGGCGATTCTATCCAATCCATAGCCGATCTTTCCGGCAAAACCCTGGGCGCAACCGGCCAGGGTTCCACGCCGGAGTATGTGCTCAATTATTTATTGGAAAAGAACGGCATTGCGGATGCTAAGGTAGAATATTACACCGAGCACAGCGAACTGGCCACCCTGCTGACCGCCGGGGATGTGAAGCTGGGCATGCTGCCCGAGCCCAACGTTACCGCCACCTTGGCCCAGAATGCGGACCTGCGCGTGGCCCTGGATCTGACCGCGGAGTGGAGCAAGGTGAGCGATACAAAGCTTGTGCAGGGCTGCATCATCGCCCGCAAATCCGCCCTTGAGGGCCGCGAGGCGGATATCACCAAGTTCCTTAAGGATTATGAGGCGAGTACCGCCTTTGTAAACGGCCACCATAAAAAAGCCTCCATACTGATTGAGCAGTACGGCATCATGGCCAAGGCGGCCCTGGCCCAGAAGGCCATCGGGAAATCCAACATCGTCTGCCTCACCGGCGAAGAGATGCGCGCGGCCGCAAGCGGCATGCTGCAAGTGCTCTTTGAGGCCAACCCCAAGAGCGTGGGCGGGGCCCTGCCCGGGGACGATTTCTACTACGGCGCATGAAGGCCCTTACGCGTGCCCTGCGGCCCCTCCTGATTGCCTGTGCCTGGCTGCTCATCTGGCAGCTGGCTGCATTGGCCGTGGGCAAGGAGGTTAAGCTGCCCCCGCCGCAGCGCGTATGGCAAGCCCTCCTGTCCCTCGCGGGGCAGGGGGCTTTCTGGCTGTCTTTAGGGGCGACGCTGGGGCGCGTGCTGGCTGCCTTCCTGCTGGGCATGCTGCTGGGGGGCCTCTTGGGCGCGCTCTGCGCTTTCGTCCCTTTTGCGGATGCGTTCCTTTCGCCCTTGCGGGCCGTGGTCAAGGCCACGCCCATTTCCTCGTTTATCGTGCTGGTGCTCTTGTGGCTCTCCAATTCCATGGTGCCGCTGTTCATCGCCCTGCTGATGGTGGTGCCGGTGGCCTGGGCCAATGTGCAGCAGGCCCTGGGGGCCGTGAGCCCCCGCCTACTCGAGATGGCCTATGTTTTCCGCCTTTCCAGGCGGGATAAAATACGCCATATCTACCTGCCTTCCATCCGGCCCCAATGCGTAGCCGCCGGCACCACTGCCCTGGGCTTTGCTTGGAAGAGCGCAGCCGCTGCCGAGGTGCTGGCTAGGCCGGAATTCTCCATTGGCCGGGGCATTATGGAGAGCAAGATCTATTTGGAAACGCCGGAGCTTTTCGCCTGGACGGTGGCCATCATCCTCTTGAGCATGGCCATCGAGCGGCTGATGCTGCGCCTGCTCCGCTTTGGGGAGGTGGCGCATCCATGATCCGCCTGGAAAACGTTACGGCCGGCTATGCTAAAAAGCGGCCTCTGGTAAACTTCAACGCCCGGCTGCCGGATACCGGTGTGGCCGTGCTCTTTGGCCCCTCGGGCTGCGGTAAAACAACCCTTTTGCGTCTGCTGCTCCATTTTGGGGACACAAAGCCCCCGGCGGATGCGCCCCGTCTTTACGAGGGCCGCCTGCTAGGCCTTACGGGCAAGCGCATCTCCTGCGTGTTTCAGGAGGATCGGCTGCTGCCCTGGCGCACGGCCGCCGAGAACGTAGCCCTCGTGCGCCCCGATGGGGACGCGGCCGGCCTGCTCCAATCCTTGGGCATAGAAGCAGACGCCTGGGCAGCCTATCCCGACGCCCTCTCGGGCGGCATGCGGCAGCGGGCGGCAATCGCCCGCGCGCTGAATTTCCCCGGGGATATCCTGCTGCTGGATGAACCCTTCAAGGGCCTGGATGAGGCCACCCGCAGCCTGGTGGCGGCGCGCCTTCGGGGCGCCTTCCCGCTGACCGTGCTGGTGACGCACGACCCCGGCGAGGCTGCGCTGATGGGCGCATCCTGGGAGATACGCATGGTGCTGGGCGAAGCGCCCGTTTGCGGCCCGTTTGTTTTTAGCAAGTAAAAATAGATAAAAGGGGAGAGGATTATTACCTCTCCCGCAATTGAATAAACTCTTTTAGTTTATCTGCGCTTGTATTTAAGATCAGACTCTCGTCAAATCCGATCTGATCCAATAGATCCTCTGCCAGGGAAAATTCGCCTACCCAACCGGGGTCGTGCGCATCGGAGTTGACGATGATCGGAACCTCGTATCGCCTACACAGGCCGAGCATGGTGTAATAGTTTGCCAGGCAATTCAAGCGCCGGTCCTGCTTGTGTAAGGAGCTATTGTTGACCTCTAAGGCAACATGATATTCCTTTGCTGCTTGCACCAGCAATTCATAATCCAAAGGCATGTGGTCGTCGTCCGGATGCGATACAAAGAACACCTTCTCGTTTTGCATGCAGGCGATGAGGTTGGCCGTGTTTTTTTCTTTGCCTTCATTCTCATAACATAGCCCGTGGATGCCAACAATGGCGTAATCCAAAAAATCGATATATTTTTGCTCCAGCGAAAGTTTTCCGCCATGGAGCACATTGATCTCGCAGCCATGCAGGATTTCCACGCCGCAAATTTGCCTGGGGATGACCTTTAGGTTGGAATAGTAAAGAGGATCAACCGTGCCGGGGATCCCAGGCGCGTGTTCGCTAATCCCCAATAGTTCCAATCCTTTTCTACCGGCGGCCTCCGCCATTTCGCGGATCGTGCCGTAGGCGTGCCCGCTGGCCAGGGTATGCGTATGGATATCTAAAACAAGGTTATTCTTCATAATCGGCTCCTGTATAATGATCAATCGCTCTTTCTAAAAGCATAGCAAAACAAAAGGCGCGCCGTAACCATTCGCTGTTGTGGCGTGCCTTGGCGCTGCTTGTTTGACGGATGTTACGCGTCCAGCCCTACCCGGTGATATACGTCCGCCAGCGTGGCGCTTGCCCGTGCGCGGGCCTTTTGCGCGCCCTCGGTAACGATTTGGCGCAGGTAGCCCGGGTCGTTTTGCAAGCGGTTGTATTTTTCCTGCAAGGGCGTAAGCTCGGCGATCACGGCCTCAGCCACCTCGGTTTTGAGGTGCCCGTAGCCCTTGCCGGTAAAATGGGCCTCCGCCTCGGCTAACTCCAAGCCCGCAAAGGTGGCATAAATGGCCAGAAGGTTGGAAACGCCGGGCTTAGCCACCGGATCAAAGCGGATTTCGCCGTCGCTGTCCGTTACGGCCCGCTTGAATTTTTTGAGGATCACGGCGGGCTCGTCCATGATGGCCACGTAGCCGTTGGGGTTGGGGTCGCTCTTGCTCATCTTTTGGGTGGGGTCCTGCAGGCTCATCACCCGCGCGCCCGCCTTGGGGATGTAAGGCTCCGGCACGATGAAGGCTTTGCCATAAGCCTTATTGAAGCGCTCGGCAATATCCCGGGCAATCTCCAGATGCTGCTTTTGATCCGCGCCCACGGGCACCAGGTGGCTCTGGTAGAGCAGGATATCCGCAGCCATCAAAACCGGATAGGTGAAGAGGCCCGCGTTGATGTTATCCTCGTGCTTGGCGCTTTTATCTTTAAATTGTGTCATGCGGGAAAGCTCGCCCATGTAGGTATTGCAGCTCAATACCCAGCTCAGCTCCGCATGCTCCTTCACATGGGATTGGATAAACACGGTGCTCGTATCCGGGTCGATACCGCACGCTAGGAGCAGGGCCACGGTATTCATGGCGCGGTCGCGCAGCTCCTGCGCATCCTGGCGCAGGGTGATGGCGTGCATATTGGCCACACAATAGAAGCAATCGTGCGCCTCCTGCTGCAAAAGCGACCAGTTCCGCAGCGCGCCCACGTAATTGCCAAGGGTGGGGGAGCCGCTGGGCTGGATGCCGCTCAATACCGTTTTTTTATCTGCCATGGCGCAAAATACCTCCGTTTATCTAACTATCTTCGTTATTATACTCTAACCTCACCCGAGTTGGCAACCGGGCGAAAACATGCTATCATGAACCTAGCCGCCCGCATGTAATCCGAACCCGGCCTCTAAATCGCAAAGACCGCTATAGCTTTGTTGAGGCCGCTCACCGTAGGCACCACTACGCTTTCACGCCCTCGCCGCGCTCTGCCGGCCTTTGCAATCTGGAGGCTCCTTCAGACCGAAGCCGTATAATTTGAGGCGGTTTCAAGGCGGAGGAGGGAGGCATAGCGGCACCTATTCCGACTGACGACAACGCAGAAAACGCTCAAAGCGTGCCGCTGCGGCGGGTTCGTATTACATGCGGGCGGCTATCCCACAAAGGAGAAAGTTCATGAGCTACCGCGCCTTATACCGCCAATACCGCCCCAGTACCTTTGCCGAGGTCATCGGGCAGGATCATATCACCACCATCCTGCGCAACCAGGTCAAGGCCGCGCAAACTGCCCACGCCTATCTATTCTCCGGTACGCGGGGCACGGGCAAGACCAGTACGGCCAAGATCCTCGCCCGTGCCGTCAACTGCCTGGAGCCCGTGGAGGGCGAGCCCTGTGGGCATTGCGCGGCCTGCCTGCGCACGGCAGTGGAGAATGTGGATATCGCGGAGCTGGATGCGGCCAGCAACAACGGCGTGGAGGATGTGCGCGCCATTTTGGATAAGGTGCGCTACACGCCCCTGGAGCTGCGTACCAAGGTCTACATTATCGACGAGGCCCATGCCCTTTCGGCCAATGCCTTTAACGCCCTTTTGAAAACTTTGGAGGAACCGCCCTCCCACGTGATGTTCATCCTGGCCACCACGGAGCCGCAGCGTATCCCGGCCACCATCATCTCCCGTTGCCAGCGCTTCGATTTTCACCGCCTTTCCATCGCCCAGATGACGGGCCAACTTTCCGGCGTGCTGCAAAGCGCGGGCGCGCAGATCGACGAAGAGGGCCTGCAAGCCATCGCCCGGGCCGCCGAGGGCGGCATGCGCGACGCACTGAGCCTGGCCGATCAATGCCTTTCCTTTTGCGGAGATAAAGTCAGCGCGGCCGATGTATACGCGGTACTCGGCAGTATGGATGGGGAATTCCTCTACACCATGGCGGATGCTCTGATCGATTCCGACCCGGCCCGGGCCCTTGCGCTGCTCGATCAGGTCGTGCGGGATGGACGGGATTTACGGGTATTCGTGCACGATCTGGCCCTGCATATGCGGGCCCTGCTGATCGCCAAGCTCTGCGGCCATTGCAGCGATATATTGGACTGCACGGAGGACGCCATGGCCCGCTACCTGGCCCAGGCGGGTCGGGCGGGGGAAGTACGGCTGCTTAGGGCCAACGAGCTGCTGATCGCCGCCGAAACGCGCCTCAAAAACCTGGCCCTGCCCAGGGTGCTGATCGAAAGCACGCTGGTGCGCATCGCCAGGCCGGAAGAAGAAAAAACGTTGGACGACCTGCTGGAGCGCATCGAGGCTTTGGAGAAGCGGCCCGTGCAAGCCGTTGCCGCGCCTAAGAGCGCGCTGGCCGAAGCGCCCCGGCCGCAAACGCCCGCCACCCCGGCGGATACCCCCCCGTGGGAGGAGCCGGAGGATGAGGACATGCCGCCCCTGCCCGAGCCGCCGCCCCTGCCGGAGGAGGATGCGCTTGCGCCCGAAGTCCCGCTCGTTCCCGCCCCGGCCCCGGCCGGGAACGACCCGGCGGCCATCTGGGCTAGGGTAGCCGCCCTGCTCGATCAGGATAACAAATCCGTGGCCATCATGGCCCGCTCGGCAAAGCGCTATTCCCTTGTAGAGGGGGTGCTGGAGGTGGGGTTCGACAGCCCGGTCTTTCACCAGGCCCTTAGCAAGCCCACCACCTTCGCCCTGCTCACGCGCCTGTTGGGGCAGGCGGCCCCGGGCGTGAGCCTGCGGCTCACCCAGGGTGGCGGCCCCAGCGAGCTCGAGCAGCGCGCACGTGCCCTCTTTGGGGACGCGCTGAAAATCGAATAATGCTGTCTTTTGTGTAAAAAGTAAAAAAGTGTCAGAGAATACCACTTTTTTATAGTGTAAAGCCGCCCATAAACGCACGAAAATAGTTTACAAACCGTTGAAAAACACAATCGTTTGTGCTATAATGCATCTGAATACATATGTCTATTTGGAGGATTGGTTTATGGCAAAGGGCGGCTTTCCGGGCATGGGCGGCATGAATATGCAGCAGCTTATGAAGCAGGCGCAGCAGATGCAGCAGAATATGGCCAAGATGCAGGAAGAGCTGGCCCAGCGCACGTTTAGCGCCGCCGCGGGCGGCGGGGCCGTGAAGGCCACGGTCACGGGCAATAAGCTGCTTCATTCCGTGGAGATCGACCCGAATTGTATAGATCCGGATGATGTGGAAATGCTGCAGGATATGATCCTGGCTGCGGTCAACGAGGCGCTTCGCGCTGCCGATGAAACGGTATCCGCTGAAATGGGCAAGCTGACGGGCGGCGCAGGGCTGGGCTTCTAGCATGCAGATCGATCCCATCCAAAGCCTGGCGCAGCAGCTCGCGAGGCTGCCCGGCATCGGTGCGAAAAGCGCCCAGCGCTTGGCATATCATATTTTGGATATGCCCGAATCCGGCGCGCGGGAGCTGGCAGCGGCCATCGTGCGCGCGCGGGATGAAGTGCATCCCTGCCCCATCTGCGGCGCGTATACCAGTCAGGATCCTTGTCCCATCTGCGCGGATGCTTCCCGCTTTGAGGATACCATTTGCGTGGTGCAGGAGGCCAAGGATGTGGCTGCCATGGAGAAGATGCGCGAATACCGGGGCAAGTACCACGTGCTGCAAGGCACGATCTCTCCCATGGACGGCATTGGACCGGACGATATCCGCATCCGCGAATTGCTGGAGCGGGTAGATAAGGGCGGCGTAAAGGAAGTCATCGTGGCCACCAACCCGGATGTTGAAGGGGAAGCCACGGCGGTCTACCTCGCGAGGCTCCTCAAGGAGCGGGGGGTGCGCTGCACCCGCATCGCCCACGGCGTGCCCATCGGGGGCAATTTGGAATATATCGACGAAATGACCCTCTTTAAGGCCATGGAGGGCCGCAGGGAAATGTGAAAAGCCCTGAATATGGTAGGCTTAAGAGAAATTTTATAAATCTTCCATAAATTTTAAAATTTCCGCAACCTTTTGGCCTTGAACTTCGTCTATTATTATAAGCGACAAGCTATGAGAGAAGGCGCACACGGCCTCATCCCCTCATTCGGAAAGGAGCAGCGTATGATGATACGGCGGCCCACCAAGCTTACTCTGGCTTTGGCCCTCTGCCTAAGCTTCCTTGTAAGTGGTTGTGCGCTGCCCGCCGGCAATATGGGCGAGGCGCGCATTTTGGCCGAAGCCAGGCAGGATTACCGCGAGGCTTCCCTGGTCGTTTCCGGCGTATGCCTGCAAAGCCACGTCAATGCCGAGGGCGAAAATTGCTACGACCTTTCCATCGAGCAGGTTTTGGCCGGCGAGGCGGATCCTGGGGATGTGATTCACTGCACCTCCGCCATGAACGTGGGCCAAAGCTACCTGCTCTACCTCAGCCAGGGCGAGGATGTATCCCACACGGAGGATATGCTGGGCTACGAGCTGGTCAGCGGCGAACCTCTCTCCCTCTCACAGGGCAAGGTGTTCTATGGAGGCCAGTCCGTCGATCTGGAGATCTTGCTCGAGGATATGGTCGCGCTGGATGCTATGATCAGCGCCCCCTCCGGCTTCTATTATTACGATGACATCGCGGCCTTGGCCCAGGCTGCGGATGATATCTTTATCGGCCGGGTGGATCAAGCCCCGGCCCTCAAGGATACCCAGTTCCGCTCGGAGGATAACGGGGCTACTGTGGAGCATACCATTCCCGCCTCCTTGGTGCGAATCACCGCCTATGGCGGCATCAAGGGCGCGCTCAAATATGGCGACAAGGTCGAGCTGGTCAACGCCCCGGCTATGAACGCCGATGTGGTCAACGCCGCCACGCTCGCCGCAGAGAGCTATACCGAGGCCCAGGCCCCCCGCTTGCAAGAGGGCCGTATCTACCTCTTCTTCACTCTTAAAGGGCCGGACGCCAAGCAGTACTACAGTTTCCTGCTCAACCCCATGCAGGGCTTCGTGCCCGTCAACGGCAATACCCTGTCCGCTCCTGGCGGCAACCGCGCGCTGCGCAATGTACAAAACCTGGATGCGGCCGTCAAGTCCATCCGCAAGGCCCTCCAAGGCGCGGCCTCCTAAACCCATATAGAAAACCAAAGCCCTTTCCATCATTTTG
>DHOI01000098.1 GCA_002409725.1 Christensenella sp. UBA5394
GCAATATTTCGGAGAGGAAATTTATGGAATCCATCTTCACCCTAAATTTCCTCTCCGAAATATTGCTTTCCACCATCCGCATGGCCACGCCTTTGCTGCTGGTTGCCCTGGCGGAACTGTACTCCGAGAGGGCGGGCCTGGTCAACATCGGCCTGGATGGCATCATGGCCTTTGGCGCGCTGGCGGGTTTTATGATCTGCTACATCACGGGCAGCCCCACCCTAGGCATATTGGTCGGCGCCATCGGCGGTGTGCTGATCAACATGATCTACGCATACTGCACCATCAACCTTTGTGCGGAGCAGATCGTTTACGGCATGGCGATCAACATTTTTGCCCCAGCCGTGGCCTCCTTCATCTACCGCGTCTATTTCGGTGTCAGCTCCACCCTGGCCCAAGCCACGCTGATGAAGACCATCGCCATACCGGTGCTCAAGGATATCCCCCTCATCGGCCAGCTTCTCTTCAACCAGACCCCCATGGTCTATATCGCCTACCTGCTGGTGCCGGTTACGGCCATCTTTTTCAACCGCACCAAGGCCGGCCTCAACTACAAGGCTGTGGGTGAGCACCCCAAAGCGGCCGAGACCCTGGGCATCAACGTGGTGCGGCAAAAATACTTTGCCTGCATCATCTGCGGCCTTCTGGCCGGCATTGGCGGCGCGTATCTCACCACCTGCTATGTTAACACCTATTCCGACGGCATCGTGGCAGGCCGCGGCTTCATCGCCCTTTCGGCGGTGATCTTCGGCCACTGGACAAGCTCCGGCGTGCTGCTTGCCTGCCTGCTCTTCGGCTTCTTTGATGCGCTGCAGCTCAGGCTGCAGATCATCAGCGTTACCACCCCCTACCAGCTCTTCCAGATGCTGCCCTACGTCTTCACCCTGGTGGCGCTTACCGTCATGGGCGCTAAGAAGGCGGGTCCCAAGGCCAAGGGCCAGCCCTACCGCAGAGAAGAGCGCTAGGCATCCCCCGACCCCAATTTGGGCGTAAGCCCATCAATAAATAAAATGGAGGAAACGATCTCATGAAGAAACTTTTTTCAATCCTCATGGCCCTGTGCATGGTACTCGTGATGACCGCCTGCGGCGGTAACGCAGCGCCCGCTTCCGAGCCTGCAGAGCCCGCAGCAGAACCCGCGGCGCCCGCAGCAGAACCCGCGGCCGAACCTGCGGCCGAACCCGCAGAGCCCGCCGCAGCGGGCAAGGTATACAAAGTAGCCATGATCTGCGACTCCAGCATTTCCGACGGCGGCTGGGGTGCCGCCTGCTACAATGCCATGGTCACGGCCGCCGAAGCCCACGGCTGGGAGCATATGTATACCGACAGCATCGAGGTTTCCGCCTATGTGGAATCCATAACCAGCTACTGCGCCCTGGGCTATGATATGATCTTCGCCCCCGGCAACCAATACAGCGACGCCGTGAAGGAAGTGGCAGCCGAATATCCCGATGTATACTTTGCGGTGCTCAACGGCAACGAAGCCCTGCCCACCGATAACATCACCAGCGTGCTTCCCAATGCGGACCAGATCGGCTACCTGGCCGGTGCCATGGCCGGCCTGATGAGCAAGAGCAACACCCTGGGCTTCATCGGCGGCATGGAGCTGGATACCACCAAAGCCAAGCTGGCCGGCTATGAAGCTGCTGCCAAGGTCCTTAACCCGAACATCAAGGTGCTCAGCGCCTATGCCGGTTCCTTCAACGATACCGCCAAGGGCATGGAGCTGGCTGCTTCCATGATCAGCGAGGGTGCGGACGTATTCTTTGGTGATGCTTCCGCCGTGGACAGCGGCGCCCGCCAGGCCATCGATAACGCCAACGGCTCCGGCGAGATCAAGATCTACGACATCGGCCAGCCCGCGGACCTGCTGGGCCAGAACCCCTGCGTCATCACCAGCGTGGTAACGGATAACGCCGGCATGCTGGGCCTGTGCATGGATGCGGTGGAAAACGGTAACTTCGGCAACGCGGTGGTATATGGTACGCTGGAGAACGGCTGCCTCTCCGCCGGCAAGATCAACGAAGACCTGGTGCCCGCCGATGTCGCGGCCAAATACCTCGAGCTGGTGGCCCAGATGACCGCCGGCACTTTCCCCGCCTAACGCCTATCACCCAAGCGGCGTAGCCGATCGGGTGAGATTTACAGGGCTTGCTTGTGCCTTGTGGCACACCTTCGGGTGCGACTGATGTCGGCTTTGGCGACACATTCCGGACGCGGCTAGCGAACCCTGCTTGGAAGTTTAACCCCCTGGGCCCGGCGTATGCCGGGCCCTTTGCTTTGCCTGCCAGCGCAACAAACGGCCTTCTCCCCTAGCAAAACCACAAACGTCGGGCCCCGAAGCCGCCACCGTCATAGGCTCGCCATTTTAGGTTGGATATGCTATACTATTTTTTTAATGTTATCTTCTATTGAGACTGCGGATGATATTTATACGGATTTTGCTACGACGGGCCGTTCCTACCCACCCTAGCCCTGCCCCATATGACGGGCTGCTCCTGCCAGGGCGGGTTTCACCTTTTCCCCGGTATCGGTCTCGTGGGCCTTTTGAGTAGGAAACCTGTCGGGTCTCTTTGGATGAATGGCACGTGCTGATGTTGCTCGGTTTGGTATTTAGCGCTGCGGGCGAAGGCCACATGCACCTCGCCTGTATAAGGGAGACGGAAAAACTGGCCTTTTAAGGAGCGATCGATATGGAACAGAACCCCTTAGAGACTGCCCGCGCAGCCATCGATAAGATCGACGGCGAGCTTTGCGTCCTTTTCCAGGCCCGTATGGCAGAGGCAGCCAAGGTGGCTGCCTATAAGGCTGAGAACGGCCTTGCCATTTTAGATGAAGGCCGCGAGGCCGCGCTGGTGGAGCATAACCTCGGGCGGCTGGAGGAAGGCGACCCCATGCGGCCCTATTATGAAGATTTCCTGCGGCACAACATGGCCCTTTCCCGCCAATACCAGGCCCAATGCCTGGGACGAAACGCCGTGGCCTACCAGGGCATACCCGGGGCCTTTTCGCACATTGCCCTCACCCGCCTCTTCCCGCATGCCAGGCCCCTCTCGCTGCCCGCCTTCGAGGATGTGTTCCGGGCCGTGGTGGAAGGCGAGGCTGCCTATGGCGTGCTGCCCTTTGAAAACAGCCAGGCCGGGGATGTATCCGAAGCGCTGGATCTTTGCCTGCTGCACCCGGGCTGCTTTATTCATCGCATGTACGACCTTATCGTAACGCAGAACCTGCTGGCCCTGCCGGGAACGGCCTTGTCTCAGATCAAGCGGGTGGTCTCGCACCCGCAGGCCCTGCGCCAGTGTGCATCCTTTTTGCGCCAGCTAAACCTAACTGTGGAACAGCGGCCCAACACGGCTATGGCAGCGCAATACGTAGCCGAGGCGGGCGACCCTTCCCTCGCGGCCATCGCCTCCGGCGATACGGCTACCCTCTACGGTCTGGAAGTTCTGGCTGCGGATATCAGCGAAACGGCGGATAATACCACCCGCTTCATCGTTATTAGCAAAGAGGAGCCGACCGCGGGCAACCGTTTTTGCTTGCTCTTCACCGTACGGCACGAGGCGGGCCGCCTGGCCCGGGCCATCGAAACGATCGCGCGGCTGGGCTATAACATGGAATGCATCAAAAGCAGGCCCTTGCGCCGCATGGCCTGGGAATATTATTTTTACGCGGAGCTGGTAGGGGAGCCCACCCCCGCCCTTTTGGAAGAACTAAGCGCGGATTGCAGAGCCGTGCGCCTGCTGGGCCGCTATGAAAGGAACGCGGAACATGGAGCTTAGCGTGGAATTGGGCAGCCGCGGCTACCCCATTTTGCTGGAGCGGGGCTGTTTGGATGTGATCGGCGCGCATGCAAATTTAGCGCGCAAGGTGCTCTTGGTCACGGATGAAGGCGTGCCCGAAGCCTATGTGCAGCGCGTTCTGGCCCAATGCAAGGAGGGGTATGTGGTTACGCTCCCCCAGGGCGAGGCCAGCAAGAGCCTCTATCAGTTCGAGACCCTGCTTTCGCGTATGCTGGCGCTGGGCTTTGACCGCCAGAGCGCCGTGCTGGCCCTGGGCGGCGGCGTGGTTGGCGACCTGGCCGGCTTTGTGGCCGCCGGCTATATGCGCGGTGTGGATTTGATCAACTGCCCCACTACCACCTTGGCCCAGGTAGATTCCTC
>DHOI01000121.1:0-2183 GCA_002409725.1 Christensenella sp. UBA5394
TCGCCGAAATCCTTATCCGCGGTGCGGCGGTTCACTTCTTCCATCACGGTTTCGATATCGATGCCGTAGCCATCCACGGCGGGCACGAAATCGAAGAAGAGATCCCGCTTATCTGTGATGCTGCCATCCTTGGGTAGGGAGATATTGACGGCGGCCTGTGCCTTGGTATCTTCTTTGATAGGCAGGGCCTTTACGGCAACGCTGGCAGGGATGGCCTCGGTGGTGAGGGCATCCGCAAAGGTATGGATGAAAGACTCCACGCGGGTGGGGGTCACGGTATATTCCAGCTCGTAAGCGCGGCCCTCGGTTTTGATGCTTTTCAGTTCTTCCTGCAGGGAGGCAAGATCGCCGCTGCGAGCCAGCTTGAGCGCCTCCTCGATATCCTGCTCCGTATTAAAGGTGATATCGAAATAGGAGCTATCCGCCTGGTAGCTCTTGCCGTCGCATTGGAAATTGAAATAGATGTTATCTTTAATTTGCTGCTCTACTGCGGCGAGGGCCGTGCGCGCTTCCGCCGGGGACATGCCGGAAACATCCACCCCGCCGATGCTTACCCCTTCGTGGAACACGCCGGATTCGATGATATTCTGCCGCAGTTGCTCCTTGTGATGGTCGTCGAAATAGAGGTAGGCGAACACGCCGCCAACCAGCACCAGGATGCCCGAAAGCACGATAATGGCGATTTTAAAGCCCGAACGGCTTTTTTGGCGTTTTTTTGTTTTCTTTCTTGCAGTACGTACGTCTGTTTCCATTTATTCTTCCTTCCCTAAAACCCTTGCATAAGCAGGATCCCATCATGGAGCTATGCCAATGCCCGCCCGGTAAAACCGGCCGAATGCGGGCAAAAACCAGATACACAGCCCTATACCCCCTGATTATACGTGATGGGCTTGTCTACTGTAAAGGAGAAGTTTATGAAGATTCCTAAAACAATGCGGCGCTGCATCCGCCGTTTACGAATGGGGCGGCATGTGGTACAATTTATCAAATAAAGAATAGGAGGCGCTCCATGGAAAAGCGAACCGATACCCAACTCCTTGTGTTCTATGCCCTTTTTGCCGCGCTTATTTTCCTCCTGGGGCTGACGCCCCTGGGCTATATCATGCTGCCCATCGCCGCCATCACTACCGTGCACATCCCGGTGATCGTAGGCGGATATATCCTAGGGCCCAAGGGCGGCTCGCTGCTGGGTTTCTTCTTCGGCCTCACCAGCCTCATCCGCTGCTTTACCACGCCGGATGCCACAGCCGCCGTGGTGCTGGGTACGGCTACGGGTTTTGGCCCCTATAATCTATTTCTGGTCGTGGCTATTATCTTCCTGCCACGGGTGCTCACGGGCCTTTTCAGCGCCCTGCTCTACCAGGCCCTTGCAAAAACCGGCCGGGACGTGCCGGCCATGGGCGCGGCCGCTTTTGTGGGCAGCCTTACCAACACGGTGTTTTACCTGGGCGGCCTCTATGTGCTGGCTAATGCCCAAACGGCAGAGATCATGGGCGTGGCCGGCCCGGCCCTGCTCAAGGCGCTCCTTAGCATCGTGGCCCTCAACGGCGTGCTGGAGGCCGTGGCCGCGGTGATCCTCTGCTGCGCCGTGGGCAAGGCCCTCAAGGCCGTGCTGGCGCGCAAATGAGCGAGCTGGCCGCAAATATTATATATTATATTAATAGGTAAAAGCTAATCGCAAAAGGAGAGTACCGCCGCATGCTTTTGGTCATGGACGTCGGCAATACCAATATAAAAACCGGCCTTTTTCAGGATGGCAAGCTCTATTCCTCCTGGCGGCTCACCACGGAGCCCAAGCGCACGGCAGACGAATACGGCGTGCGGATGGAGGCTTTTTTCCTGCATATGGATCTGCCCACCAGCGTGGTCACAGGCATCATCATGAGCAGCGTGGTGCCGGGGGTCAACTATACCCTCGAGCATATGTGCGAGCTGTATTTCCACGGCCAGCGCCCCCTGTTCGTGAGCAACGAGATGAACCTGGGCCTGCGCATCCTCTACGATTACCCCGATAAGCTGGGCGCGGACCGCATCTGCAACGCCGTGGCCGCTTATCAGACCTACGGCGGCCCCGTGGTGGCGGTGGATTTCGGCACCGCCACCAGCTTTTCCGTGGTCAGCTGCGAGGGGGATTTCCTGGGCGGCCTCATCTGTCCCGGCCTGATGGTATCGGCGGACGCTTT
>DHOI01000121.1:2301-2583 GCA_002409725.1 Christensenella sp. UBA5394
CATCTGTCCCGGCCTGATGGTTTCGGCGGACGCTTTGATCGAGCACACGGCGCAGCTGCAGAAGGTGGAGTTCATCAAGCCCGAGCGCGTCATTGCCACCAATACCGAGGACGGCATGCGCTCGGGCCTTATCCGTGGCTATGTGGGCCAGGTGGATTATATCATCCGCCAGATCGAACACGAGCTGGGCCATGAGGTGCATACAATCGGTACAGGCGGCATGAGCAGCATGATCGCCAGCGATACGGATCGCATCGACGAGATCAACCCCATCCTCACCCT
>DHOI01000121.1:2869-7083 GCA_002409725.1 Christensenella sp. UBA5394
TGCCGTCCTATATTTTGCCACAGGGCGGATGGCCGGGGCAGGAGTTTCCTAGGCCCTGTTCGTCCTCCCTTAAGGTGATGATGGCTACCCGCACAGCCTCCACCACAAAGGCTGTAAAGGTACAATCTTTGCCCTGGATGCACCGCTCTACGCCCTCGATCACATCGTTGGGGAAGCGGATGCTCTTGCTGGTAGTTTGAGGAACTGTGGGAAGTTTGAACCGCGGCATGTATGCACCTCGTAATACAAATGTATGTACATATATATTATCGGAATATACCCCAAAATACTGCAAGACAAACGTATTGCAACATTTTGGCGCGGTACGCTATACAATCATGTATATATATATTTGTACGGTGTGAGGTTACGGCCCCGCCAAGGAAAGGGCAATAAATGGATGCAGCGCGTTTGATGGAGCGATTCCTTCGCTATGTGCGGTGCGGCAGCGAATCCGGCAATGAGCGGGATTTTTGTTTGCTGATAGAGGAAGAGTTCCGGCGCCTAGGTATTGATTTTTTACGTGATGTGGTAGGCGAGGCGGTGGGCTCCAACGGCTGGAACCTGATCGCCAGCATCCCCGGCGAAGGGGAGGCCATCCTATTCAGTTGCCACATGGATACCGTAACGCCAGGTCAGGGCATCCTACCCATCCTGGAAAACGGCGTGATTCGCTCCGCCGGGGATACCATTCTGGGCGCGGACGACAAAAGCGGCATCGCCGCCGTGCTGGAGGCGTTGGAGTGCATCTTCGAAGAAGGCGTGTCCCACCGGCCCGTGGAGTTGCTCTTTTCCCTGTGTGAGGAGCGTGGGCTTTTGGGCTCGCGGCACGCGGATTACAGCCGCTTCAAGAGCAAAGAGGCATTGGTGCTGGATACAGGCGAGATCGGCAGGGTGATAAATCGTGCGCCCGCCATCGTCCACCTACACATCCGCGTACACGGCAAGGCTTCCCACGCGGGGGTCGAACCGAAAAAGGGCGTACATGCCCTCAAGGCCGCGGCCGAGGCCATTGCCAATATCACCTGCGGCCAGCCTGACGATATGTCCGTAATGAACGTGGCCAATTTCGTTTCAGAGGGCGCTACAAACGTCGTACCGGACTTGGCCACCTTCGATATGGAGATCCGCTCCTTTACAGAAGAACTTTTGCAAAAGCACATCCGCGAAGCGGAGAGCGCGCTGCAAAAAGCCTGCCGCACCTATGGAGCAACCTACGAACTGGCCCTGACGCGCCATAGCGACCCGCTTTATGTAGCCGAAGACGGCCCCCTGCTTACCAAGGTGCGTGAACTATACGCAACCATGGGCGTGCAGGTGCGGGTGGAGGGAACCTTTGGCGGCTGTGACGCCACCTGGCTCAACGCCCACGGCATAGCGGCCCTCAACACGGGCACAGGCATGCAGCAGGCCCATAGCGTACACGAATCCATCGCCTTAGCCGATCTACAAACCGTTACCAGCCTGGTATACGGCCTGATACGAGGCTAGGCAATACTTTTTTATTCGTTATCATTTTCCCCGCACGCTCGCGTGCGGGGGATAAAAAAACAGGAGGGATAAATCATGACCAAAAAACTGCTTTGCCTGGTGCTTGCCCTGATGATGGCGTTGACGCTGTTTGGCTGCCGCGCCCAGAACGCGCCCGCCACCGCACCCGCAACCGAGCCCGCTGCACCCGCAGCCGAGCCTGCCACCCCCGACGAAGCCACCCCCGCCGAGCCCGCTGCCGAGTCCGCTGCCGAGCCGTATAAGATCGGCATCCTCACCGGCACGGTTTCGCAGAACGAAGAAGAGTTCCGCGCGGCCGAGAAAATGGGCGGCATCTATGACAACATCGTGACCGCCACCTATCCCGACAACTTCTCCACCGAGACTGAGACCACCATCGCCAACGCGGTGGCCCTGGCCTCCGATCCCGAGGTGAAGGCCATCGTGTTCGTGCAGGCCGTTCCCGGCGCCGCCGCCGCCATCGACAAGGTGCGCGAGACCCGGCCCGACATGCTCTTCATTTGTGGCGTTGTCGCGGAAGACCCGGCCATCATGGCCTCCAAGGCAGACGTCTGCTTCCTCGCGGATGAGCTGACCATGGGTGATTCCATCCCGGCCCTGGCCGCCAAGATGGGCGCCAAGACCCTCATCCACTATTCCTTCGCCCGCCACCTCTCCTATGCGACCATCGCGGCTCGCCGTGAGAAGATGATCGCCGCCTGCGAGAAGCTGGGCATTGCGTTTGTGGACGTGACCGCTCCCGATCCCACCGGTGACGCCGGCGTTCCGGGCGCCCAGCAGTTCATCCTGGAGGATGTGCCGCGTCAGGTCGCCGAGTATGGCAAGGATACCGCTTTCTTCTCTACCAACTGCGCCATGCAGGAGCCTTTGCAGGTTGCCATTCTGGAGCAGGGTGCTATCTATCCCCAGCCCTGCTGCCCTGGTCCGTACCACGGCTTCCCGGCCGCTCTGGGAATCGATGTAGCCGGTCACGAGGGCGATGTTGACTACATGCTCGCCGCCATCAAGACTAAGCTGGAGGAGAAGAATATGGCGGGCCGTATGTCCACCTGGACGCTTCCTGTCAACATGACCATGATCGAGATCGGCACCCGTTACGCGGTTGAGTTCTGCGAGGGCCGTACCAATGGCCGCTTCGACATGGATGTGCTCAATTCCGTCCTGAAGGAGGTTGCCGGCGATGGCGCCAAGCTGACCCCCTATGCCGATGCCAACGGAACCCTGGATAACTTCCTGATGTTTATGGGTTCCTACTATGACTTCAGCACCGGCGAAACCTATGCCCTGGAGTATTAATCTTAAGACCAGCGTCTAGATAAGTCCAACCAGTCGCCGGCTTGCTCGGCAAGTCGGCGACGTTTCTTTCATTCATTCGCAATCATCGATAAAGTATAGCATTACGATCGGGCCTGGGCCGATTTCGTTTGGCTTGGGGTCTTATCGCCCTATAGTTAGGATAGGAGGAACTGATTTGGAAACTCCATATGTCCTGAAAATGGACAACATTTCCAAAGAGTATTATGGAAACCGCGTCCTCAAAAACGTGAGCATCGCCGTAAAGCCGGGGGAGATCCATGCCCTCATGGGCGAGAATGGCGCCGGCAAATCCACGTTGATGAACATTCTCTTCGGCATGCCCGTAATTCACAGCACGGGCGGCTTTGAGGGCGTGGTGGAGATCGACGGCAAAGCGGCCGTTATCGACGCGCCTCACAATGCCATGAACTTCGGCATCGGCATGGTCCACCAGGAATTCATGCTGATTCCGGGCTTTACCATAACGGAAAACATCAAGGTGGGCAGGGAGATCAGCCATCCTTCCGCCCTCAGCCGCATCTTCGGCAAGAGCCTGGAGACGCTGGATACCAGGCAGATGGCTGCGGACGCGCGCAAGGCGCTGGACGATATCGGCATGGATATCGGCGAATACGTACGCGTGGCGGGGCTGCCCATCGGCTACATGCAGTTTGTGGAGATCGCCCGCGAGATCGATAAGCAGGGTATCCGCCTGCTGGTATTCGACGAGCCTACGGCCGTGCTCACCGAGAGCGAGGCCGAGCGGCTTCTCGCCATCATGCGGCAGATTGCGGCAAAGGGTATCGCCATTATCTTTATCACCCACAGGCTGGATGAAGTCATGGCCGTGGCGGATAGCCTCACCGTGCTTCGGGACGGTGAGCTGGTCACCCGCAAGGAAGTAAAGGACACCAACGTGGTAGAGATAGCCGAGCTGATGATCGGCCGCAAGGTAGACAAGCTGGTGGACGCCTGCGAGGATTGCCGTGAGCTATCCAAGGCGGACATCGCCCTTTCCCTGCGCGATTTCCACGTAGATATGCCGGGCGAAATGGTGAAGGGGATCAACCTGGATATACGCCGGGGAGAGATCTTCGGTATCGGCGGCCTGGCCGGCCAGGGCAAGATCGGTATCCCCAATGGCATCATGGGCCTGTATCCCTCCACGGGCACGATGAAGGCCTTCGGCAAGGAACTGGATCTCTCCAAGCTGGGCGAGGCCCTTTCTCACGGCATTGCCTTCGTTTCGGAGGATCGGCGGGGCGTAGGCCTGCTACTGGGTGAATCCATTGAGCAGAATGTCGTTTTTTCCGCCATACAGATCAAGGATGATTTCACCTATAAGATCGGCCCTACCCGGTTTTTCAACCAGAAAAAGGCCCGCCAGCATACCCTGGATATGATAC
>DHOI01000001.1:0-379 GCA_002409725.1 Christensenella sp. UBA5394
TATGGATGCGGTAGGCGAAATCCAGCGGCGTGCTGCCCGTGACCAGGTCTATAATGCGGCCCTGCGGGGTGAGCACATATACGTAGTCGCTGAAGAAATCCTTGCGGATGTTCTCCACGAATTCACGCGTTGTGTTGCTGTAGTTCTCCATTTCCAAGGCTTCACGCAGCCAGGCCAGCTTATTGTCGAGGTCGTCCTGCGCGCCCCGGCCTTCTTTATACATCCAGTGCGCCGCAATGCCGTATTCTGCGGCCCTGTGCATCTCGTGTGTGCGGATCTGCACCTCGAAGGGCATGCCGCTACCGTCGCCGGAGAAGAGGGTGGTGTGGATCGATCTGTACATATTGGTTTTGGGCATGGCGATATAATCTTTGAAGCG
>DHOI01000001.1:652-42558 GCA_002409725.1 Christensenella sp. UBA5394
ATGAGGTCGAATATTTCCTCCAGCGTTTTATTCTGCTTGACCAGCTTTTTATAGATGCTGTATAGGTGTTTGGGCCGGCCGCTGACGGTGGCCTCCACCCCGGCCGTTTTAAGGGACTCCTCGATGGTGGCGATCGCCGTGTTAAGGGTAATCATGTGCTCGGCCTGCTGGGGGGCGATGGCGCTTTTGAGCTTTTTGTATTCATCCGGCCATATATACCAAAAGCAGAGATCCTCAAGCTCGCACTTGATGGCGCCCATGCCGAAGCGGTGGGCCAGCGGTGCGTAGACCTCCAGCGTTTCTTTGGCCTTGCGGATACGCTTTTCCTCACAGCAGTATTCCAGCGTGCGCATGTTGTGCAGCCGGTCCGTGAGCTTGATGATGACCACCCGCACATCCTTGGCGATGGCCAGGAACATCTTGCGCAGGTTCTCCGCCTGGGCTTCCTCCTGCGTTACCAGCTCGTTCTTGCCCGTTTTTGTAAGCTTGGTAACGCCATCCACCATCTCGGCAATATCCGTGCCGAAAATGGCGGTCAGCTTCTGCACGTCGTAGTCGCCATCCTCGATCACATCGTGCAAAAGCCCGGCGATCACCGTATGGCTATCCATCCCCATTTCCAGCAGCATGATGGCCACCCGCTCGGGGTGGATGAAATAGGGCTCGCCGCTCTCCCGCTTCTGCTTGGCATGGGCGGCTTTAGCGACCTCGATGGCCTTATGCAAAAGCTCCATCTCGGCCGGGGTGAATTTGGCGGTGCAGGCCGCGGTCAGCTCCTCCCCTGCGGCGGCGCCCTGCACCGGGGCGACGGCTGCAATTAGCCCCGCCTCTATGGGCGCGGCGCATCCGCACGCTTTTTCGGGTATGATGTTGGCCTCGTTTACCTGCTCCATCTCTTCACCTCCTTGGTCGCGCCCTCTTTCGGCGCGGGCATGCAAAAAACAGGAGAGATCAACGGGAACGCCGTTGATCTCTCGGCTTGGGCGCTTAATAGCAAACGGCTGCGTTTACGTCGTAACCTCTGAGCAGTTCCCTGCCACCCAGATCAGAAAGCTCGATGGCAAAACGGGCTGCCGCCACCTTACCGCCCGCCTGCTCTACCAGGCGGATGGTCGCCAGGGCGGTGCCGCCCGTAGCCAATAGGTCATCCACCACCAGCACGCGCTCTCCGGGCTTAATGGCGTCGGTATGGATCTCCAGGGCATCGCTGCCATATTCCAGGGCGTATTCGTGGCGGATGGTCTTACAGGGGAGCTTGCCCGGCTTGCGGGCCAGCACGAACCCCGCCCCCAGCGCGTAGGCTAGTGCCGAACCCAACACGAAGCCGCGCGCCTCAGGGCCCACGACCACATCGATTCTTTGCCCGCCCAGGCTTTCCACGATGCTGTCCACCAGCTGCTTATAGGCGGCCGGATCTTTGAAAAGGGTGGTCACATCCCGGAAGATGATGCCCGCCTTGGGAAAATCCGGTATGGTGCGGATGCTATCCTTGAGATCCATGGTTCTCCTCCTGCTTATTTCTGTGATAACGCGGCGATGGCCGCGTAAAGCTCGCTCTCGTTTAGATCCCGGCGCGAGGGCTTCGCTGCCGGCCTTAGGCCCCGATCCTCCTCCATAAAGCCCAGCTCCGCCATGATCTGTACGGCGATGCGGGCCATATAGGGAGGTTTCTCCGTGGCTGCGCTCAGGTGATCTATCAACTCCGCCCGGTTAAAGAAACGGCGTTCCGCTTGGGTAAAGCTGCGGTAAAAGGCCGCCATATCCTCTCTGGCAAAGGCCAGGGGCGGCAAAGGCTCCGCCGATCCGATGATGAGCTCCGCCCCGGGGGCCAGCGTATGGATGCGCGCTGCGAAGCCCTCGCTTGCGCCGTCATAGAGCGCCACGGCCCGGTAGCGGCTAATAGATAGGCGATCCAGCACCGGTGCCAGCACGGCGGCCCCATAGGCACAGGGGCCGGGGCGGTTTTGATGGAAATCCACCTCCGCCCAGTCGAAAAGGCCCTCCCGCCCCATCAAGGCCAGCAGCCGCATGGCGCCAGCCTGCGTGAAGCAAAGGGCAATTGCGCCGTTGCCTTCTTTGAGGAGGGCACAGAGGCGTTCGTCCACGCCCGCATCTGCGGGCAAGGCACATCCTTTATTATACAGAATATTTTGCGAAAATGCATCTATAAATTTATCCGCCCGCCTGGCAAGGTAAGCCTCTGCCGCCAGAATCGCACCGCCGCGGATGGCCTCGGCCCGAAGCTGCACCTGCCGCGTGCCGTTCCACTCGTTCAAAGCGGGGGTATAGATCAGGTCGCAGCGCTCCTTATCGATCAATTCTTCGAAGCGGTGCCCGGCCCCCCATGCCACCAGCTCGCCATAGCTATCGCCTTTAGCCGTGATTGCCTTGAGGTGGCTGCCCTCCGAGCCGATGCGGCGCACATTCCGCAGCAGCACGCCGTCCGTGCGGAAGGCGGGCTGGGGGTTGCCCTCGCCGAAAGGCTCGAGCAGGGCCAGCTCTTCGGCCAGGGCCAGCGTTAGCTCGCCAAGCTCGGCCTCCTCTTCATATTGGGCGCAGGGCAAAAACTTTTCCGCCGTTTCATATTGCCAAAGGGCCTTATCCAAGCCCGTACGGAAGGCTTCGAAAAGATCGGCTTCCATGGTGACCCCTGCCGCGTAGGCATGGCCGCCAAAGCGCAGGAACAGGCTTTCGTTAGCCTTGAGCGCGCGGTGGATATCCACCCCGGGGATGGAGCGGGCCGAGCCGGTGAGCAGCTCCCCATTTTCCGCAAAAAGTACCGTGGGACGCCAATAGCGCTCGGCGATGCGCGCAGCCGCGATGCCCACCACGCCCGGGTTCCAAGCCACGCTTTTAAGCACGATGCAGCGACGCTGTGTTAAATCATCCGCCTCCACGAGTTCCGCAGCCTCCGCGATGATGGCGCTTTCCTCCTGCTGCCGCTGGCGGTTGAGCCCGTCGAGCCTTTGGGCGATTTCCGCCGCCCGCCCGGCGTCCTTGGTGCATAAAAGCTCCACGCACAGGCCCGCGTCCTCCATCCGCCCGGCGGCGTTGAGCCTGGGGGCGAAGCCGAAGGCCAGGTCGCGCGCGGTAAAGGCGCGGCCCTTTTCATTCACCAACTTGCCCAGGGCCAAGAGGCCCGGGCAGCAAACGCCTTGATCGAGCATCCGCAGTGCAAGGGCTACCAGGGCACGGTTCTCGCCAAGCAGCGGCACCACATCCGCCATGGTAGCAAGGCCCGCCAGGGGGATAAAGGCCTCGGACTCCGCCTCGCCCAAAAGGGCGCAGGCCAGCTTATAGGCCGTGCCCGCCCCGCAAAGATCCGGATTGGGATAATAATCCTCGGGTCGGGTATGGCAGAGGATAGCCACAGCCTCGGGCAGTACATCTCCACAAAGGTGGTGATCCGTCACGATCACATCAAGGCCCAAATTTTTAGCCAGGTCGATCTCCGCGATCGCCTTCACGCCGTTATCCACCGTGAGGATCAGCGAGACCCCGGCGGCGGCAATCTCCCGCACGGCCTCGGCGTTCATGCCATAGCCCTCGCTATGGCGCGAGGGGATATGGTAAAAGGCGCGGCAGCCCAGCTTTTCGAGGCAGTCCAGCATGATAGCGGTTGCGCAAACGCCGTCCGCGTCGTAATCGCCGTAGACGCAGACCAGCTCGTCCTGTTCCCGGGCCGCCCGTAGGCGTGCCACGGCCTTATCCATATCATAAAAAAGGAAAGGCGAATACAGCTGGGCAGCAGAGGGGTGTAAAAAGGCCTCCATCTCGGCCCCCGTTTGCGCGCCCCGGGCATAGAGCAGCCGGGCGAGCCTTGGGGATATGCCGCCCGGGAGCTCCAGCCCTGCGGGCAGGGAGGGGTTGGATGCCTTCTCAAAACGCAGCATACTATTTCCTGTGCTCCGCCGCATAGATGCCGAGGGCCAGCTCCGTGCGCTTTTTTAAGAATTCGCAGGTACGGCTATAAGGCTGGCGGATATCGCCGTTATAAAGATAAGCGTTGGCCGCACAGCCGCCGGAGCAAAAATATTTGCACCAGCAATCCCGGCAGGCCGGTTTATCGAGCAGGGTACAGGCGGCGAACATCCGGCGGATATCCGCATCCAGCTCGCCGGTGAGCACGCTGCCCATCTTCATTTTTTCCTGGCCCACGAACTGGTGGCAGGGGTAGATATCCCCCTCCGGGGTCACGGCCACGTATTCCACGCCCGCACCGCAGCCGGCGATACGCTTTTTGAGGCAGGGCCCGCCGCTCAGGTCGATCATAAAATGGAAGAAATTGAGCCAGGTATCTTCCTTTTGGCGGCTTTGCAGCACGTAATCGGCCAAGGTCTCGTATTCTTCCAGCACCCTGGCCACGTGTTCTTCCAAAATGGCATAGGGGCTATCGTCCGGCAAAACCACAGGCTCCAGCGAGAGCTGCTCGAAGCCAAGGTTGCGCAAATGCTTCACATCCTCGGTGAAATCGAGGTTACGGGCCGTAAAAGTGCCCCGGATGTAATATTCTTTATCTCCCCGGCGCTCAACCAGCTTTTTCATATTGGCCAGGGCGATATCATAAGAGCCCTTGCCGCCCGCCGTGGGCCGCATCGCGTCGTGCACTTCCGGCCTGCCGTCCAGGCTAAGCACGATGTTGTGCATTTCGGCGTTGAGATAATCGATGATCGCATCCGTGAGGCCCACGCCGTTGGTGGTGATGGTGAAGTTGATCTGTTTGCCGTGCTTTTGTTCCAGCTCGCGGCCATAGGCCACCACCGTGCGCACGGTCTCCATGTTCAGCAGCGGCTCGCCGCCGAAAAGATCCACCTCCAAGTGCTTGCGGTTGCCGCAGTGGGCAATGAGGAAATCCAGGGCTTTTTTGCCCACCTCCGGGGCCATCAGGCCGCGCGGGCCGTGAAATTCGCCCGTATCGGCAAAGCAATAGCGGCAGCGCAGGTTACAATCGTGGGCCACGTGCAGGCACATGGATTTGATCACCTGGCCTCCTGCCGTACCCTTGGGCGGCGTTAATTCGGGAGAGCAGAGGCTGCCGGCCGCGCGCAGCTCCTCCACCTCCGCCGCAATCTCGCGTATTTGGCGCTCGGGATAGGGCAGGGCAAAGATATCCCATCCCTTTTCCATGGCTTGGACGACCGCGTAGGCGGGTTCATCCACGCTGTGGAGCGCGCCGCTCTCCACATCCAGGATGAGGTAATATTCATGAAATCGAAAGGCGTGAATCAAAAAGCTTCTCCTTTATCTGGAAAATATTTATACACAAGCAAAAGCAGTAATTCGGCTAAAATTACTGCTCATCAAGGCATAACGCGCATGGGCAGGCGAATTAAGCCCGCCAGATCATTTGGCCTGCTTCTGGCATTTCTGGTTGGCAACGGTGCAGGAAGTTTTGCAGGCGGACTGGCAGGAAGCCTGGCACTCGCCACAGCCGGTATTTGCGGAAGCGTTGATGCAGGGCTTTTCGATGGTGGTAATATGTTTCATGGTTTTGTTTCCTCCATATATTGACTCATACTTACCCTATATTATACACGCGGCGCTTCCGGCTTACAAGGCCTTATTTGAACATTTGCCGTAGCAGCGCGGCAAATAGCCCGGCCGCAGCCGCCATGGCCATATCAGAAAAGATGGCCAGCGAAAACACGAAGGTTTGCGAGAGGATGGAAAACACGGCAAAGGAAAACACGCTGTAGATCAGGCCGCCCAAGAGGCCCCAGAGCCAAAAGCGCTCCTTGGCGGCCCGGTGTGCCAGCAGCCCCGCCACGGCTGCACACGCGACCTTAATGGCCGCCGTGATCGGCCCCATAGTATCAGCCCCCAGCCAAGCCTGCCGAAGAGCCACCGCGTAAAGCACCACCAGCGCCAGGCTCAGGGCCGTGGCCCAGAGCGCGGACCTGAGCAGCGTAAGCAGGATGGGGCGTGGTTTATATTGTGCCGCCCTCGGGCGGGCCGTATTGCGCGCAGCTTGCATGGGGCATACCTCCGCTTATCGATAACATAGATAGGTTCCGTTGCTATCGATATATATGCGACCCCGCGTACGCCTATGCGCCCCTCGACAAAAATACAAGCCTTTCGCTCGGCCAAAATGCAAAAAATCCCCGGGCCGGAGCACGGAGATCGTTTGTTACGGATGCTTATTTGGTTTCGGCGATGCCGTCTTCCATGGTGGCTTCCACCGCTACGTCTTCGACATTGGCGATAGCGCCCCGGGCAAAGACCAGGCGGACTTTATCCGGGCCCACCATCAGGGTAATGATGTCATCTTTGATTGCGTTGACGGTGCCGTAGATGCCGCCGATGGTGCGCACGCGATCACCCACCTTGATGTTGGCCAGCATGTCTTTAATCTTCTTCTCACGCTTGCGCTGGGGGATGATCATCAGGGCAAACATGCCGAGCATCAGAATAATGAGCAGGCCGCCGTTGCTCATGAAACCGCTCAGGCCAGAGAGGATATTTTCGGGCATTTTGTTCTTCCTTCCTAATGCTTTTGTACGGCCGCAGCCGCCATTAAACTTGTATCGATTTTATCGCAATTGCATGACCGCGTCAAGAAATCGCCTTTACCTTAATATTCCCGTAACATGCCGTAATATTCCAGCGTGGCCGGGCCTTACTCCGGCAGATCCGCACGGAATTTTTCCAGTAGGTAGGCCGGTGAATAGGACATTTTGGCCTTGCGCAGGCCCTCTAAGTCCATATCCTCCTCGCGGTTGATGTACTTCATATCCTTCCAGGCATGGGTCACGAATTCCTTATTGATAAGGGGATAGAGGCCGGGGATATTTGCGTCCGCCTTCTCGATGTGGATCACGGCCATCTCCTCGTCGATGCGCTCGCCCAGGCTGAAGGCCCGCAGCTTGCCATCCACCAGGATGCCGCCGCCCACCAGGCCCAGCTCCTTCATATGCATTAGGCCAATGCGGATAGCCTCCTGCTCGCCCAATACGCCGTACTCGGCGGGATCCTTGCCGGCCAGCCATTCTTCATAAATGGCCATGCAATCGAGGTACATCTCCGGCGTGATGGTCACGTATTTATACGTATAACGGGAGAGGAACTGGTTGATGTGGTTGCGCTTGCCGTGCAGCCGCTTGCCCTTGAGGGAGAGCAAATCTTCCATGTTATATACATAATCGAAATTGCCCCGATCCGCAGTGAGGGTGAACCCCGCCTGCTCAAAGTAGGGCTTATACTTTTCCGTTACGCCCCGGAAGGACGGCCGCGCGCCGATGCTCGCAAGATAGGCCGAAGCCGTAGCGATGGCCTTGGGGTAGTCTTCCTCCCGCAGGGCCAGCGGCGCCAGCATGAAGGGATCGAGGTGCGGGAATATGTAAAGGATGTAGAGGATATCCTCCTGCTCCGCGATGCGGATGCGATCCTCTTTGCACCACATAAGCAAGCTTGTAAATGTATATTCGGAGTTTTGAATGTGCAGTGGTTTGGTATAGCTTTGTACCAGCTCGCGCATGGAAAGGCTCACGGGCTGGAAACGCAGCTTATTCGGTTCGTTTGTCATAAGTGCCCCCTTTTTAAGATTCATTATCATTGTATCTATTTAGGCAGTATTATGCAAGCCCTGCCTTACCGCCAACTTGGCTGCCTGCGCCTGCTCACCTTTACGCCAGAGCACAGCCTGCCGGTGTATATGTGCCCCCTGGCCGGATGATCGTAATTACTATGAATCCCGTCAGAAGGAGGAACGCTTATTTATTATGAGCACGTTCTAACTATCCGCATCCATCGCCAAAGCCCGCAGGTATTCCCGGGTGGCGCTTCACGACATTCGATCCGCACTTTGGGCCTGCAAGGTCAGCCGCTCGTGGAAGGTATCTCGAGCATAGAGAAAAACGGGGGTGGCTGATAGCCGCCCCCGTATGGTCGCCGGCGAACGCAGTTCGCCCCTATTTTATCTCATAGACCGCGCTTATGCGGGCCACGACCTCCAGGTCGCTGATAGAGATGGGCATGGCCGTCACATCCGCCATGGCCTCGGTCGCGGCCATGGGCTCCTCCCGGCGGGTCTCCAGGGGGGCTACATCGGAATTGCTGCTCTGCTCCTGGATGGATACGGGCAGGGGGATGAGCCGCACGCCCGCACCCGTAGCTAGGGTTTCCGCCTTGGCTTTGGCATCCGCCATGGCTGCGGCCAGGGCCTCCACATAGGCCGCGGAAGCGTCGGTGACGGCGTATTCCGGTCCACGCACATTCGAAGCGCCTGCGGCCACGGCCTGGGATATCACCTCGCCCACCTTCTCGGTTTTGCGGATAACCACGGTCAGCTCGCAGGTGGCTTCATAGCCCTCGATAACGGGAGGCGTTTTATCGTAATTGTAGCGCTCGGATACGCTGACGGAGCCGGTATTAATATCGGCCTGGGGCACGCCCGCCGCCTCGATGGCTTCCAGCACGGCGGTGGTCAGCTCTGTGTTTTGCTGCTGGGCATCGGTCGCTTCCTCGCCCTCGCTGCGGATGGTGAAATACACCGTAGCCTTATCCGGCGCCAGCATCACCTTGCCCTCGCCGCTCACCGTGATGGTGCTACGCAGATCCACATACACCGCTTCCTCCTCTTTCTGCTGCACCTGCTGCTGGATCTGTTCCTCGCTCTTGCAGCCGCTCGCCGCCGCGACAAGGGAGATGAGGGCCAGGCCAAGGGCTGCGTAACGAGCTGTTTTACTTATTTTCATTCTCATTCGTATCCTCCTGCTTCTGCTCGGGATTCACCCAGGCCGGCTGGTTTTTGCGCGCCTTGGGCAGTTTTTCGGCTTTGCCGCGCCTGCGGACAACCCGCAGGATGATGGCCACGATCCCCCAGCCGGCCAGCGCCAGTAGCACCAGCACGGGCAGAGAGCTCACGAACCAGACGAAGAAGTTCTCCAGGAATACGCCCACGCCGCTGAGGTTGGAGGTAAAGCCCTTGCCAATGCGTTCCCCTACGCTCTGGGTGTTGGCAGGGCCGGCGATGAGGCGTTCCTCATTCATGTAAAGGTAGACGGTGGTGTAGTCGATCAAGTCGTCATAGCGCCGCAGCTGGGTGGTCATCTGCTCGATCTCGATGGTCACCTCGGCGATGGCCTTCTCCAGCTCCACGATATCCGCCAGGTTATCCGTGGTCACGAGGATGCTCTTGAGCCGCTCCAGCTGGGTTTTGAGCACCTCGAGGCGGGTTTCACTATCGTAATAATCCAGCGTTACATCCTGGGTGGATTTGCTGGTGTGGGTAATGGTGCCGGTGCCCCCGGCAAATTCCATGAAAGCCTCCGCTTGATCCGAGGGAATGCGGAAGGTGAGGTTGGCATTGCGGCCATAGTCGTTATACGTTACGGGCTTGGTGCCGCTGATGCTGCTATCCTGTACATAGCCGCCCAGCTCCTCCGCCTTGGCCGTGAGTAGAGCGTAATGCTCGTCGAAAGCATCCGTAGTCATCTCTAAATTATAGGTAGCGATGATCTTGTGGCCGCCGTAAAGATCGGCGTTGCCCCGATCCGCCACGCTTTGGCCTTCGCCCTCAAACACGCCGCCTATGCCCATGCCGCTCTCCTGGGCGGCGGCCATATCATAGGCGGGCGCTGCGGGCGCGGCGGCCGCGGGCTCTGTGGCGGGCATCTCCTGCGCTATGGATTCCGATTTCGCGGCGCAGCCGATCACCAATAGCATGGCCAACGCCATTAAAATAGCAAAGAACTTTTTCATGGTGTTCCCCCCTTTTGGTTTTGGTGGTTCTTATCTATGAAACGTACAAGGGATGCGAAAGGTTGCATTTCATTATATCAGAGGCAGGAAAAAAAGGAAAGCCGCCCCTTGACAAGCAGGGCGGTGCGGTGTATCCTATTGTCGAATTCTTACTTGTTTAATTGGAATTGATTCACTCGGGATTGGACGGCCAATAAATCACCACGCAGGATGGCCCGGCATATGTTGGAACAAGCTGCATCCTGCAACTTTAATTTAAGAAAGGATATCAGCATACGGGCGTAACGGATGCCCCGGGCGCTTCGAACATGCTGATCGGTACATAATCCCATGTTTAAGAGATTGAACGAACTTTTGACGGCCTACAAGCAAAAGGATCCGGCCGCCCATTCCAAGCTGGAGATATTCCTGCTCTATCCGGGTGTGCACGCCCTCATCTGTCACCGCGTGGCCAATTGGCTCTACCGCAAGAACCTGCGCTTTTTGGCACGCTGGGTCTCCGAGGGAGCCAGGCGGCGCACCGGTATCGACATCCACCCTGGCGCGACCATCGGCCGGCGGTTGGTGATCGACCACGGCACGGGGATCGTCATCGGCGAGACCGCCGTTTTGGGGGATGACATTTTGCTCTACCAGGGATCCACCCTGGGCGGCAGCGGTAAGGATACGGGCAAGCGCCACCCCACCCTGGAGAACCACGTGACCGTGGGCGCAGGGGCCAAGGTGCTGGGCAGCTTCACCGTGGGCCAGGGCAGCCGCATCGCGGCCAACGCCGTGGTGCTTAGTGCTGTGCCGGAATACGCCACCGCCGTGGGCGTGCCCGCCCGGGTCGTCAAGGTGGCTGGCCGCCGGGTGGACGATCTCGACCACACCCACATCCCCGACCCCATCATGCAGGAGCTCTGCCGCATCAACCGCCGCATCGACGAGTTGGCCCAAGGCTAAACCCTGTGAGTTGAAAAGTGTCTGTGGCCCCCGAACCCCCATAGGGTTTGGGGGCTCTTCCTGCTATATTGCAGATTGTTCACAATATTCTCCTATCCTACGGTTGAATAGGACCGGAATCTTAGGTAAAATGATAATCGGTCAATATCGCTGATGGGAGACGTTTTATGCACAAACGCTTGCTGCTTATCATTAACCCGGCCGCGGGCGTGAGAAAGGCAAACCGCCACCTCACGGCCATGGTGGCGCTGTTCAACGCCCATGGCTATATCTGCACGGTGTTTTGTACAGCGGGCCGGGGAGACGCCACACGCATCGCCCGGGAAAACGCCCGGGATTTCGACCTGGTGGTCTGCGTGGGCGGAGATGGAACCCTCAACGAAGTGCTGGGCGGCATGGTCGAGGGCAGGGCGCATACACCCATCGGTTATGTCCCCGCCGGCAGCACCAACGATTTTGCCAGCAGCTTCGAGCTTTCCAAGGATATCCTCAAGGCGGCCAAAGATATTATGGAGGGCACGCCAAGGACCCTGGACGCTGGGAGCTTCAACGGCAGGCTTTTTACCTATGTGGCTAGCTTTGGCGCCTTTACCGAGGCCAGCTACGCCACCCCCCAGCGCTCCAAAAACCTTTTGGGGCACCTCGCCTACGTGCTGGAGGGTATGAAGGATCTGCCCAATATTCACCCTGTTCGCCTGGCCCTGGAGGCCGGCGGCCGACGCTTCGAAGGGGAGTATATCTTCGGCGCGATCAGCAATGCCACCACCATCGGCGGCGTGCTGACGCTGGATAAGCAATGCGTGGCCATGGACGATGGACTCTTTGAGATCACCCTCGTCAAAATGCCCCAGAGCCTGATCGATCTCAACCGCATCGTGCTTTCTTTGCAAACGCAGCAATACGACGAAGATCTGATCCACTTTTGCACGGCTGAGCGGGCCGTCGTTAGCGCCCCACAGGAGATGCCCTGGACGCTGGATGGCGAATACGCCCCCGGCAGCACAAATATCCGCATCGATAACCTGCATCATGCCTATGCCATGGTCATAAACACTAAAAAACGGGGAGGGTCCAGCCTATGAAATTCGATCTGCGCTCTCCTCGATACAGGCATTGGCTTTGGGCCTTGTATCTGCCGCTCTACCTGGCGGCCTTCTTTTTGGTGGAGCATTATATCAACGGCGACGCGGCCTATTGGGTCTCCTATTGGCCCTTGGTGGACGATGCCATCCCCTTCTGCCCGCCCTTTGTGCTCGCCTATTACCTTTGGTTCCCCTATATGGTGCTCACGGGGCTGTACCTGGCGTTCCGCTACCCGGATTGCTTCCGGCGGTATATGCAGACTATCGCGGTGGGCTTCACCTTATGCACCCTCTTTTTTTTCATCCTGCCCAATGGACAGGATCTTAGGCCCGCCTCCTTTAGCGAGGACAACCTCTTTACCTGGATGATCGGCCTGATTTATGCCGCCGATACCAACACCAACGTGCTGCCCAGCGTCCACGCCTACGGCTCCATCGTGGTGGTGTTCGCCGCCTATGACTGCCCTGCCTTCAAGCCCTGGCTGCGGGCCCTTTACATCCTGTTGGCAGGGCTGATCTGCGCGTCCACGCTGTTCATCAAGCAACACTCCATTCTGGATGTTATAGCTGGCGTTTTGCTGGCGGTTCCTATATACTTTCTGGTATACGCGCCGGCCCGCCGCAAAAAAGCGCAGGGCGGGACGAATCCGCAGTAAAGGTATAAGCGCCCATGCCTGATCTCATCCATACCTTGCTCATCGTTTGCCCGCTGCTGTTCCTGGCGGGTTTTGCCGATTCCGTGGCCGGTGGCGGCGGCGTGATCAGCGTGCCCGCAGGCCTGCTGGCCGGCATCCCCATCCATACCGTATACGGCACCAATAAATTCGCCATGAGCTTTGGCACGCTCACCAGCGTTCTCCAATATGGCCGCAGCGGCAATATCTGCTGGCGCACGGCCCTGTTTGCCGCAGCCGGCGCACTGGCCGGCTCCAATTTGGGTGCGCGGCTGGCCCTTCTTTTGAGCGAAAAATACCTCAGCTACTGCCTAATGGCCCTCCTTCCCGCGGCCGCCCTTTTTCTAGCCCTCAACAAGGGCTTTGGCCAGGAACCCAAGCCCAAGAACCATTCAAAAACGCAGGAGGCCCTGCTGGCTGTTTTCATCGGCCTGATCGTGGGCGCTTACGACGGCTTTTTCGGCCCCGGCGCAGGCACCTTTTACATCATCCTCTTCTGCTCCCTCCTGGGCACGGATCTCATACGCGCCAACGGCAACGCCAAGGTGGTAAACCTGGCCAGCAACATCGGCGCGCTCGCGGCCTATATCCTCAACGGCAAGGTATGGTTTGCCGTGGGCGTCCCCATGGCCCTCTGCTCCATGGCCGGTAATTTCCTGGGCAGCCGCCTGGCCATCCGAAACGGCGCGCGCTTCATTCGCCCCGTGATGGCCCTGATGATCACGCTGCTGTTTGTAAAGGTGATTACGGATTTTGTTTTGTAATTTACAAGCTTTTTTGTGGGCTGCTCTGAAATGGGGCAGCCTTTTCCTGTTCTGGCGCAGAAAAAAACGATGTAGGGCGGGATGCATAGACGCAACCTGCAAAGTACGAAGCCCGGCGCATGAATGCGCCGGGCCGTTGCTGTTCGTTCGGTTCTTGTTTTTCTTATTCCTGCGGTTCGTTGCCATAGCGGATGCAGGCCTGGGCCGCCGCAAGGCGGGCGATCGGCACCCGGAAGGGGGAGCAGGATACGTAGTCGAGGCCGGCCTGGTGGCAGAACTCCACGGAGGAAGGATCGCCGCCGTGCTCGCCGCAGATGCCCATCTTCATGCCGGGGCGGGTGCTCCGGCCCAGCTTCACGGCCATCTTGACCAGCTTGCCCACGCCCACCACATCGAGGCGCACGAAGGGGTCGAACTCGTAGATCTTCTTCTCGTAGTAAGCATCCAGGAACTTACCCGCGTCGTCGCGGCTGAAGCCAAAGGTCATCTGGCTCAGGTCGTTGGTGCCAAAGGAGAAGAACTCGGCCTGGCGGGCGATCTCCTCTGCGGTGAGGGCCGCGCGGGGGATCTCGATCATCGTACCCACCATATAGGGGATATCCACATTGTTTTCGGCCAGCACTTCCTTGGCCGTTTTGTCGATGATATTTTTAACGTAGGCCAGCTCCTTTTCCTCGCCAACCAGAGGCACCATGATCTCGGGCACCACTTCAATGCCGGTCTCCCTACGTACGTTTACGGCCGCTTCAATCACGGCGCGGGTCTGCATCTCAGCGATCTCGGGATAGGTAACGGAAAGGCGGCAGCCGCGGTGGCCCATCATGGGGTTAAACTCATGCAAGCCGGAAATGGTGGCCTTGAGCCTGTCCACCGTAATGCCCATGGTTTTGGAGAGCTCCCGGATATCCTCTTCTTTGCTGGGTAGGAACTCGTGCAGCGGCGGGTCGAGGAAACGGATGGTCACGGGGTGGCCGGCCATGGCCCTATAGATGCCCTCGAAATCCTTACGCTGCATGGGCAGGAGCTTGGAAAGCGCCGCCCGCCTGGCCTCTACGCTGGGAGACAGGATCATCTCGCGCATCACGGGGATGCGGTCTTCTTGGAAGAACATATGCTCCGTGCGGCAAAGGCCGATGCCTTCAGCGCCGAATTTGAGGGCTACGCTCGCGTCATGCGGGTTATCCGCATTGGTGCGCACCTTGAGGCGGCGGTATTTATCGGCCCAGCCCATCAAGCGGGCGAAGTCACCGCCGATCTCGGCCTCCACGGTGGGGATCTGCTCGCCGTAGATGAAGCCGGTGGAGCCATCCAGGGAGATATAATCGCCCTCGTTGATGGTGCGGCCATCCAGGGTAAAGCATTTTTTGGCCTCATCCATGATGATCTCGCCGCAGCCGGAAACGCAGCAGGTGCCCATGCCACGAGCCACTACGGCAGCGTGGCTGGTCATGCCGCCGCGCACGGTGAGAATGCCCTGGGAATTGTGCATGCCTTCGATATCTTCCGGGCTGGTCTCCAGGCGAACCAGGATCACCTTGTTGCCCTTGTTAACCCATTTCACAACATCTTCTGCGGTAAACACCACCCGGCCCGCGGCCGCGCCCGGAGAAGCGGGCAAGCCCCTACCGATGGGCTTGGTGTTCTTGAGCACCTTGGCGTCAAACTGCGGGTGGAGCAAAGCGTCCAGCTGCCTGGGGTCTACCATCAGCACGGCTTCTTTTTCGCTGATCATGCCCTCGTCCACCAGGTCGCAGGCGATCTTAAGGGCCGCCGCCGCGGTACGCTTGCCGTTGCGGGTCTGCAGCATGTAGAGCTTTTCCTCTTCGATGGTAAACTCCATATCCTGCATATCCCGGTAGTGATTTTCCAGCTTATCGCAGATATCGACGAACTGCTGGTAAGCACCGGGCATGATCTCTGCCAGATGGTCGATGGTCTGCGGGGTGCGCACGCCGGCCACAACATCTTCGCCCTGAGCGTTCATCAAAAACTCACCAAAGAGCTTCTTCTCGCCTGTGGCGGGGTTGCGGGTAAAGGCCACGCCCGTGCCGGAGGTATCGCCCATGTTGCCGAATACCATCATCTGCACGTTGACGGCTGTGCCCCAATCCGAGGGGATATCGTTCATGCGGCGGTAGTAGATAGCTCTGGGGTTCTCCCAGCTGCGGAATACCGCCATGATTGCGCCCATAAGCTGTTCTTTGGGATCGGAGGGGAAATCCTTGCCGATCTTGCTTTTATATTCGGCCTTGAACTGCTCGGCCAGGGCTTTTAGGTCTTCGGCGGTCAGCTCGGTATCCAGCTTCACGCCGCGCTCGGCCTTCATTTTATCGATCAGCTCTTCGAAATACTTTTTGCCGACCTCCATCACCACATCGGAATACATCTGGATGAAGCGGCGGTAGGAGTCATAAGCGAAGCGGGGGTTGTTAGTTTTCTTGGCAAAGCTCTCCACCACCTCGTCGTTGAGGCCGAGGTTGAGGATGGTGTCCATCATGCCCGGCATGGAAGCGCGCGCGCCGCTGCGCACAGAAACCAGCAGGGGGTTTTCCTTATCGCCGAATTTCTTGCCGCTCAGCTCCTCGAGCCGGGCCATATTGATGTAAATCTCTTCCTGGATGGATGGGCCGATCTTTTCCCCATCCACATAATACTGCATGCAGGCTTCCGTCGTTACTGTGAAGCCATGAGGCACGGGCATACCCAGCCCGGTCATCTCTGCAAGGTTTGCTCCTTTACCTCCCAGCAGATCCCGCATGCCGGCATTGCCTTCGGTGAAAAGGTATACGAACTTCTTTGCCATATTTCTTCCTCCTCGAATGGTTTCATATATAAATCTCTTATATATCTGGTATATATCTGGGGCCAATAGTTAAGGGAAACAAGCCATGCTTCCAAGGCTTCACCATTATAACATACAATGGGAAATAATCAACTGTTTTGAGCCGTTTTATGCAGCGTCTCTTGCATTATGATTGCTTATGTTTTGACAGAATGACTTTTATCATGCAGAATTCGACAGGTTGTCTATAGGAAAGGCTTATGGTTCTAAACGAGCCTTAGCAGCGCAGCTGGTCCGCAGGGCGCAGCTTGCGCTCCAGCACATGTTCCGCGTAGGCGTTGAGGGCGGCTTTGAGTTCCGTACGCACACGCTCGGGTAGGGCCACCTTCTCCATATCTTGGTTGGAGAGCAGCAGCATGCGGCGCACGGCCTCCAGCGAAAGGGGGCTCACGGCGATGCTGTCGGGCCGCATGCAGGCCCCGCATACGGCCCCGCCCGCGCAAGGGTCAAAGCCTAAGCGAGGCAAAGCGCGCAGATCCTCCCCACAGCAAGCGCAGCGGGTGAGGCGGGGCGTATAGCCGAGGATCGCCAAGCAGCGGGCCAAAAAGCAGAGGGCCACATCCACAGGCGCCTGCTTGCCGTAGGCGGCATAGCTGAGCGCGTAATAGAGAAGGTCGAAAAGTGCCTCGCTCTGCTGGCCCTTGGGCGTACAGGCCTCCGTAACGGAGAGCATGTAGGCCCCGGCGGCCAGACGGTCCATATCCTCCCTTAGGGCATAGAAGCGCTCACGCACATCGCAGGCATCCACCGTATAGCGGCCCCGGCCCTCGAAGAGAACGAATTCTCCGTAGGTAAAAATCTCGCTGCACGCCAAAAGGGCGGAGCCGCACTTACGGCAGCCCCGCGCCGCAGCGGTTACTGTGCCCTGCTCCCTGGTAAATATTGTAAGGATGCGGTCGTTATCCCGGTAATTGGCATGACGCAGCACAATGCCGTTGAGGGTGAGGCTTGCCATCCGGGCCTCCTTCCAGAATTGTCATGGATTGCTTGGCATGGCGGCCCTTGACCGCGCCGATACTGAAAACAGGGAAGCGGCCTTTCAGCCGCTCCAGCGAAAGGAGATGCGCCCATGATGTACAAACGCAGGCCCGACGCCGGGCAGGAATGGAACCGATTCTCCCAAACGGGGCACCCCGCGGATTACCTCGCCTACCGCGCTTCAAAAAACCGCCAGCAGCGCGGCTCAAAACCCCCGGGTGATCACTCGTAGCCCAGCTCGCCCAGCATGGAGGCGCTGTTGCGCCAATCTTCCTTCACCTTGACCCAAAGCTGCAAATTCACCCGGCTGCCCAGCAGCCACTCCATATCCTTACGGGCCTCGGTGCCGATGCGCTTGAGCATGGCCCCCTGGCGGCCGATAAGGATGCCCTTGTGGCTGGCGCGCTCGCAGTAGATGGTGGCCCAGATATCCTGCACGCCATCCTCCCGCGCTTCGATTTTATCGATGCACACCCCCAGGCCGTGGGGCACCTCTTCCCGGAGGAGTTGCAAAGCCTTTTCGCGGATGATCTCCCCGCAGATGACCCTCTCGGGCTGATCCGTGACCATATCCTCCGGGAAATACTGCGGGCCTTCCACCAGATAGGTCGTGAGCGTCTCAGTCAGCTGTTCCACGCCCCGGCCCTCCAGGGCCGAGAGCTTGATGATCTGCCGGATAAACGGCTCCTTTTCGAGCCGCTCGCGGGCAGATTCGATATCGTCCAGCGTGCAAAGATCGGCCTTGTTAATGCCCGCCACCACAGGCGCTTTGGCTTCCCGCAGCTTATTCAACAAGGCTTCATCCTTGGGGCCGATACCGCGCTTGGCGTCTACCAAAAGAAGGATGGCCTCTACCTCGTTGAGCGAATCGTAGGCCACCCTGAGCATGTAATCACCCAGGCGGTTCTTGGGTGTGGTCACCCCGGGAGTATCGAGGAAAACGATCTGCCAGCCGGGCCGCGACATCACGCCCATGATGCGATTGCGGGTGGTTTGGGCTTTATCCGAAACGATGGAGACCTTTTGCCCCACCAGGCGGTTCATCAGCGTGCTCTTGCCCACATTGGGCGAGCCGATGATGGACACAAAGCCCGAGCGGTAGCTCATTGCATATCCCTCGCACCAAAGGACTCGGGCAGCAGCTCGCCCAAGGTGAGGATTTTAAATTCCCCAGCCCGGTTGGCGCAGACCACGGGCATATCCGGCTCGCAAAACTCGCTGAGTACCTGGCGGCACACGCCGCAGGGCACGGCATAGTTTTCCCCATCCCAGATAATGGCCAACGCGTCGAAGCCACGCTCGCCCTCATATACCGCACGAAGTACGGCGCAACGTTCCGCACATACAGTGGGGCTATAAGCCGCATTCTCGATATTGGCGCCCATGTAATAAGCACCGTTGTTGGCTTTGAGGCAGGCCCCCACCCGGAAATTGGAATAGGGCACATATGCCCTGCTCCTGGCCTCCGTAGCCATACGAACCATGCTTCTGGCTTCAAATTCATGGATACTGCTCATCGTAAAACTCCCATCTTGGTCAATATTTCTTCCTGTTTGGCGAACATGATCGCCGCCTCGCCTTCATTCATGTGGTCATAGCCCAAGAGGTGCAGCGCGCCGTGCACGGTCAAAAAGCTCAGCTCCCGCAAAAGGGAGTGGCCGTACTCCACAGCCTGCCCTTGTGCCGTTGGCAGGGAAAGGACGATGTCCCCCAAAAAGCCGTCCGGCTCCGCCACGATATCCGCGCCCTCCTCCATTGGGAAGCTGAGCACATCCGTGGGCCGATCTATCCCCCGGTAATCCCGGTTAAGAGCGCGGACGTAATCGTCATCCGCCACCGTGGCCGAAAGCCAGGCCCCGGCCGCGCCTTCCTCCTTCAGGGCCGCCTCCGCAGCCCGGGCAATGGTTTTCTCGATATCCAAGTCCGCCGGCTGGGGGACCTGCAGGCATACTTCTATCATGCCTTTTTCTCCTCCGGGTATTCGATGCGGTCATGCATGATGCCGCTGAAGGTGCGCAAAAAGCTCTTTTCAATTTCACATAGCTCATGGAAGGTAAGGGGCGCGCCCGAAAGGAGGTTTTCAGCCCCATCGGTGAGCTTGCTCCAGATTACCTTGTGCACCATTTCCTCCCGGGCTTCCTTGGTGCACTCGCCTAGGCTGCGTACGGCTGCCTCGCAGCAATCCGCCAGCATCACAATGGCCCCTTCCTTGGTGGCGGGCCTGCTGCCCGTGTAGCGGTATTTCCTGGGGTCGATCGGTTCCTCGCCGCCCGCCTGCTGGGCCTTGTGGTAAAAATAGGCCATCAGGGAATTGCCGTGGTGCTCCGCTGCGATGCGGATTACGGCTCCAGGCAGCTTGTTTTTGGCCAGAATGGTGGCCCCGTCCTTCTGGTGGGAGAGGATGATGGCCGCGCTCTCCTCCGGCGGCAGGGTATCGTGGATGTTCTCGCCCTGCTGGTTCTCCATGAAATAGAGGGGCCGCCGCAGCTTACCCACATCGTGGTAGCAGCCGCCCACCCGGGCCAGCAGGGGGTCCGCGCCCGCACGCTCCGCAGCGCTCTCAGCGAGGGCCGCCACGTTCATGCTGTGCTGGTAGGTGCCGGGCGCTTCATACATCAGCTGTTTGAGCAGCGGGTGGCTGGTATTCAAAAGCTCGTTGAGCCGGGCCGGGGTGGCGATATCGAAGAGGTTCTCCCAAATGCTCAGGGAACCCACCACCAACAGGCCCGAGATCACCGTGCTCACCAAGGCCCAGGCCGCCCCCGCCAGGAGAGTGGCAAGGGCCGCGCCCGCAGCCAGATATACCGCCGCCAGGCAGAGCGCACCCACGGAGCCGCCAATCGCAGCTGAGGCGATGATAGCCCCCCGGGTCTGCACCCGGCGCAGGGCGTAGGTTGCGCCGATGCCCGAGGTCAGGGTAAAGAGCAGCATGGCCGCAGCGTCAAAGCCGAACGTACCGCCCGGCTGCGAGGCCAGCATAGCCGCAAGCAGCGAGAGTAGCACCGAAATGGAAAGCCCGGCCCGCTCCCCCACCAGTATGGCCGCCAGCATCACCGCAAGTGGCATGGGGGAAATGTGGAGATCCACCATGTTGCACAAAAGAGCCAGCGGCGGCATAGCGATCAGCAGCAGAGCCAGGATCAGAGCCTTCTTGAAATCCTGATAGACTAGGCGCTGGGAAATATAGAGGTCTGCCCCAAACAGGGCGTAGATCAGCAGCACGTAAAGGGCCAGGCCGACGCGCACGGGTAAATCCTCCCCTGCGCCCCGCACCATATCCATCTCCTGCAAAAGGGCCATTTGCTCCGCGGTCACCACCGCCCCCTCGCGCACGATCACGTCCCCCCGCTTGATGCGCACCGTTTCCACGGCTGCGGCCGCGGCTGCACGAGCGGTTTCGGTAGCAGCTTCATCTACCGCGTAGGTGGGCTGAAGGTAGGCCGTGAGCGCCAGCGCCCCGGCCTTTTTCAGCCCGCTCGAAAGGCTGGTGGAGGCGTTAAGCTCAGCGATGGCCGCATCGCGCACCTTGGCCACCCCGCCCTCTGCTAGGCCGCCGGAAAGGGCGGTGGTGAGCTTAGGCAGCACGATCTCGCGCAGCATGGTCAGCTCGCTATCCTTGGCCGTGAGCACGCCGATCAGGGAATCCTCGTCCAGCGCGGGGCTGGTATTGGCCCCCAGGGAGACCACGTTCTCTTCCGTGAGCAAGGCGGCCCAATCCGCCTCATCCAAACCTTCGCTCGTTGTCAGGCTCTGGGCCTTGGCGCGCACATCCGTGAGGCTTTCAAAGAAGGCCGCGGCCTGATCCTCCAAGCTTTGCACGGCCTCCGCATCGATGCGGTAGGCGGGCTGTACGGCGTTCCCGGCGCTTTGGCGCAGGGCCTCCGTGGCCGCCTCGTCTTCCAGGGCGCGGTTGGCGTGGATGGTCTCGGGCGCAGCCTCCCCCGCCCGTACGGCATAGCGTTTGGGTGTGAGGCGCGCCAGGCCCGAGGCATAAGCCGAAAGGAGAGCGAGAATGAGCAGCAAAACCGTTACCAGGCTCATATAGGAAGCCTGTCTGGCCTTCTTCTCCCGCGCTTTCGCCATGCTGCCGCCTCCTTTATCTTTGGTTTTTCCTGGCGCTGACCGCACCTATCGTTCGTCCCGGTCGTAATGCCGGCCGGCTTCGGCCCGGTCATATGCCTTGATGATGCGCTGAACCATTTCATGGCGCACCACGTCTTTATGTGTAAGGAAGATCTGGCTCACGCCCTCTATGCCTTCGAGCACCTCCAGGGCGTGGATCAGGCCGCTCTTACGTTCGCGCGGCAGGTCGATCTGGGTGATGTCGCCGGTGACCACCACCCGCGAGCCCTCGCCGAAGCGGGTAAGGAACATCTTCATCTGCTCGCAGGTGCAATTCTGCGCCTCGTCCAGGATGATATACGCGTCGTTGAGCGTGCGGCCCCGCATATAGGCGAGCGGCGCGACCTCGATCGCTCCCCGCTCCACCAGCTGGTGGAAATTTTCAGAGCCTAAAAAGTCATAGAGCGCATCATAGAGGGGGCGCAGGTAGGGATCAACCTTGTTTTGCAGATCACCCGGCAAAAAGCCCAGCTTTTCTCCTGCCTCCACGGCGGGCCGGGTGAGGATGATCTTCTCCACCTCTTTGTTTTTGAAGGCCAGCACGGCCATGGCCACGGCCAGGTACGTCTTACCCGTGCCCGCCGGGCCCACGCAGAAAACCACCGTGTGCCGCTTAAGGGCGGAAATATACTTTTTCTGGCCCAGGGTTTTGCACTTGATACGGCGGCCCTTGTTGGTGAAGGCCACGACGTCGTCCAGCAGCTCTAAGATCAGCTCCGCATTGCCCTCTTTGGCAAGATCCACCGCATAGCGGATGCGGCTGCGGTCGATGTTCTCGCCCCGGCGCAGGATGGTGAGAAGCTTATCCACCACCGCGTGGGCAAGAGCCGCCGCTTCTTCCTCGCCGGTGATGACCACGCTGCCCCCGTCCGTTTTGATGATGGCCCCGGTCTCCTGCTGGATGATGCCGAGGTTTTCATCGAACACCCCGAACAGGCGCAAGACCTCGTCCATGCTCTCCAGTGCAATCTCATAGCGGCTCGGCTCCCGGGCCGGTGTGAGGTCCAGCTCCTGCTCGAATTCATTCATCTTTGGCATGCAATGCTCCGCTCTTTGCGATATTTTCCTCGGCAATCACGTTCAAAATGACCGTAAGGCCGGTTTCGTCCGTTTGCTGTTCAGCCTGCACCGAAAGGATGCGGGCGCTATGCTCCACGCCCTGCTCCATCAGCTTTTGCGCCCCGGCCTTGGCCAGGGGCGTCAGCTCCGCCTCGCTTAGGATTTGCCGCTGCTGGGTAAGCTCGCGGCAGGTGACACGCACGATCTCGATGGGCAACAGCGCGGGCAGGGTATGGGCCGCGCCCCGCTCCACTTCGTAATCCTCAAAGGGGATCTCCGGCGCGGGCAGGCTGTAGCCCAAAAGGCTCGCCTCCACATAGCTGAAGCTGTTGCCGCTGCGGGCGGGCAGCACCTGCTCATAGGCGGCCGTGTAGGAAAAACGGTAGAGCACCCTGGCGATGACATCGCCCCGAGCCTCTACGGCGATGTCGTTGCCCAGATCGCCCGTGATCAGCATCTGCCCTTTTAGCACCGCATCCCCGGCATTGAAAAGGGCCTTGCCCGAAAGGGGGGTGATGCGCCGGATCACGCCGTCCTTGGCGGCATAGAGACTCCCGGGCTTCCCCTGCTCCAAAACCTTGGGCGTATCGCCTGCCTCCCGGATGGAAACTTGCAATATCACGCCGTAAAGTTCGGCCCCTGCCCAGGCAATGCGCGAATCCGTGGCCATCACGGCCCGGCCAAGGCCTCTTGTGGTGATATCGCCCCGGGGGATGCCCGGCCGTACGCCCATCTCAGCCAGCGTGGCCACGATCTCTTCCTCGCGCACCTGGTCGCACCCCTCGATTCGCAAAAACCAGATGAAGCGCGAGGCGATTAAAAGGGCCGCCAGCACGGCGATCCAGCCAAAGGCCAGGATCTTGCGGTACCGCAGGCGCGAAAGGGCGATGGGCAGGCCGTGCTTTTTCAAAATATGGATGCGGCAATGGAGGCCCCGGTTAAGCTTATGCAGGGCGTAAAAGCTCTCCACGCTCACATAGGCCGATATGCTGTTGCGGCCCGTGCGGGAAACGCCCCAGATCTCCAGCCCCTCCCGCAACGCCTTGTTCATAAAGCGCTCCAAGCCTGTGCCTTCAACCTGTATCATAACATATCCCGCGAGAGAATTCCACATATCCACAGCCCCCTGCGCCCCCTCCCGGCTGGGTCGCGCCCCGTAATTTACATTTTGTTAATCTTTCTTGTTGTTCTTTGCCCCCGCCTCCCCTTCATAGCGCAGGCCCGCCACCCAGCCGCTGATGTAAAGCCGCTCGGGGGTGATCTCCCGCAGGGTTAGGTCCTCCCCCGTTACGTAAAGCATACCGGCTTTCGTGTAAAGGCATATCTCCTCCGCGCGGTATTGGTAAACGCCCGTGTGGTTCTCAATGAGCACGTGCTCCCGGCCCAAAACGGTAAGTTTGGGCGTGCCCGCCGCCTCCTCGGGCAGGTCCAGGGCGGATAAGAGCCGCCTCCCTAGGCGGATGCGCCGCTTGTTTTTGTGCATAACAAAAGCCCCCATACACGATATCGTATGCGGGCTTGGGCGCAAATATTTAGTTGGGCTTACTCGCCTTCCTCCGAAAGCTCGTCCATCAAGTCGAGGAAGTGATCGAAGACCTCGTTAAGAAGCACCTCGCTCTCGATGGTGACATAGGTCTCCTCACCGTTCTTCTCTTCGACCTTCAGGAGGATGACCTCGGCCTCGTCCTCATCCGGCTCCTCGCCCTCCAGCAAGGGTGAAAGGGCGATGTAGCGCTCCTTTTCATAGAGAAAGGTGAGGATATGCTCAAAGTGCGCCGGTTCCCCGGCCTCATCCAACAGCACGATATCATCCAGCCGCTCGTTATCCATAACAGCGTTTCTCCTTTTATAGGTTGGGGTTGGTAGCAAGGTACCCTTGCAGGATTACCACAGCCGCCACCTTATCGACCACCTTGCGGCGCTTTCGCCAATCCAGCTCCGCTTCGCACAGCACGCGCTCGGCCTCTACAGTGGTGAGCCGCTCGTCGTAAAAGGTATGCTCGCCCTCGAAGCCCTGCAGCACGGCCTCCGCGAAGGCACGAACCTTTTCGCTCTGGAAGCCGTAAGAGCCATCCATATTACGGGGCATGCCAAAGAGCAGCCGCACCGGCTCGTACTTCTTAGCCAAGTTGCGGATATAGGCCGCGTCCGCAGCTTCATCCCCGGTGCGGGTATAGGTTTCAAGCCCCTGGGCGGTATAGCCCAGCGGGTCGCTCACGGCAATGCCGATGCGCTTATCCCCCACATCCAGCGCCAGTACACGCCGCATGGATCAATCGCCCTCGTGGGCTTCCACATAGAAGCGCACGAACTCCTCTAAAAGCTCATCCCGCTCCAGCATGCGGATGAGGTAACGGGCGTTGTTGTAGCTGGTGATATACGTCGGGTCGCCGGAGACCAGGTAGCCCACGATCTGGTTGATGGGATCGTAACCCTTTTCCTCCATAGCGGCATAGACCCGCATGATGACGTCGCTGGCCTTATCCTTTTCTTTTTCGATGCGGAAATGCATCGTTTCGTTGGTGCCTTCGGCCATGCAGCTCCCCCCCTCTTCGGTATCTCTTTCCAGTATACCCTGCCCTATCCTTTTTTTCAATCAGATTCCCCTGCCGCGGCCAAAAAAAGCCGGCCCCGGAGCCGCTGGCCACCCTACCCGCGCTCCTAGCCGGTCTACCATTCTCCCCGCCGGTCTAGCCCCCAGAGCAACTGACGAAAAGATAGCTAGTGGATATACGAGAGATTTAGCTGCCCCGCTAAGCCGGAGGAGCGCCGCGTAGCAGCGCTACGCGAATCGGACGAGGCAACGCGGGGCAGCTAAAGATCCACATAGGCACTAGCCAGATTTGAGAAAGTTGCTCTAACTAATTAAACATATCGCTCACCGCGCGCCTACCACAGCGTACGGCCCGGCGGGAATCCCGCATCATACGGCGGGCCACATCTGGATACATGGCCGTGACCGCCAGGTAGCCCGCGGCCATCCCCGCCGCCATGCCCAGCATAATGGGTAATGTTTTCATGCTGCTCACTCCTTCCTTTCATGTGGGCTTAGTTTGCCCAAAGGGAAGGATATAGCCCATGGTAAATCCTACAAGATGTGCCGCTGCTTTAAAGCCTGAAAGGTTTCGGCGGCAATATCCTCCACGGAGCGGAAGAGGCCGTTTGCCATACAGTCGATCACCAATACATCCTGCCGCCTGGCTGCGGTCTCCAGATATTTAGCGCGCACCCGCGCTTGCATGCTCTCGGAGGCTTCGTATACGTCTTTACCCTCGCCCAGGTAATCCCGGCGGCCTTTTTTGAGGATGTTCGCACCGGCCTGGGCCGTATCCACATCGTAAAAAATGAAGACATCCGCCTTAGGAAGGCCAAAGTGGTTATACTCCAGCTCGAACACCCAGTCGATGATGTCCGGCTGCTCCAGATCGATATCGCGGGTAGATTGATAGACCGCGTTGCTCAAAACGTAGCGGTTGAAAAGCAGCACATCTGATTCGCCATCGCGGTAATCGCTGAGATTTTCCCAGCGGTCGAGGGCATACCACAGGGCCATGGAGCGGCCGTCCACCGCATCTGCGCGCACGCCGCCGCTGCCGGAAAGGTAGCGGCCTACCGCAGAGCCAAAGAAGCTCTCATATACGGGAAATTCCCGGCTGTCCACCCGCAGGCCGGCTGCCAGGCATCGCTTTTTCAACTCTGCAAACTGTACGCTTTTGCCGCTGCCATCGATACCCTCGATGGCGATCACCTTGGTTTTCTTTTCGCTCATGCTCCCCCAGCCTCCCCCAAAATGCGTTTGAGCCGCCAAAGGGTATCCTCCTCTGCCAGGGCGCGCACATAGGTGCCCGCCTCCTCGTGGCGCTCCTCCAATATGCGCGCGTCCTCGCGCAAAAGCGCCATGGCCTCGTATTTATCATAGGGTACCAGCAGTTCCACCTCTTTACGGCTGCTGGAGAGCTTTTGCTCTACAGCAGCCAGCAAGGCATGCACGCCGGCCCCCGTGAGGGCGCTGATAGCCAGCCCATCCTGCGGCGGGGGCGCCAACTGCGCATCGGATTTATTATAGACCCGGATGCTGGGGATATCCCCCGCGCCGAGATCTGCCAGCACCTTTTCCACCACCTCGCGCTGGCTCTCGTAGTGGTCGGAGGAAACGTCGATCACATGCAAGATCAAATCCGCCTGGCGCACCTCCTCCAGCGTAGATTGAAAAGCCTGGATCAGATCATGCGGCAGCTTATTGATAAACCCCACGGTATCGCTCAAAAGGATTTGCGTGCCGCTGGGCAGGGCCGCCTGGCGCACCACCGGATCCAGCGTGGCGAAAAGCTTGTTTTCCGCCAGCACGCCCGCACCCGTGAGCGCGTTTAGAAGAGTGCTCTTACCCGCGTTGGTATAGCCCACCAGGGCCACGCGGGGCACGGTGTCCTTTTGCCGCCGCTCGCGGCGGAGGCCTCGCTGCTTCTCCACGGCTTTTAGTTCCTCGCCCAGCTCGTAGATGCGGCGGCGGATGCGGCGCTTATCGCTCTCCAGCTTGGTTTCGCCCGGGCCTCTGGCGATCGTTCCCGCGCCCTGGCGGGAAAGCGCCTTGCCCTGGCCGAAGATGCGAGGCAGCTCGTATTTGAGCTGGGCAAGCTCCACCTGCAGCTTGCCCTCCCGGCTCTGCGCGTGGCGGGCGAAGATATCCAAAATAAGGGCGGTGCGGTCGATCACCCGCACACCGGTGATGGCCTCTAAATTGCGGGCCTGCACGGGGCTCAACTCGTCGTCGAAAATCAGCAGGTCCGCTTCCAGGGCGCTGGCGGAGAGCGAAAGCTCCTCCGCCTTGCCGCTGCCAATATAGGTGGCATTGTCGATCTCCCGCTTGCGCTGGGTGGAGCGTCCCACCACCACGGCCCCGGCCGTGGCCGCCAGCTCGCCAAGCTCTGCCAGGGTATCGTAGGGCGCGTCGTTCTCCAGCCCTACCAAAATGGCCCGCTCGGGCGTGGCTTCCCGCACATCCTTGGTGGCGCTCTTGAAACGCTCGTCCGCCAGATAGATTTCCTGCATCAGCGCCCGCTGTGACAGCTTGTGGGGCCGCAAAGGGCCATAGAGCAGTACCTGGCGGGTGCCGTCCTCTTCCATCTCGCCCAGATAGCCGGCATAAAAATTCACTGGCTGGCCCTCGGCGCCCACGCCCAGCGCGGCCATGGCATCCAAGCGCATGGAACGCAGGGTACCCGCGTCCACACCGGAAAGGCGGCCGTCGCCGTTGGGGTGGGTATGGATGCAGCGTACGCCGCAAAGCCGGTCTTCATTGCGCACCAGGCGCATATTCGGCATGGAGACCTTGCCGCTATCGCCAATAGAGACATCCGTTACGCGGCCATCCCGGCCAATGTAGACGGATAGCTCCCGGCCGATGGCCCCGGTATATTCCGCCATGGCTTCAAGCAGCTCAAAGGAGGCGAATACGTTCGCCTCCATACGCATTTCATACAGGGCTGCGATCCGTTCGAGTAGGGTGTTACGGATGCCCTCGACATTGCCGTTTACTTTATTTTCCATGCGCTCCTTGGGCCGGCTAGGCCGCTGGTTTGACGTAATTTTTCAAATAATTCAGGTCGACCCCGTAAATCAGGCCGCCCCGGGTGCCTACCACCGCCATGTTGTTATACACGGCCGGCGAGGCCTCAATATTGCTGCCCAGGCTCATCTCGTTGATGATCGTGCCGGTCTGCCCGTCGATCAGGTGGATATAGCCGGACTTGTTGCACTGGATGAGGTAGCCCTTGCCATTGGCGTCATAGACCGCCACCGGGGAGGACCAGGGATAACCCGCGAAATCGCATTCCCATTTCACGCTCAGATCCGCCGTGTTGAAGGCCACCAGCTTGCCCTTCATGCCCTCCGTCATAGCGATGGGCACGAAGATCAGGCCCTCGAGGTCGTTTTTGCCCAGGGCCAGGGTGCCCTGCACGCCGCCGGAAACCTGGCTGGGCTCGGCGATCGTTTGGCAATGGTAATCCTCGTTTTTGGCCACGATCTGGCCGGTCACAGCGTCGATCTTCCAGATGGGGATCAGTGCCGTGCTGTTGGCGCCGGCCCGCCAGCCTGGGTGGAAGGAGGTGGAGGTATAGACATACGGGTGCTGATCCGGCCCCTCGAGGGAAAGCACGGGCGTACAGTTGGTGTCGTCTAAAGTATCCTGCACCCAGACGGCCTTGAGGGTGTTCAGATCGAGGCAGATCATATGGCCGCCGTTATCCGTAAAGATGGCGTGCCCGCGCCAGATGATGACGCTGTCCTCTACGCCCAGCCACCAGCCCTCGGAGCCATCCTTGGTTGCGGTGGAATTGCTGCGCGTGCCCTTGTAGCGCCACTTCACCGTTTCCGGTGCGATGGAGATCGAACCCGCGCTTTGGTCATACTGGGTGTTGAGCTTGATGGTATAGAGGATGCCCGATTCACCGGGATATATAAGGGTATCGGTCTCGGCATCCACAAGGGCGGAGCTGTCGAAATAGGAGAGGCCCCGCAGGGAGAAGCCGTCCCCCGCGCCAAATTCATAGAGGATCTTTCCGTCGATCAGGCTGATGATGAAGGCCCGGCTGCTACCCTTGCCGCCCGTGGGGCTGTCGTCCCCGCTGCCTACATACATAAGCGGATAGCCGCGCGGATCGAGCGCGCCCGCGCCCTTGAAGGGATAGCCCATGTTGATGGCGTCACGGGTCTTCTCGCCCGTATATAGATTGAGGAAGTAAATATGCCCATCCATGGTGGCGTAGATGACCTCTACGAGATCGGGGTCGTTCTTGGCCTTCTCGTATAGATTCATGATGCGCTTGGTCTCCTGCGGCCACTTGACGATTAAGGGCTGGCCCGTCCAGCCGCAGCCCGTCCAGCTGCCCTCGCCATACATCTTGCTCAGGCTCCCTACGGAGAAAGTCCAGGGCTCGCTGGCCGTGCCTGTGAAATCCACTGTGCCGTAGGCCGCGCTGTCGCGGAAGTTGTTGCCGCGGAAGCCTATCACGCCTGGGAGCTCGGTGTATTTATCCCCTTGGTAAAAATCGATGGGTTCGGCCCGCGTATAGCCCGTCGTTTGCGCGCCGCCCGCCTCGATGGCCTCCTCCAGCCCAAAATCGCCGGGGGTTGTGCCGGAAATGGCGCCGGGGCTAAAACTGGGCACAGGCGTGGGCGTAGGCTCCGGTGTTTGTGTGGGCACGGGGGTCGGTGTTTCCTTATTAAAGAGGCTGCTGATAAAGCCCGGCTTATCCCCTTCGTCTCCCTCGCCCTCCGACCTATCTGCAGTGCAGCTCTTGATGAGCAGCACGGCCATGGCGATAACCGCGATGAGTAGCACCAGCAGCAGGAACACCCTGCCGTAATTAATCCGCACCCTGCGGCGGCGCCTTCTCTTCTTACCCGTTTGTGAACCCATTTCCTTACCTCGTTGCTTGCTGTCGAATTTTCATTACCTGTTAAATTATACCCTAACCGCGCCCATACGACAAGCGCGGCGGGCCAATGGGCCATGAACAATGTGTAAACGCGGCAAAGAACCCCCGCATACGCAGGGGCCCTTTGCATGGCGCTTATTCAATTATTATGTTTATCCCGTGGGAAGGGGATACGAAAAAAGGGATAGGCGCTAGGCCGCCCGAGAGCCGGCGTCCTCCATGGTGGAAACATAGAGCGTTTGCTTGCGGTGCTGCACCTGGCCGGTGGCCTGCCGCCGGGCCTGGCGGCGCGCGGCCTGGGCTTTACGGCGCTTGGCCTCGGCGGCCTCCTTAAGGGAAAACGCGCCCAGCAGCCCCAGAATGATGCCGGGGAGCATGAAGGTAAAGAACAGGCCGAAATAATTCATAGGGTACCTCCTATTGCAAGGATCCGAAATGGAAACTTTGTTTCCAGATGGGATCGTAAAGGCTCCTTCTCTTGTTTGTACTGCCATTATAATATCTTATTAAGATACTGTCAATCCCATTTTGGGTACTTTTCTGGCTTTTTTATAAAAATTCTCCTTGTGTTTGATTTCCAGGTAGGATACAATAGAAAAAACGCGTCAAGCTGCTTTCAGGAGGGTTCATGAACCGCTTAAAAGAACTACGCCAGGCCAGGGGCTTCACCCAGGAGGATGTTGCCCGGGCCGTGGGCCTGCAAAAGGCCGCCATCTGCAAATATGAGACCGGCCGCGTTTCCATCCCGCCGGATACGCTCATGGTGCTCTGTGATATGTTCGGCGTTTCCGCCGATCACATGCTCTGCCGCCAGGCGCCCGTAACGTCGCTGCATAAAACCCCGGCCACCCTGAGCGGCTTCTTCCACCCCACGCAGGAAGAGGTCGTAGGCGTGCCCCTCTTGGGCCGGGTACACGCGGGCCTGCCGATGCTGGCGGAAGAAAACATCAGCGAATATATTCCCCTGCCCGCGGCGGAGGTGCGCGCGGGTGAATATTTCTATATGGAAGTCGAGGGGGATTGTATGGTGGGCGCCTGCATTCCCGAGGGCGCGCTGGTGCTGGTGCGCCAGCAGAGCCGGGTGGAGAACGGGCAGATCGCCGTCATCCGCCTGGAAGACGAGGTGCTCCTGCGCAAAGTTAAGTGGATCAATAGCCAGCTGGTACTGATCCCGGCCAATACCCGCTACGAGCCCATCATTGTGGCCGGGGGGGATGTGCAGATCATCGGCCGGGTGGTAGAAGTTCGTATCCGGGGCATATGATAAATTCTTCCTATATGCTATACTGCTATTATCAATCTAAGTGACAGAGGATGGATTATGAGCAAAGTTTTATTTGCCCCCATGGGGTTCACCCGCTACGAGGTCGACCAAACCCTCCCTGCCCGTTTTGAGCGGCTGCTGGCCAAAAGCGAGATCGCAGATATGGTGGGCGGCAAAACGGTAGCTATCAAAATGCATGTGGGCGACCGCATGACTTATTCGACGATCCCACCGGTTTTCCTGCGCAGCCTGGTGAGCTTTGTCAAAGAGCACGGCGGCGATTGCTTCATTTGTGATCACGGCGTGGCCCAGCGCCAGCCACAGAACCGGGGCTATACCGAGGCCATCCTCGGCTGCCCTGTGCTGGATGATTGCGGCCACCTGCAAAAATACTATTATACAAAAGAAGTGAATTTCCGCTCCTTCAAACATGTGGATATCGCGGGTTACATCCACGACGCGGATGTGCTGATCGATTTTTCGCACGTCAAGGGCCACGGGGCCTGCGGCTATGGCGGGGCCTGCAAAAACATCGCTATGGGCTGCGTCACCACCCGCACCCGCCAGGAGCAGCATTCGCTCGAGGGCGGCCTCGAATGGGACGGAAGCGCCTGCATCCATTGCAACGCCTGCGTGGAAGGCTGCAACCACAATGCCAACGGCTTCAGCGATGCGGGCGAATATTGGGTGGATTACCACAACTGCACTCTCTGCCGCCATTGCCTCAAGGTATGCCCCACGGGCGCGATTTCCGCTACCGATCATAATTACGAAGATTTCCAGCAGGGCCTTGCCCTCTGCACCAAAACGGTGCTGGATACCTTCGCCCCAGGCAGCGTTTATTACCTAAATCTGCTCACCCAGATCACCATTCTCTGCGATTGCTGGGGCCTCACCACCCCGGGCCTGGTACCGGATATCGGCCTCATGGGCTCCACGGATATAGCGTCCATCGAGCAGGCCTCGCTGGACGCCATCAAGGTAGAGAACCTGATCCCCGCCGGCCTGCCCGAGGGCTTTCCCCTGGGCGACCATGGCCACCTGTTTGAGCGCATCCACGGCAAGGATCCCTTCGTACAGATCGCTATGCTGGAAAAATATGGCCTGGGCAATAAAGCCTACGAGCTGGTCGAAGTAAAATAAGCAATTTTTATGGTACAAAACTAAGGCCCCGCATGCGCGGGGCCTTAGCGGTTTTCTCCTTAGCTGTTTTCTATAGAGCCAGCCTGTATATCTCCTCCATCTTCGCCTGGTCTATGGGAATCAAGTTGCGCAGGGTAACGGAGCCGTTCTGTGAGCAGCCCGCGGCCAGGGCGGGAATGTCGCTTTCATCAAAGCCCAATTCGCCAAGGCGCGTAGGCATGCCGATGGCGCGGAAGAACGCCTCCGTGCGGGCGATGCCCTCTGCGGCGGTACGTTCGGGATGGAAGAAATCCATCTCGCAACCCCATACCTTCACCGCGTAGCGGGTGAAGCGGGGCAGGTCATAGGCGCAGAGATATTTGATATAGGCTGGCCAGATCACGGCTAGGCCAGCGCCGTGGGCCACCTCGGTTTTCATGGCGCTCAATTCATGCTCCAGCTTGTGCGCGGCCATGAAATAGGCGCGGCCCGTACTCATCAGGCCGTTGTGGGAGAGCATGCCCGCCCACATCAGGGTAGCGCGGGCCTCGTAATCCTGCGGATCCTCGATGGCCTTGCGCCCGGCGGCGATGACGGCGCGCAGCAGCGCCTCGGCCATTCCGTCCAGCAGTTCGTTTTCCCCATTGAGGGAGATATAGCGCTCCGCCGTGTGCATCATGATATCCGTAATACCTGCAGCGGTTTGGTAAGGCGGCAGGGTACAGGTCAGCGCCGGGTTGAGAATGGCGAAGCGCGGGCGGTTAAGTGGGGAGGGCATACCGACCTTGCGGCCCAGCTGCTCGTTGGTGAGTACGGCGGAATCGCTACCCTCGCTCCCCGTGGCGGCAATGGTCAATATCACGCCCACGGGCAGGGCCGCTTTGGGTTCCGCCTCATTGACGAGCAAGTCCCAGGGATCCGCATCCGAAGCGAAGGCCATGGCGGCCATCTTGGCAGAGTCGATCACGCTGCCGCCGCCCACGGCCAGGACATAATCCACGCCATTCTCGCGGATAAAATCCACGGTTTTGCGGCAAAATTCCACATCCGGGTTGGGCTTAACCCCGCCCAATTCCACATAATCTACCCCGGCCTCCCGCAGGGCCTTGGTCACCTCGGCATGCAGGCCCGTGCGTAGGATGCTGCCGCCGCCATAATAAAAGAGAACTTTCTTAGCCCCTTCCTCCCGCAGGATATCCCCCGCTTGCAGGTGGGTATCCTTGCCGAAGTAATACTTCGTAGGCGTGTGAAATACGAAATTATCCACCCAATACTCCTTTCCGCTCGTTACCGCCTCGCGTCTTAGTGTTTAGCTGTTGATGAAGACCAGCCCGGCCACGAACAGCAGCAGGCCGACGATTTGCTTATAGCCCAGGGCTTCTTTATAGAACAAAATGCCTACCACCAGCAGCACAGCCGCCACCGAGATGTTGCATACCAGCGAGCCGAGGCTGATCTTCCAGCCCGCCCGGTAAAGGTAGATGTTGCCGGCCTCCAGGCCCACGATCACCAGGCCCAGAAGGTAGCTAGCCCAATTCAAGTTTTTCAGATTGCGCAGGATATCCTGCTGGCCGCCGGATGTGGCCAGATACAGGCCCAGCGCAAAGGCTGCCCCCACCAGATAGGTCACCGTGAGGGAAAGAAAGGCGTTCACGGCCTCCGGCGTTTCCTTGGCGCTGATGTGATAGGCCACATTGCTCGCCACCACCAGCAGCACCGGCCAAAGGTAATTCCACATGCTTGCTTCTCCTCTTCCAGCCAAAGGCCGCGCCTTTGGCACATCATGCATGGCGGCTTCCCGAAGGAGGCCGCGCACGATTCCAGTATACCATATCCGCCTGATAATGGAAGCTTTCAGTGGGGAACAGCGTTACGCCCCGTAGCCCTTTGGGTGATTTTTATGCCAATTCCAGGCCGTGGAGATGATGGTGGAGAGTTCGCAGCGCGAGGGCTTCCAGCCAAGCACGGCCCGGGCCTTTTGGCTAGAGGCGACCAGCTGGGCCGGATCGCCCGGCCGCCTGGGCACGGTCTTGGCGGGAATGGGCGCTGCAACCACCGCTTCCGCAGCGGCGATGACCTCCTTTACCGTAAAGCCCACGCCATTGCCCAGGTTAAAAACATCGCTCGCTCCCCCGGCAAAAAGATAATCCATGGCTAGGAGGTGCGCCTCTGCCAGGTCCATTACGTGGATGTAGTCGCGCACGCAGGTGCCGTCCCGGGTGGGGTAATCCTCGCCGTATATGCTGATGTAGGGCCGTCTGCCGCCGGGCACCTGCAAAATCAGGGGGATGAGGTGGGATTCCGGCTCGTGCGCCTCGCCGATAGAGCCGCTCTCATGTGCGCCGCATGCGTTAAAATAGCGTAGGGAAACGTAGTTCAATCCATATGCCCCCGCGCACCAGCGCATCATCTGCTCCATGGCCAGCTTGGTGGCCCCATAGGCGCTGGTCGGCTCTGTGGGATCGCTCTCGAGGATGGGGATATTGCGCGGTTCGCCATAGGTAGCGGCCGTGGAGGAAAAGACGATGTTCTTCACCCCATGCGCCAGCATAGCGGAAAGCAACACCCGCGTGCCGTTCACGTTGTTGTCGTAATAATCGAGGGGCTTTTCCATACTCTGGCCCACCTGCGAATAGGCGGCGAAATGGATCACCCCGTCGATATGTTCCTTGTCGAACAAATCATCCAAAAAGGCCCGGTCGCGGATATCCCCCTGGTAAAACTTGGCAGCCGGGTCCACCGCCTGCTTAAAGCCTGTTTCGAGATCATCCGCCACGATCACCTCAGCACCGCTCCCGATCAGGGCCTTCACCGCGTGGGAGCCGATATAGCCCGCGCCACCGGGCACCAAAATGCGCTTATTCGCCATGTGCTTCTTCCTCCTTCAATAAATAACCGCCCACGGGCCGGATATGCAGCCGGCTGCAGCAGCCGGGGCCAAACGCCGCCCTCATCCCCTCTTCATACGCGGCGCAGAGTTCATGTGGTACCAGGGCCTGGATGGTGCCCGCAAAGCCGCCGCCCTGGATGCGCCAGGCGCCCCTGCCCGCGAGGATCTCTTCGCTCAGGGCCAGGGCCAGGGCTACGCTGCGCTCGTCGGCCTGCGGCGCGGGATAAATGTTTTGCAGCCTGTTCATGCTGGAAGCGCCGGAGGCCAGCATGATAGCCTTACAGGCCTCCACATCCCCCGCCTCCACGGCCCGGCCCAAGGCCATGGCCCGCTCATCCTCAGCAAAATAGTGCATGGCACGAAGGATGGCCCGGTCGAAGACCGTTCCCCGTAGGTTGCCCAATCGGGCGTAAAAATCCACTTTGTCCACCTCACGCAAAACGTCCTTGCCGAAAGCGGCGGCCACCGTACCCATTTCCTCCGGGATGGCCGCGTATTCGCCAGTGAGGTCCGCATGGCTACCGCCCGCGTTCACCACATAAAGGGCATGGCCCATGGCGTCAAAATCGCAGGCAATGCGCGCCACCCTGGGGCTGGCGGCATCCTCAAAATCCATGGCAGCGGCCCCGCCCACGGCAGAGGCCAGCTGATCCATCAGGCCGCAGGGCTTGCCGAAATAGCGGTTCTCCGCGTATTGGCCGGCCTGGGCGATGTACACGGGGGTCAGCGCGCCATTATTATAGAGGAAGTTGAAGATGCTGCCAATCAGCACCTCCATCGCAGCCGAGGAGGAAAGGCCGCTGCCGGCAGGCACATCGGAGCAGACATAGGCTTCAAAGCCCCCGATCGCGTGGCCTCGCTCATTCAGGCGCGCGGCCATGCCCCGCAGCAGGGCCGCCGTGGTACCTTCCTCAGCCTTTTTAGGGGCAAGCTCGCTCAGGCTTATTTCTGTGCGGCCATAGCCCCGGCTTTCCAAAAGAATGCGGCCATCCTGCCTGGGCGCTGCCGCGGCCAGCATATCCATAGTGACCGCCGCGGCTAGGACATGGCCCCGCTGGTGATCCGTATGGTTGCCGCAAAGCTCCGTACGGCCCGGTGCGGAGATGAGGCAGGCCGGCGCATCTACGCCAAAGTTATCTTCAAAAGCGCGGAGGGCTTTTATATGCCGTGCCGCCTGGCCGCCGGCGGTGCCGCCGTAAAGCCATTGCCATTGATGATCGTAGGCCTCCCGCTGAATTTGTTTGATCCATTGCTTGGGCAGTTGCATGCTTGGTTTATCCTTCCTCATATAGTAGCACCCGGGCTTCATAAGGCTGCAAAAGCCCTTTTTTGTGGCAGGCATAGTTGGAGATGAGCTCCTTGCCGCCATCCCCGCCCAGCTCGCAGGCCGCATCCGCAGCCGTGAAGCTGCAAAGCACCAGCAGGCGCTCTTTGCCCAGCCGCCGCTCATAGGCGTAAATACCGGGATCGTCCTCCAGCAGCGGATGGAAATCCCCATGCACGATGATGGGGTAGGTGCGGCGTAGTGCGATCAGCCGCCGGTAATAATGGAAAACCGAATCCGGGTCGTTTAGCTGATCCTCGGCGTTGATGTAGCGGTAGTTTGGGTTCACGCTTAGCCAAGGCGTACCCGAAGTAAAGCCGGCGTTCTCTCCCGCGCTCCATTGCATGGGTGTGCGGGCGTTATCCCTGCCGATCACTTGCAGGCAGCGCAGCATCTCCGCCTCATTCAACAGGCCGCTCTCAGTATATTCTTGAAAGGCGTCGATGCTCTCCCGGTCGCGGTAATCCGAGAGGTACGGAAAATAGGCGTTGGTCATGCCCAGCTCCTCCCCCTGGAAGATGTAAGGCGTACCTTGGAGCATATGTAGGCAGGTGCCCAGCATCTTGGCGCAGGCGGCGCGATAGAGCGGGCTGTCGTTGCCGAAGCGGGATGCCGGCCTCGGCTGGTCATGGTTGCTCCAATACAGGCCGTTCCAGCCGACGCCCTGCAAGCCCTGCTGCCAACTGTTGAAGATATGCCTTAGTTCATCAAAGGGGAAGGGCCGATCCGTCCATTTATCGGCCAATCGCGGACCGCCATCCACATGCATAAACTGGAACACCATGCTCAGCTCACCACGCTCGCTCCCAGTATAGAGCCTGCCATGTTCCACGCTTACGTGGCTGGTCTCCCCCACGCTGAGCATGTCGTGGGGCTGGAAAACCCGGCTGTTCATCTCCCGTAGGAATTCGTGGATGCGCGGGCCGTTGTACATATAGGGGAAGCCGTTGCCATAAAGCGTAGCAGGCTCTCCATCCAAAAAGCGCTGGTCCTTGGAGATCATGTTGATGCCGTCCAGACGGAAGCCGTCGACACCCTTTCGTTGCCACCAGAGCATGGTCTCGAAGATGGCCTCGCGCACAGCCGGGTTCTCCCAGTTGAGATCCGGCTGCTCGGGCAGGAAGCTGTGCATGTAGTATTGGCCGGTGGTCTCATCCAGCGTCCAGGCCGGGCCGGAAAAGATGGAGCCCCAGTTGGTGGGCGGGCCGCCGTTTTTCCCATCCCGCCAAATATAGAAATCGCGGTAGGGATTATCCCTGCCGGCCCTGCTTTGGATAAACCAGGGATGCTCGCTGGACGTATGGTTGGCCACCACATCCATCATCATGCGCAGGCCCTTCGCATGAGCCGCGGCGATGAGCTTCTCCATATCCTCCATCGTACCGAAAACGGGGTCGATGGCGTAGTAATCCGAAATGTCGTAGCCGTTATCCAAGCCGGGCGAGGCGTAGACCGGGCAGAGCCAGAGCACATTCACGCCCAGGGCTGTGATGTAATCGAGCTTTTGCAGCACGCCGTTCAGATCGCCCACGCCGTCGCCGTTGCTGTCATAAAAGCTACGGGGGTATACCTGGTATACCACCGCCTCCTTCCACCAGGGGCTTTGCATCTTCAAAAGCAGTCCTTTCCGGGCCGTGGACGGCCCGCTAAAAAGACCGCCGGGCGGGCCTTGCCCGGCCCCGCGGCCTCGTGTTGGTGGTTTTCCCTGTTCAGCGGGGTGGGGCCGTCGTCCCCCCCACCACCAGCTCCACGGGCAGACGGATGGTCTCCCCTTCCTCGGTTTGGCGGCGGACGAGGCGCATCAGCATCTCAAAGGCCAGGCGGGCTTTATCCGTGGGATTCTGGTGGATGGTAGTCAGCCTGGGCCTAAGGTTCTGGCTTAGGATGTTATTGTCAAAGCCGGCCACGGAGATATCCTCCGGGATGCAAAAACCGTTGTCGTAGAGGTAATCGAAGCCACGCATGGCGTAATAATCCGAGGCGAAGAATAGCGCGGTAAAGCGATCGCGCGGCTCCAGGGCTGGGGCCAGGCTCTTGTAATATTCCGTCCATCCCGGGCGCAGGCGGATGTAGTTCTCCGCCTCGCTGTAGGGCAGGCCGGCTGCCTCCATGGCCTCGCAATAGCCCAGCCAGCGCATCCAGTCGTTGCCGATCCGGTTATCGGAAAGGTAGGCGATGCGCTCGTGCCCCAGGGAGATTAGGTATTCCGTCATGATGCGGCCGCCGGTTTGATCTTCCAGGCCCACGTTGGAATAGGGTATACCCACATCCCCGAAATAGCAATCCACAAAGACCATGGGCTTTTGCGTTTGCGCGCGGATCTGCTTATAATCCTGGGCATGGAACCCGGAGAGCACCAGGCCGTCCACGTTCCAGGTTTTCATCAGGCGCACGATGTCCCCTACGTTTGGGGCCACGTACTGCATCATGTAATATCCGGCCTCGCGGATGCTGGCCTCCAGCGCGCCCATCAGCTCCCCGGCGAATGGATCCTGCAGGGCGTTAAGCTCTTTTTGCGGGTTGAATTTGAGCACCACGCCGATGATCCGCGAGCTTTTTTGCGCCAAAGCCCGGGCGCTCATATTGGGGATGTAGTTATAATCCCGCACGGCCCGCTGTACCGTTTCGATGGTCGCCTGGGAGACCTCGCCGGTCTTCCCGTGGATCACATTCGATATGGTGGTGGTGCTCACGCCTAGCTTATCAGCCAGCTCCTTGATGGTGATCATGGCAGCTCGTTCCCGTCTTTCCTTCACGTTTAGGTTTATTTTTTGGCCACATACTTGCGGATATCCAGCGATACCGCCATGATGATGACCAAGCCCTGGACGATATAGGTATAGTCCGAAGGCACGCCCATGAACTGCATGGCGATCTTCAACAGCTCGAATACCAGCACGCCGACCAGCATGCCCGAGATGCGGCCCACGCCGCCGTTGGTAGAAACGCCGCCGATGGTACAGCCTGCGATGGCCTCCAATTCATAGCCCATGCCCAGGTTCACGGAAGCGCCGCCGCTCTTGGCCCCGTAAAGGAAGCCGGCGATGCCGTAGAGGCAGGCCGCGGTGGTGTAGATGATGATCTTGGTGGCCGTGGTGTTGATGCCTGCTACCTCGGCGGAGTTTTCATTGCCGCCAATGGCGTACATATGCTTGCCGTGGGGCGTCTTATTATAGACAAACCACATGATCAGGCCCAGGAGCAGCGCGATGATGCCCAGATAGGGCAGGAACTGGAAGCCGAACAGCGAACCGGAGGAGATGTTGGTATAATCCTTGCGCAGGCCGCCGATGGGCTGTGCGCCTGTATAGACCAGGCAGATGCCGTAGACGATGGTTTGCATGCCCAAGGTGGCGATAAAGGGCGGTACGTTGAGCTTGGAAACGACCAGGCCGTTAAGTAGGCCGAATACCATGCAGACGGCCACCACGCCGAGGAACACCCAGATGATAGGCGGCTCGCCCATGTCAGGATAGACCTTGCTGGTATAATCCAACCGCTGCATAAAGGTGGCGCTAAGGCAGGCCGCCAGGCCAACGAGGCGCCCGGCGGAAAGATCCGTACCCTTGGTGATGAGGCAGCCGGATACGCCCAAGGCGATGATAAAGCGCGCGGAGGTATTGGAGATGAGGTTTTTGATGTTATATTGGGATATAAAGTTGGGCCGCATGATGCTTACCGCCGCTGCGGCGACCAGCATCATGATGATGACCGCGTTATTGAGCAGGAATTCCCCCGTGCGCCTACCGCTAAGCTTGTTGTTGTCGATCTGCATTGTCGTCCTCCTTTAAGATTCAAAGCGCGTGGCCAGTTCCATGATCTTTTCCTGGTTCATATCCTCGCCCTCGACGAAGCCGGTAGCCCGCCCGTCGCACATGACCATAATGCGGTCGGCCATGCCGATCAGCTCGGGCATTTCGGAGCTTATCATGATAATGCTCTTGCCCTGCTTGGCAAGATCGGCGATGATGCAGTATATTTCATATTTCGCGCCCACGTCGATGCCGCGAGTCGGCTCATCCATGATGAGCACATCCGGGTCGTTGGCCAGCCAGCGGCTTATGATGACCTTTTGCTGATTGCCGCCGGACAAGGACTTGATCGGTGTTTTTTCACTAGGGGTCTTGATGCTCAGCTTATCGATGTTATCGCGCACCAGCTTGGAGATGCGCTTGTCATCCAGCATGATGTGGTATTTTAAGTATTGGGAAAGGGAGGCTACGGACACGTTGTCGCTCACGGAAAGCACGCCGAAAATGCCGGTAGCGCGCCGATCCTCCGTCAAAAGGGCGATGCCCTGGTTGATTGCATCCTTGGGGCGGATGATGCGGATGGGACGGCCCAGATACTCCACGCTGCCCGCCGTGATGGCCCTTAGGCCGAAGATTCCCTCCATCAGCTCCGTGCGCTGCGCGCCCACCAGGCCGCTTACGCCCAAGATCTCGCCCTTGCGCAATTCAAAGTTCACATCGCGGAAAGATTTGGAGTGAATGGAGGTGTAATGCTCGACCCGCAGCACAACCTCGCCGGGTACATTTTCTTTTTTAGGGTAGAGGTTGGTGATTTCCCGGCCCACCATGCGGGTGATGATGAGGTCGTTCGTCAGCTCGCCTGCAGGCCAAGTGCCGATGTATTTTCCATCCCGCATGATGGTGACCTCATTGGAAATACGGAGGATTTCATCCATTTTATGGGATATATATATGATGGCGCAGCCTTGATTTCGAAGGTTATTGATAATGCGGAAGAGAACGTCCACCTCGTTTTGCGTAAGGGAGGAGGTGGGCTCATCCATAATGACGATTTTTGCGTTGGCGGAAACGGCCTTGGCGATCTCTACCAGCTGCATTTGGGAAACGGAGAGGGCACCCAGCTTGGCCCGTGGATCAAAATCCAGGCCCAGGCCCCGGAGCAGCGCCTCCGTATCCTGATACATGCGGGCATGGTCCACTATGATCCCGCCCAGCTTGGTAGGGTAGCGGCCGCAATAAATATTTTCGGCTATGGATCGCTCGGGTATGGGCTGCAATTCCTGGTGTACCATGGCGATGCCCTTTTGCAGCGCCTCGAACGGATTGGCGATATGGATAGGCTGGCCTTCGTACAGCACCTCGCCCGCATCCATTTTGTAAACGCCAAACAGGCACTTCATCAGGGTGGATTTGCCGGCGCCATTCTCGCCCATCAGCGCGTGCACCGTGCCCGCGCGCAGCTTGAGCGAAACGTCATCCAGCGCCTGAACGCCCGGGAAGGACTTGCTGATGCCCTTCATCTCCAGCAGATATTCCGACATGTTGCCCCCTTATTGCTGCGGTTCTTCTATTTTTTGCGGAAAACACCTGGATTCAATTGCAAGAATTGCGTGCGAGCAAGCCCGCACGCAATTCTTTTGTTACGATTGTTGGTTATGCGGTGACCTTCTGGTAGTCGACCGTCACGTGGTTGGTGCCATCGGCTGCGGAGCCGATTAGCTCGCCGCCCAGGTACTTCACGGCGCAGTCCACGGCAGCGTGGCTCTGGCCGATGTGGTCGTTGAGCACGGTACCGGTCATGGTGCCGGCCTTAACCATCTCAACGCACTCATCCAGCGCGTCAACACCCACCAGGTAGATGTCGGTGCCCACGGTGCGGCCCGCGGAAGCGATCGCCTGGGCAGCGCCCAGCGCCATGCCGTCGTTGTTGCAGAAGATAACGTCGAT
>DHOI01000001.1:42753-43435 GCA_002409725.1 Christensenella sp. UBA5394
GTTGTTGCAGAAGATAACGTCGATCTTATCGCCAAACTGGCTCAGAGCGGTAGCGGCCAGCTCCTGGCCCTTCTCCTGGGCCCAGTCGCCACGCTGCTTGAACAGCTCTTCGACCTTGATGCCGGCATCGGTGAGGGCCTTGATGGAGAACTCGGTGCGATATTGGGCATCCACGTTCTCCGGGTCGCCCATGATCATCACGTAGCTCACGGTGCCGTCGCCATTGACGTCGCCCTTGTCGGGCAGGGAGGCGATGATCTCACCCTGGTAGGTGCCGCTCTGGCGAGCATCCGCGCCCACGTAGCAGATCTTGTCCCAAGCCTTCATATCGGCGGCTTCGGGCTCACGGTTGATGTAAACCACGGGCACATCCGCGGCCTGGCACTTCTCGGTGATGGTAGCGGCGGAAGAGGACTGAACGAGGTTCACAATCAGCACATCCACGCCCTGGGCTAGGAAGGTATCGACCTGGTTGGTCTGCTCGGCCATATCGCCCTTGCCGTCCACGATGGTAACTTCATACTTAACGGTGTCGCTCTCCAGGGTCTTGAAGTAGTTCTCAATCTCCTGGCGGTAGAGGGTCATGAAGTTGTCATCGAACTTGTAGATGCACACGCCAACCTTGTAGGTGGTGGGCTCGGTGGCGGCGGGCGCTGCGGGCTCAGCGGCGGGCGCGGCCGGC
>DHOI01000001.1:43657-47149 GCA_002409725.1 Christensenella sp. UBA5394
GCAGGCGCCGCGGGTTCAGCCGCGGGCGTACTGGCGCAAGCTGCGCAAGAGAGCGCCATCATGGCTACCAGAATCAATGCAATGAGTTTTTTCATGGTTTATTGTTTCCTCCTTAAGAATTTGGGGCGGTTTCAAGCGCCCTTGTATTCTCGGCGCAGTTACCCGCGCCAAGCTTATAAAGCAACCAAGGCTGCTTTTCAACAAAGGGACATTCGATTCGTTAAAGGGTGATCCGCGCTTCTCTCCTGCGCAATCCGGCGGCATGTGCAGGGCCAACCGATTTCGTGATGCACGTATCATAGCACACTTCCCTCCCCATTGCAATACCTTTTGCGCATAAGGTATTGATGTTATCGCATTTTTTCATCATGCCTCCGCTGTTTTTGTGGAATTTCTTCGCTTTTTTGTCCACAAGTTTACACAAAAAAGCAGGCGTTTTCGCCGCCCCAAGGCCGCCTGTCCGCCTGCCGAGTTTTCACGTTCGATACAGAAACATAACCCTCATCGCCAAGGTTATCCACGGGCGATCTTTCAAGAATCTTCCTTATATTATATTTTCAATATTCTCACCAGCGTGGGTGGCGAATGCTATTATGCATAGCGGAGTCACAGCGGTTGCTGCAGCTCACCTCGTTGTTGCTATTTCAACTTGCCTCCGGCAAGTTGTACGGCATGCCTGGCCGTTACCTCGGTGGGGTCCAGAAGAGCGGGAGCCCGGAGGGGATACTTTTCAAAAATCAGCGGCAATTCCGTGCAGCCCAGGATGAAAGATTCGGCCCCCTCTTGGGCCAAACGGTTCAAGGCCGTCTGCATCGCATCGATGGGCAAGTCCTCCCGGCCGGCTTTGAGTCCATAGCTCACGTCCATGACCAGGGCCTGCTCCCGGGCGTTGGGTTTGAGAAGCTCCACGCCGCCATCTTCAAAGGCATGATCATATATCCCAGAGGCTACCGTGCCGTCCGTGGCTAAGAGGGCAGCCCGCTTTATGCCGGATCGGGCGGCCTGGGCCGCCGTTTCCCGCGGCATGTGGAGGAGCGGGATGGAAAGGGTTTCACAAATCCGGTCATAAAAATAATGAGCTGTATTGCATGCCATAACTAAAATATGCGCACCGGCCATTTCCAGGGCCCGCGCGGCCCTACGCAACTCCGGCACAGGGTCTTCGCCGCCCGAAAGGATGGCGGCGGTCCTGTCCGGTATGGTCGTATCGCTATATACCAACAGCGGTATATGCTCCTGGTCGCAGGCGGCGGCCGTGCAACGGATGATTTTCGTCATAATATCTACGGTGGCAAGGGGCCCCATGCCACCAATAATGCCAATGGTCTTATAATGCTGTTGTTCCATAAAAATACCCCTACGCCGCTTTTGCTAAGAGTCCTAACACTTATAATTCCACGCCCGTTCCCTGGTAAGCTAAAATATATGCCGGCATGTGTAGAGCACCCCGTGTACCCAGGTCCTAGGGTTCGCGTATAATTGCGATACCTCCGGTTTGCTCTCGTTTATATAATTTTTGCTAAGATTTATGATAGTATATAGATAATGCTTCAAAAATATCGATTTTTCTTAAGCTTTTTTAATCGGTTCTCAGTAAATGACAATGAAATCAACTGTTAATTGTTGTTAAGATATGCTATAGTATATTTCAGATAATGCATTGCTGTCAACGATTCTTGCTCAACTTTTCTTATCAGTCCTCACAATTAAACAGGGAACCTATCCATACAACAGTTCATCTTACAACAGAAAGGGGGATCATAATGGAACAAGCGGAAAAAAAGAAGCTCCACCTGACGGTGAAGATCCTTATCGGCCTGATCGCCGGCATTATCGTTGGCATCGTCCTAAACCTTACAGGTCAGGCGGAAATCGCGAACACCTATATCAAACCCTTTGGCACGCTGTTTTTGAACCTGATTAAAATGGCGATTGTACCCCTGGTATTCTCCTCGCTCGTTATGGGCGCGTGTGGATTGGGCGACATCAAAAAGGTTGGCCGCGTTGGCTTGAAAACCATCGTATACTTCTTAATAACCACTGCCTTCGCAGTCATACTGGGTCTTATCATCGGTAAGGTGTTCAATGTGGGGCACGGGCTTACCCTCCCGACGGATGCCGCTTACGAGGCGCCTGCCGCCACGAATTTCGTGGATACGCTACTCAATATCATACCTACCAACCCATTCAACGCGCTGACACAGGGAAATATGCTTCAGGTTATCGCGTTTGCGCTGTTTGTAGGCGTGGCAATAGCCATCCTTGGGCCCAAGGCGGAAACCTTCAAGAAGGGGATGGAAGGCTTTGCCGAGATCATGTATACCATCATCGGCGGCATCATGAAGCTCGCTCCCTATGCCGTGTTCGCGCTCATCATCCCCGTTGTGGCCGCACAGGGGGCGGCTGTTCTAGGGCCGCTGTTCATGCTGGTGCTGGCCGTGTATCTGGCCTGCGCGTTGCATGCGGCGATCGTCTATTCGCTTGCCGTAAAGCTTTGGGGCAAGATGAGCCCCGCCAAGTTCTTCAAGCTTGCGGCTCCCGCAATGCTGTTTGCGTACACCACGGCGAGTTCCTCGGCAACGCTGCCGTTTACGATGGAATGTTCGCGCAAGATGGGGGTTTCGCCGCAGATACGCTCCTTTGTGCTTCCTCTGGGCGCTACGGTAAACATGGATGGTACCGCGGCGTTCCAAGGCATTTGCGCGTTGTTCGTGGCGGCCGTATACGGCATAGACCTCACGCTGGGCCAGATGGCGATGATCGTGCTTTCCGCCACACTTGCCTCCATTGGCACGGCGGGCGTTCCGGGTGCGGGTACCGTTATGCTGGGCATGGTGCTTACCACCGTTGGCTTGCCGCTTGAGGCGATCGTCATCATCATGGGTGTTGAGCGCATCATGGATATGGCACGTACCTGCATCAACATTACGGGCGATATGGCCTGTGCCGTAGTGGTTGCCAGATCCGAAAATGAGCTCGACGAAAAGTATACCGCAATAGAGGTCGAGGCATAAAACCCGCTTAACAGCAATGCATTATAGGCTCGCCGAGGACTGACAAGGAGGGCTGTTTCAGCAGTAAAAAGCTGAAACAGCCTATCTTTTCTATTTATGTGGACAATACCAATGCTCGCTCATGGCGCAATAAAAAAATAAGTTGCCTCCTATTGATTACCGATGGTGTAGCATCGTATCCGTTATACCCGAACGGGGGAAACCGGTGTGCAAAGGCGGTAAATGAGCGCAAAAAAGCTGCCCCATATGGCCTTGGCTGGCCACATAGGGCGACTGAAGTGTCTATTTAGCTGCCGAAAGCCAATATATCTGCAGCAAATCGTTCTCGGCGCAAACGAGCGCAGGAATGCAAAAAGCCCAGACAAAGTCCGGGCTTTGGAGTGACATATCTATTTCGATATATCATTCTTGGTACACCCTCAGGGGCTCGAACCCTGGACACCCTGATTAAGAGTCAGGTGCTCTGCCAACTGAGCTA
>DHOI01000001.1:47362-55326 GCA_002409725.1 Christensenella sp. UBA5394
TCTACCAAATGAGCTACTCCCGCAGGCGGCTTTTCAGCGCGCTTGATTATTGTAGCGCAAACCGCACCGCTTGTCAAGGCTCTGGCCGTCATTTTCTGCAAGCCGGCGAAAGCGTAATTTTTTGAGGTGATCGGCCTGATTATTGATCCTTTTCACAGAAGGCGTATTGGCTCTTTTCGGCCTTTTTCGCCTCGCACATAGCCTTGTTGGAATTGCAGATCAGCTCCTCCGCCATGCGCCTGATGCCGATCTCTTCCTTGAGCTTCTTGGTGCAACCTCCACCAGGAATTACAGGTTTGCATATTGCATAGAGATAGGCGTTTCCTAGGGGGATGTTCGGCCGCGAGGCGATCACGTGCAGGGCTTCCAGGCACTTGGTATCGAATATGACGGCGGCATTGGGCGATCTGCCGAGCCCGGGCGCGCATTGATAGGCCGGGGCTGGAAATATATATTAATGTAGAATATGTCGAATCTCACATAGGTCCCTTCCCGCGATCGCGGCGTTTCGCCGCGCAAACCCACATCGGATATTCACCTTGCTTTGTATCCGCCGCCATGAACAACCCATTCCCCGCCGGCGCAGAGCCCGAATTTGTGCGCCCCAACCAATTATATGAGATTTGAGCGAAAGCTTTAGTCCGTGGGCTGAGGATTCCATTCGTTGCCATCGTAATCTACGCCCAGGATGGTAATGTTAAAGTTGCGGCTGTCGTGGAGCAGATCCAGCGCTTTACCCTTTCTGGAACCGGCGGAGATGATGCGTACGACCGGCCGCAAGGTGTTTTCTTTGTGGTTTTTAACGACCACGGCCTGCTCGCCGCTGCTCAGGCGTACGCAAAGGCCCACTGGGTAGGCGTCCACACTGCGCAGGAAGGCGGTGACCACAGCGGGGTCGAAGTGCTTTCCGGAATTGGCCATGATGTGCTCGATGGCCTCGTTGGGCATGAGGGCGCGGCGGTAGGGGCGCTTGGAAGTGAGCGCGTCGTAAACATCCGCGGCTGCGAGGATGCGGCCAAAGAGGCTGATATCATCGCCCTTTAGGCCCTTGGGATAACCACCGCCGTCGTATTGCTCGTGGTGCTGGGCCACGGCCAGTAGCACCTTGGGGGATATCTGCACGGTGCTGCGCGGGAACATCTCCACACCCAACATCGGGTGCCGCCGCATGATGGAGAATTCCTCTTCGGTGAGCTTGCCGGGCTTGTTTACGATCCAGCGGGGGATGCGCGCCTTGCCCATATCATGCAAAAGGCCGCTGAGCGCCAACTTTTCTAGCGTACTTACCCGCATGCCCATGGACATGCCCGTGACCACGCTATAAATGGAAACGGAAAGGCAATGGCGGTAGGTATAGTCATCGTAATTCTTAAGATCCATCATGTTGAACATCACTTCCGTGCTGCCCATGATGCTCTCTACCAGCTGGCGCGAGATGGTAGAAAGAACCTCGACCCTGTTTTGGATCGTACGTGCGTTGCAGTTGGAGCCGAAATCGTCATACACCGCCCGAATCTCGTTCACGGCCTTGGTCCGCAGGGCCTCGTTGACCAGTTCCGGTATCTCCATGTCGTCGTCAGCTGCGGAATTACGAATATAAACCCCCGCGATGCCATTGGCCTGGATGCGGAGGATATTGACCTCTGTTAACCTTTGCCCGGCGGAAAGCAGACGAACATGGTGCATATCCCTTGGGTAAGAACAAATGTCACGGGCAACCACCATATCCGGCCTTAGGTATTCCACGGGAACATAGAGCATGCTTTTATTTCCCTTCTGGAGCGTAACATTTTTAACAACACTTTACATTATACAATATTCGCGCTTTTCTGTATACCTTTTCAGCGCAAACTGTAATACAATTAAACACCCGCTTACTTTTTGGCTACGGGAAAAAATCGCCAATGAATATTTAATCGCCAAATTTCCCGTTTTTTTAATAGCCTGGCGCAAAATAATAATATGGCCTGCACCGTAGCGCCACCTGAAGCGCCGCGCGGAGAGACTTTGCATCTTAAGCCCGCCGACACGGGAGTACCGTTTGCTTTTGGCTATATATCCCATACGCGTGCCCTTTTTCATAACCCGGTATTGCCGCAATCACGCTTATAGCCTTAGTCGCCCGTACCCGTATGTGTAGGGCGGGGCCCGGCTGCGCATACTCATATCATGAAAAAGGAAAGGTGCAGGGCCCTGGCTGCGGGGCTGATAACCGGGTTTTGTAACGGCCTCTTGGGTGCAGGGGGCGGTATGATTGCCGTGCTGGCCCTTCGCCGCCTCTGCGGCCTAGCCGAAAAGGAGGCCCACGCCACGGCCATCGCCGTGATGCTGCCGCTTACGGCCCTCTCCGGCCTGCTGTATGCCCTGCGCAGTGCCGTAGCCTGGGATGTGCTGGCTTTCGTAGCCCCAGCGCTGACGCTGGGCAGCTTCCTGGGGGCCAAGCTTACGGGCCGCCTGCCCGAGAAAGCCTTACGGCGGATCTTCGCCGCGCTGATGATGGCCGCGGGGGCCTTTATGCTGTTGTGAAGGGGCTGTGGTATCTGCTCGCGGGGACGCTCTCCGGCCTGCTTGCGGGCATGGGCATGGGCGGTGGCACGCTGCTGATCCCGGCGCTGACGATTCTGTTGGGCGTAGGCCAACACCAGGCCCAGGGGGTAAATATGCTGGCTTTTTTGCCCGCAGCCCTGCTAGCCCTACATATCCACCGAAAAGAAGGGCGGGTATCGCTCCAGCATGCCTGGCCCATCCTGCTCTCGGGCCTCGCGGGAGCGGCTTTGGGCACGCTGGCCGCGGCCGCGCTTGAGGCAGCCTGGCTGAAAAAGGCATTCGGCGCTTTTTTGTTTTTTTTGGGGCTTATGCAATGGCGGAAGCCATAAATATCTTAACCGTTTGGCATCTTTTAATGCTTTTTCAACAAAAAAGTCAATTTGTCAAATAATAGACAAAGCAATAATAAAATTATAGTATTAACGCCGGGATATGTGCTATAATACTCGCAGCTTATCGCAAATCGGACTAATTCTGCGGGTTTTGTTTCGGCGCGGGCCCGCACGCCGGTTTGTTTGTTTTTATGTTTATCTTATGTTAACCGTTTTGAAAGGCAGGTGCTTCTTTTGCCACAATACTCCATGCGGGGCGGCGTGCATCCGCTGGATGGCGCGCGAGGCGGGAAAACTTCTACCAGCAGCTCACCCATCCGGCCCTATGTGGCCAAGTCCGTGCAGATCCCCATGTGCCAAGCCATTGGCGCGCCCAGCGTGCCCATCGTGCAGGCGGGAGATCAGGTCAAGCTGGGCCAGAAGATCGGCGAGGCTGCGGGGTTCATGAGTCTACCCGCACACGCCTCGGTCTCCGGCCGGGTGGTCAGCGTAGAGCAGCGGATGCTGATGTTGGGCAACCCCATCCTCACCGTTACCATCGAGAACGACGGGCGGGACGACTGGGCCGAGCTGACTCCCCTGGGCAAAGATGTGGAGAGCGTGAACGCGGCCTCCATCATCCCCGCCATTAAGGAGGCCGGCATTTGCGGCATGGGTGGAGCCACCTTCCCCACCCACGTCAAGCTGACCATTCCCGAGGGGAAAAGCTGCGATTCCATCATCGTCAACGGTGCGGAATGCGAAACACACGTGACCGCGGATCACAGGCTGATGTTGGAAGAACCGGCACGCATCGTCAATGGCCTTCGCCTGGCGATGAAAGCCTTGGGTGTGAAATACGGCATCATCGGCATTGAGGATAATAAAAAAGACGCCATCGAGACCATGAAAGCGGCCATCGCGGGAATCGAAGGGCTGCATGTGATGCCGCTTTACACCAAGTACCCGCAGGGCGGCGAACGCCAGCTCATCCATGCCGTGACCGGCTACGAGGTGCCCGTTCATGGCCTGCCTATCGATATCGGTGTGGTAGTGCTCAACGTGGGCACGGCCGCGGCCATCGCCGACGCAGTGCTGCTGGGCAAGCCGCTGATCGAGCGGGTCACCACGGTAACCGGCTGCGTAAAGGAACCTGCCAATTTGCGCCTGCGCATCGGCACCAGCGCTTCCGAGGCCGTGGAGGCCTGCGGTGGTTATAAAGAAGAACCGTATACGCTCCTAATGGGCGGCGCGATGACCGGCATTTGCATGCCCGATGACAAGCCGCCCATCGGCAAGGGCACCAACTGCCTTTTGGCCCTTACGGAAGCGGAGAGCAAAACGCCCGCCGAGCAGCCCTGCATCCGTTGTGGCCGCTGTGTGGACGTTTGCCCGGCAGGGTTGAAGCCCTTCCTTCTCAAGCATTTTTGCGACAAGGGCGATTTGGCCGGGGCACAGGCCAACGATGTGACGGAATGCATCGTTTGCGGCTGCTGCTCCTACATCTGCCCGGCCAGGCTGGCCCTTACGGCCTCCTTCAAAAATACTAAGGACGCCATCGCGCGCCAGGCAAGGAGGGCCAAATAAGATGGGACTGCACATATCCAACGCGCCCTTTATTTACAATAAAGATACCACCCGCTCCTTGATGCTGGATGTGATCTTGGCTCTGTTGCCCACCACCCTGGCCGGTATCTTCTTCTTCGGCCTGGGCGCTCTATTGCATGTGCTGGTGGGCACGGCGTCTGCCATGCTGGCGGAATACGCCTACCAAAAGCTTACCCATAAGCCCGTGCGCATCCGCGATTGTTCCGCCGCGCTCACGGGCATGCTGCTGGCCCTTAATATGCCCGTAAGCGCCCCGCTGTGGGTGACGCTGATCGGCAGCGCGGTAGCCATCGTGCTGGTGAAAGAGCTTTTCGGCGGCATCGGCGATAACTTCATGAACCCGGCGCTCACGGCCCGTGCCATCCTCATGGCCAGCTGGCCCGTGGCCATGACGGCTTACACCCAGCCCGTGTTTTCCCTGGGCCTGCAAGCGGACGCAGTTTCCTCGGCAACTGTGCTGCACGGTCTATCGGCTACGCCCCTGCAGATGTTCCTGGGCTTCATCCCCGGCACCATTGGCGAAGTGAGCAAGGCGGCCATCCTCATCGGCTTCCTATATCTGCTGCTAAAGGGCGTTATCACCTGGCATATCCCGGTGATCTATGTGGGCAGCTACGCCCTGCTGGCGCTGGCTCTTGGCAATAACGTTTTAAACGGCGTGTTATCGGGCGGCATGCTCTTTGGCGCCGTGTTCATGGCTACGGATTACGTTACCAACCCCATGACCCGCAGAGGCCAGGTAATCTTTGCCGTGGGCTGCGGCGTGTTCACCTGCCTGATCCGCAATTTCAGCTCTTACCCCGAGGGCGTCACCTTTGCCATCCTGCTGATGAACATCGCGACCCCTTTGATCGATAAATATGTCAAGGGTGCTCGGGTATACGGAAAGGGGAAAAAATAATGGAAAAGAAACAATCGCTTTCCGGCGTTTTCATGAACGGCGTCATCACGGAAAACCCAACCTTCCGCCTGGTACTGGGCACCTGCCCCACCATCGCCGTAACCACCAACGCCGTCAACGGCATCGGCATGGGCCTGGCCGCCACCTTCGTGCTGGTAGGCTCCAACCTGGTGATCTCCCTGCTGCGCAATTTCATCCCGGATAAAGTGCGCATCCCCGCCTTTGTAGTGGTGATCTGCACCTTTGTAACCATGGTGCAGATGCTCCTGCAGGCCTATGTGCCCGTGCTCTACGAGAGCCTGGGCCTCTTCATCCCCCTGATCGTGGTTAACTGCATCATCCTGGCCCGGGCCGAGGCCTTTGCCAGCAAAAACGCGCCCCTGGCCTCCGTGATGGACGGCTTGGGCATGGGCCTGGGCTTCACGGCCGCCATCACCATCATCGGCTGCATCCGCGAGCTGTTCGGCTCAGGCAGCCTCTTCGGCCTAAACATCATGGGCGCGGGTTACCAGCCCATGTTGATCTTGGTGCTGGCCCCGGGCGGCTTTATCGTGTTCGGCATGGTGCTGGGCATCGCCAACATCATCATGAAGCGGGCCGATGCGAAAAAAGCGGCTAAGGAGGGCGCACAGGCATGAACGAGCTGTTGAAGATTCTCATGTTCATGGTGAGCTGCGTGCTCACCCACAACTTCATCTTTTCCCGGTTCCTAGGCAACTGCCCCTTCCTGGGGGTCTCCAATAAGGTGGAGACCGCCGTGGGCATGGGCGTGGCGGTCACCTTCGTGATGGCCCTGGCCTCGCTCTTTACCTGGCTGGTCTATCACCTGGTGCTGGTGAAGCTGGGCCTCCGATATTTGGATACCATCGCCTTCATCCTCATCATCGCGGGGCTGGTACAGTTCGTGGAGATGTTCATCAAAAAGAGCAGCCCTTCCCTCTATAAGGCGCTGGGCATCTACCTGCCGCTGATCACCACCAATTGCGCGGTGCTGGGCGTGGCGGTGCTCAATGTGAGCGAGGGCTATAACCTGCTCTATTCGGTGCTCAACGGCACCTTCGGCGCGCTGGGATTCCTCCTGGCCATCGTTCTAATGGCGGGCGTGCGGGAGCGGCTCGAGACCTCCGATATTCCGGAGCCCTTCCGGGGGTTCCCCATCTGCATCATCATCGCGGGCCTGATGAGCGTGGCGTTCATGGGCTTCAGCGGGTTTGGAGGCTAGGCTTATGAATTGGACCGCGATTCTCTTCGCGTTGGCTATCATGGGTATCCTGGGCGCGGCGTTCGGCGTGGTGCTTTCCATTGCTGATAAAAAGTTTGCTGTAGAAACGGATGAGCGTACCGCCGCCATCCGTGAAGCCGTAGCTGGGGCCAATTGCGGCGCTTGCGGCTATGCGGGCTGCGACGCCTTTGCCGCGGCCGTGGCCCGGGGCGAAGCGCCTGTAGGCGGCTGCCGGCCGGCCGGCGCCAAGGGGGCGGAAGCCATTGCCGCCATCATGGGCGTATCCGCGGGCCCGGCGGAAGAAAAAAAGGTAGCCCGGGTCTTTTGTCAGGGCTTTTGCGATGCCGCCACGGCACGCTATACCTACGAAGGCCTCAAGAGCTGCGCAATGGCTGCAACCTTGGCCGGCGGCCCCAAGCAATGCGCCAGCGCCTGCCTGGGTTTGGGGGATTGTCAGCGCGCCTGCCATTTCGAAGCCATTGAAATGGAAAAGAGCGTAGCCAAAATCTATGCGGATAAGTGTGTAGCGTGCGGCATGTGCATCGACGCCTGTCCCCGCAATATCATCCACTTTACCCCCGCGGACGATACTGTGTTCGTGGCCTGCCAGAATCACGACGCGCCCAAGGCAGCCAGAACCGCCTGCACCAACGCCTGCATTTCCTGCGGCCGCTGCGTGAAGGCCTGCGTGGCCGAGGCGATCCGCATCGTAGATAACTGTGCCGTGATCGACCAGGAGAAATGTACCCGCTGTGGGGCCTGTGTAAAAGTTTGCCCGGATCATTCCATCCGGGATATGACGGGCCTCAACGTCTGAGATAGCCGGTTCCAACCCAAGGGGCCGGCCCGCGCCGGCCCCTTGCTTGGGCGTTTTCGAATTGCGAAATTATTGGGATTGACACCAAGCCGGAGAATAGTGTATACTTACTAACGCAGTCGTTGTGGGGGGGCGTGCGAATCGCAGCGGCAATGGGAGCATAGCTCAGCTGGGAGAGCACTTGCCTTACAAGCAAGGGGTCACAGGTTCGAGCCCTGTTGTTCCCACCAAACTTGGCCCGGTAGTTCAGTTGGTTAGAATGCTAGCCTGTCACGCTAGAGGTCAGGGGTTCGAGCCCCCTCCGGGTCGCCAAGCTCCGCTGAAGCGGAGCAAATGCCTCGGTAGCTCAGTTGGTAGAGCAAGGGACTGAAAATCCCTGTGTCGGTGGTTCAAGTCCACTCTGAGGCACCACTTGCGGGAGTAGCTCATTTGGTAGAGCGCCGCCTTGCCAAGGCGGAGGTGGCGGGTTCGAGCCCCGTCTCCCGCTCCATCGCTTACACAGAGGGTACGGCGTACCCTCGTTTCATAAATAATCGGCGCCATAGCCAAGCGGTAAGG
>DHOI01000133.1:0-2532 GCA_002409725.1 Christensenella sp. UBA5394
TGGTGGAGGCGAGGGGAGTCGAACCCCTGTCCGAAAACCTGTCTGCAAGACTTTCTCCGAGCGCAGCTGACGATTTAGGATTCCCCCGGCCCCTCCCCCGTCAGCGGGGTAAGGGTTTCGGTAGCTTCATAAGGTCCCGCCTGCCGCAAAGCTTAAGCAGGTTGGTTCCCCACATTAATGACGCCCGTATCCGGCGGCGTGGGAACCACCGGGCGGACGCGCCGCCTAATTAGGCAGCGAGTGCAAAATCAGATTTGCCAGTTAGATTTAAGTTTCCCATTTTTAACGAAGCACGGGTCTTCGGCTCGCTTATCCGGCTTCCATGATCCCCGTCGAAACCATGTACGCCCCCATGATGGCCGGGCAACGGCCCGGCGTTAGTCTACGTTTTTCATGCGGCGCTCCATATCCCGCTGGGCGTCCCGCTCGGCCAGGGTATGGCGCTTGTCGTAAAGCTTTTTGCCCTTGGCCACGGCCAGTTCCAGCTTGACCAGCCCGTCCTTGAGGTAGAGCTGCAAGGGGATAAGGCTGTAACCATCGGCCTGGGATAGGGCCTGGAGCTTGTGGATCTCCCGCTTGTGCAACAGAAGGCGGCGGGAGCGGAACGGATCGCGGTTGAAGATATTGCCCTGCTCATAGGGGCTCACGTGCATGCCGATCACATACGCCTGGCCGCCCTTGACTTGGGCATAGGCATCCTTGATGTTCACCTTGCCGGCGCGAATGCTCTTGACCTCTGTGCCCACCAGCTCAATGCCGCACTCATACGTATCTTCTATAAAGTATTCATGCCGCGCTTTGCGGTTCTGCGCCACGGGCTTAACGCCCTTTTTCACCGGCAATGGCTCCCCCTCCTTTCCGCTTTGCTCCTAGCTTATTTTATCATTTTATTTCTGCTTTTACAACCTTGGGCCCATGGCCCCTCCGATTATTTCGCCGCTCGTTCGCCTTCTTGTCACCTTGCTGCCCACTTTGGGCCGCCGGTGCTTCCTTCGGCGACTCTTTGGCGGTCTCCTTCGGCGCGGGCTTCGCGGATGCCTTGGGAGCCGCCTTGGGCGCTGCCTTCGCGGCTTCCTGCTTCTTCGCAGTTGTGGCCCTGCCGCCCCGGCGCGCATTGCCATCCTTGCGGCCGTTGCCGTTGCCATTTTGGCGCGTGCCCCGTTCGAGGACGAAATCCACGTTGGCGGTCTCCATATCCGCGCCCGCAACTTTTATGCGCACCTCATCCCCCAGGCGGAACGAGCGGCCAGAGGAGCGGCCTACCATACGATAGTTCTTTTCATCCAGCACATAATAATCATCCTCAATGGAGCCAATACGTACCATCCCCTCCACTGTATTGGGCAATTGCACGAAAAAACCGTATTGGGCCACCCCGGAGATGATGCCCGTCTCCACCGCGCCGATGCGGTCCTTCATATATTCGCACTTCTTAAGGTCGTCCGCGGCGCGCTCGGCCTCAACGGCTACGCTCTCCCGCTCGGAGCAATGGCGAGCCATCTCCTCGAGCTTGGCCGTCCATTCGGCTGCACGCTTTTCATCCAGCGTACCGTGGATCATCTCCTTGAGCAGCCGGTGTACGATTAAGTCCGGATAGCGCCGGATGGGCGAGGTGAAGTGGCAGTAATAATCCGCCGCCAGGCCGAAATGGCCCAGGCTTTCCGGGCTGTAGCGAGCCTTGCGCAAGGATCTGAGTGTCACCCGGTGGATCACCGTTTCCTCCTTGGTGCCCTGGCTGGCCAGCAGCACCTTTTGCAGGGTGGCGGGCCGTACATTGCTAAGGTTTTTAATGCCGTACCCCAAGGTACCCAGGAACGTATTGAGAATTTGTAGCTTTTCTTTATCCGGCGTTTCATGCACGCGGTACATAAAGGGCAGCCCCATGGTACGGGCATGCTGGGCTATGGTCTCGTTCGCAAGGAGCATGAATTCCTCGATCATGCGATTGGCAACGCCCCGCTCGTACAGCTGCACATCCGTGGTATGGCCTTTGGCATCCAGCACCAGCTTTGCCTCGTCCAGGTCGAAATCGATGCTGCCCCGCTTGAAGCGGCGGGCCTTGAGCTTTTCCATCAAAGCCTGCATGCTTTGGAGCATAGGCCAAATATCCGCATATTTCCCGCGCAATACTTCATCGCCGCCGAACATGGCGTTCACGTCTTCATACGTCATGCGGCGGCAGGTACGGATGACCGTTTCCGCGACGCGGTGATCGACCACCTTGCCGGCCGCGTCCAGCTCCATGATGCAGGAGAGGGTTAGCTTGTCCGTATTGGGGTTCAAAGAGCAAATGCCGTTGCTGATCTCCTTGGGGAACATGGGCAGCACCCTGTCGGGGAAGTAGACGCTGGTACCGCGTGTGTAAGCTTCCTCATCCAGAGGCGATCCTTCGGCGATGTAATGGCTTACATCCGCGATGTGTACGCCCAGGAGGCACCCACCCTCCGGCAGTTCCACCAGCGATACGGCGTCATCGAGATCCTTGGCATCCTCGCCATCTATCGTAACCATCTTTACATCTCTAAGATCCCT
>DHOI01000133.1:2730-3023 GCA_002409725.1 Christensenella sp. UBA5394
TTGTTAAGGCTGCGGGCCTGGCGGGCAGCCGCCTTGCCGAATTCATCCGGCAGTTCCAGGCGGCGGATCACCGAAAGGATGTCCGTGCCCTTTTCCTCCTTACTGCCCAGCACCTCGATCACCCGGCCCATAAGGGGGCGGCGGCCATCCGGGTATTGGAGGATCTCGGCCACCACCTTATCGCCCTGCTTGGCCCCATCCACATCACCCGGGCGGATGAGCACATCCATATAGAGGTGGGTATCATCCGGTACCACATAGCCGCCGCCCGCGCCCTCGTCGTCTTCAAAAGC
>DHOI01000133.1:3249-4784 GCA_002409725.1 Christensenella sp. UBA5394
CCCACAATCTTCTTTTGCGCCCGGCAGGCGATCAGTACCACCTCGGCCTCCGGATTGCCGCCGTGGCTCACCCGGTCGGTCTGGCGCACCCATACCTGGTCGCAGTGCATGGCGCCGTGCATACCGTCGGCAGGCAGGAAAAGATCCCGCCCTCCATCCTGGGGGATAAAGAAGCCGAAGCCCCGGGCGTTACCCTGCACCCGGCCATAGGTGAGGCCGGTGTGCTCGGGAAGGGCCAGCTTGCGCTTGCGGGTGAGCATCAACCGCCCAGTGCCGAGCAGCCGCTCCAGCGCGGCCGCACCCGCATCCGCCTCCTCCAGTTGTTCCAGCAGCGTTTCCGGGGCCACGGGCTGGCCCTCCCGCCGCAAAATCTCTAAAATAAAGGTTTCCGTTTGTTGGTTCGTCATTTGTTTCCTTTCATCTTAAGGTAAGGGGTCCTGCTCCCCCTGCCTTATGCCGTATTCCGTGCATAAAAAATGGGAGTATGCCCATGCAGCATACTCCCATTGCCAAAATACGATTTAGGCGATGATCATGATCGCGATAGCCAGCACGCCGATGGCGATGGCGGTATACACGGTGATCTTCTGGAGCTTGGCTTCCTTGCTGGCCGCCTGGCCGCGTGCCGAGAAGGACTGGCTATCGCCGCCAAAAGCGCCGCCCAAGCCGCTGGACTTAGTCTGCTGCATAAGCACGACCGCGATCATAACGATCGAGCACAGGACGAGGATGCTGGTAAGAATTATATTCAAAGTTGCCATTCTGTATACTTCCTCCGTATCAAACGTTCCATTGCCGTTTTCACAGCCGCAATGGGGATTATATCATGCCCCGCGCAAAAAAGCCAGCATTATTTTGATTTTTCTCCCGTCCGCGGCCCCTCAGCCCTCGATAAGGCTCCGGCCCATCATTTCGGCCGGCACAGGCAGGCCCATCAGGCCCAGGATGGTGGGCGAAAGGTCGCTCAAGCGGCCGCCCTGGCGCAGGGTTGCGCCCTTGTTCGCATCATCCGCCAGGATCACCGGCACGGGGTTGGTGGTGTGCGCGGTGAAGGGTGAGCCGTCTTCGGCAAACATCTGCTCGCAGTTGCCGTGATCCGCCGTGATGATGGCCCGTCCGCCTTGCCTGCGGATGGCTTCCACCACCTTACCCAGGCATTCGTCCACCGCGTGCACGGCCGCGGTAGCCGCTTCCATCACACCGGTGTGGCCCACCATATCGGGGTTGGCGAAGTTGAGAATCATTACGTCGTACTTACCGCTCTCCACTCGGCGCACGGCTTCCTCCGCCACCTCGTAGGCGCTCATCTCGGGCTTGAGGTCGTAGGTAGCCACCTTGGGGGAGGGGATCAGGGCGCGATCCTCGCCCTCGTAGGGCTCCTCCACGCCGCCGTTGAAGAAGAAGGTCACATGGGCGTACTTCTCCGTTTCGGCTATGCGCAGCTGGGTCTTGCCGTTGGCCGCAAGGTATTCGCCCAGGGTGTTGGTCAGGCCCTCGGGATGGAAGGCGATATGCACCTTATCGCCAAAGGACGC
>DHOI01000133.1:5047-7116 GCA_002409725.1 Christensenella sp. UBA5394
TCAAAGGCGTCGAAATCCTCGAAGATGAAGCTGCGGGTGATCTCCCTCGCCCGGTCGGGCCGGAAGTTGTAGAAGATGACGCTGTCATTGGGCCGGATGGTGCCCACGGGCTTGCCGTTTTCCACCACGACGATGGGCTTGATGAATTCATCCGTCACGCCCGCATCATAGCTATCCTGAATGGCGGCCGCCGGGTTTACAGCCTCCACCCCCCGGCCGTAGACCAGCGCGGCGTAGGCCTGCTCCACCCGTTCGTAGCGGTTATCGCGATCCATGGCATAATAGCGGCCCATCACAGAGGCCACCTTGCCCACGCCGATCTCCCCGAGCTTTTTTTGCAGCGCTTCCACAAAGCCCTTGCCGCTGGTGGGGGGCACGTCCCGCCCATCCATAAAGCAATGGACGTAGACCTTTTTTAGGCCCGCGTTCTTGGCCAGCTCCACCAAAGCGTAGAGGTGGTTCAAATGGCTGTGCACACCGCCATCCGAACAGAGGCCGTAGAGGTGCAAGCCGCTATCGTGTGCCTTACAGTTCTCTACCGCGCCCAGGAAGGCGGGATTCTGGAAAAAATCGCCCTCCCGGATGGACTTGGTGATGCGGGTGAGCTCCTGATAAACGATGCGGCCTGCGCCGATGTTCAGGTGCCCGACCTCGCTGTTGCCCATCTGCCCATCCGGCAGGCCCACATCCTCGCCTGAGGCGGCGATCTTGGTGTGGGGATAGGCCGCCCAGAGGGCGTTAAAGTGCTTTGCGCCGTCTGCTTTGATGGCATTGCCCGCCGCTTCCTCCCGGCAGCCGAAGCCATCCAGGATGATCAGGGCAGTGAGTTGCTTGCTCATGGGATATACCTCTTATTTATCGTAGTTGACGACAGCCGCGAAATCCCCGGCCTTGAGGCTGGCGCCGCCGATGAGGCCGCCGTCGATCTCGCTCTGGGCCATCAGGCCCTTGACGTTCTTGGGGTTCATGCTGCCGCCGTACTGGATGCGAACCTGATCCGCCACTGCCTGGCCATACATACCCGTCAACGTCTTGCGGATCACGCCGATGGTCTCGTTGGCCTGCTCATCCGTTGCGGTTTTGCCCGTGCCAATGGCCCAGATGGGCTCGTAGGCGATGACCAGACCCGCGGCTTGCTCCGCGGTGATGCCGGTAAGGCCCGCCTGCACCTGGCCACTCACCAGCGCGTCGGTCTCCCCGGCTTCGCGCTGTGCAAGGCTCTCACCCACGCAGATGATGGGGATGATGCCCGCGGCGAGGGCCGCCTTGGCGCGGCTGTTAACGGTTTCATCCGTTTCGCCGAAATACTGCCGCCGCTCGCTGTGGCCGATGATGGCGTACTGTGCGCCCGCCTCTTTGAGCATGGCCGCAGAGATCTCGCCCGTGAAAGCGCCCTTTTCCGCCCAGTGGACGTTCTGAGCGCCCACGCGGATGTTGGTACCCTTGGTCAGCTCCGCAGCCAGAGCCAAGTCGACATAGGGCGGGCAGACGACTACCTCGCAGGTGGCGCCCTTCACCAGGGGGATCAGCTCGTTCACCAGGGCCTTGGCCTCGGTGGGGGTCATGTTCATTTTCCAGTTGCCGGCAATGATGGGTTTACGCATATCGATATTCTCCTTTTATTTGTCGTTGAGGGCCGCGACGCCGGGCAATACCTTGCCCTCAAGGAACTCGAGGCTCGCGCCGCCCCCTGTGGAAATATGGCTCATCTTGGAAGCATAGCCCAGCTTCTTCACCGCGGATGCGGAATCGCCGCCGCCGATGATGGTGGTGCCGCTGCTCTTGGCGCAGGCCTCTGCAATGGCGGCCGTGCCCTTGGCAAAGGCGTCGAACTCGAACACGCCCATGGGCCCGTTCCAGATGATGGTTTTGGCGCCGATGATGGCCTCGCTAAAGAGCTTGCGGCTCTCCTCGCCGATATCCAGGCCCTGCCAGCCGTCTGGGATCTCGCTGGATTTCACGGTTTTATATTCCGCATCCGCGCTAAAGGCCGTAGCCACCACCGTATCCACGGGCAAAAGCAGCTGCACGCCCCGGCTCTTGGCCTCGGCCATGAGGTCTTTCGCCAG
>DHOI01000007.1:0-819 GCA_002409725.1 Christensenella sp. UBA5394
CCTGGAAAATGCCCGGGCGCTGCGCGTGCTTTGCTTATGGCCTCTGCCAAGGAGCTGCTGCCGCCCTATCGCGTTTTTTACCCCAACGCCGCCGATAAAGCGGCTTACGACAGGCAATATAAGGTCTTTCAAGTTCTGCACAAGAACAATAAGATAAGCTTTGCCGCGCTGAACGCCAGCACCTAAGAATTGCATTGCCGGGCAGGAGCCGCTATACTGAAAGCAGGAATCTATAGCAAGGCGAGTGCGATCCATAAGGGAGGCAAGCATGGATTTTGTGATACGAAAAGCCGGCCTAAGCGACCTACCGGGCCTGGTGCGGGTGATGGAGGAGACCACGGCCTCCCTGCCGCAGCCTGCTTGGTTCGTAGCCGCGGATGAAGCCTTTCTGGCCGCGCAGATCGAAGAAGAGGGCTTCATTCTGGTTGCGCAAGCGCCGGATGGCAGCATCGCCGGTTTGTTCCAGGCGCACTTCCCCGGCCTGGCCGAAGAAAATTTAGGCCGGGACGCGGGGCTTTGGCCGGCGGAGCTGCCCAAAGCGGCGCACATGGATTCGGTAGCGGTGCGCCCAGCTTACCGCGGCCACAAGCTCCAAACCAAGCTGCTCATCGAAGGGGAAAAGGAAATGGCTGCTCTGGGCTACCGGCATTTGTTCTGCACGGTTCACCCGGATAACAGCTACAGCCTTACCAATTTGCTGGATTTAGGCTACATGCTGACCGTAACGGTACAAAAATACGGCGGCCTGCCCCGCCATGTGCTCTATAAGCCTAACGGCCCGGCCCTCGCCGCCCTGCGCTATCCCGACCTGGATGATTT
>DHOI01000007.1:1001-2759 GCA_002409725.1 Christensenella sp. UBA5394
GAGTGGCAATGGCTGCGCTATCAGGTGGGAGGCAAGCTCTTCGCCGCCCAATGCACGCCGGGCCTGCAATACGGTCCCCACGGCGGCCGCACCATGTTGATCCTCAAGTGCGACCCGCTATTGGCCGAGCTGTACCGAAGCCAGTATGCGGATATCGTGCCCGGCTTTTACAGCGACAAGCGCAACTGGAACACCGTGTACCTCGATGCCGAGCTGCCCAAAGACCTGGTCTTTGCCATGTGCGGCCACGCCTATGCGCAAACCTTCTCCAAGCTCACCAAAAAGGTGCAAAAAGAGATACAGAGGGCCTGAGCCGCCTGTAAATAAAGCGGGGACGTGCTGAAAGTTGCGCGTCCCCGCCTGCGTTTGCGGCTATCCTACTCCTCTTCTTTTACATCTTCCTCGCACTTGCATTGGGCCAGCTTTTCCACCAGCGCCTCTTCCACCCGCCGCTCCTCGATGCGCTTTACGTAGATGCGCAGGCCGTTGACCTCCACCTCCAGCGTATCGCCATCCTGGGGGATGGTGTGCAGGCAGCTGAAGACCATGCCGCCCACGGTATCGTAATCCTCGTCTTCGGGGATATCCATATCCAAAGCTTCGGCCAGATCCTCTACCCGGGTGCTGCCCGAGACGCGCCAGAGATTGTCGCCGATCTGCTGAATCTCCTCCGGCTCCTCCGGGTCGAATTCGTCGTAGATATTGCCCACGATCTGCTCGAGCAAATCCTCAATCGTGATGATGCCCGCCAGCTCGCCATACTCGCCGATGACCACCGCGATATGGATCTTGTTACGCTGCATATCCTTGAAAAGCTGATCCGCGCGGATGGATTCGGGCACAAAATAGGGCGTGCGCATAAGGCTTGCCGTATCGCAGGGCTTGCCCTCGCCCACGGCCATCAGAAAATCACGGGAATTGAGAACGCCCACGATGTCGTTTATATCCTCGTCGTAAACGGGGAAGCGGGAAAGGCCGGTTTCGCGGATGCGGGTTAGGATTTCCTCTTTGGTATCTTCCAAAGAGATGGCCTCCACATCCGTGGCGCGGGTCATGGCATCGTAAACGGATACGTCGTTAAATTCGAATACGTTTTGAATCCATTCCTTTTCATCCGTGTCGATCGCGCCGCGCTCCTCGCCCAGATCCACCATCATGCGGATCTCATCCTCGGAAACCGTCTCGTCCTCGGCCTCGGTTTTCAGGCCCAGCAAGCGCAGCGTTAGGTTGGTGCTGGCGCTCAGGAAGCGGATCATCGGCTTTATCACCACCGATATGCCCCCCACCACCACGGAGGTCACCTTGGCCACCTCCATGGGCTTTTGCATGGCGATGCGCTTGGGCACAAGCTCACCCAGCACCAGGGTGAAATAACCCAGGATGATGGTGATGAGCACGATGGAGATGGAATTGAGTGCGGCCGGGCCGATGCTTTGGAACTTCAGGCCGTCGTAGATCCAGGCTACGATATAATCGGAAAAGTTTTCGGCCGCAAAGGCGCTGCCCAAATAACCGGCCATGGTGATGCCGATCTGGATGGTGGAGAGGAAGCCCGCCGGCTCCTCCACCATCTTCAAAAGCCGGGGCGCGTTCTTGTCGCCCTCCTCCGCCATGCGGCGCAGCTTATTGGGACTCAGGGAGATCACCGCGATCTCCGAAGCCGCGAAAAAGGCGTTAATCAATATCAAAACCGCTTGCAAAAGCAGTTGTCTGGGAATGGAATTCAAAAAAATCTCTCCTTTATATTCCGGCGGAAAA
>DHOI01000140.1:0-251 GCA_002409725.1 Christensenella sp. UBA5394
ACCCTGAAGGTATAGCTTTGCCCGTTGGTGAGGCCGGTGAAGGTATGGCTGGTGTTGCTGTCCGCGTCCGTCCAGTTTGTGCCGTTATCCTTGGAAACCTCGTATTTGAGGATCGCCGACCCGCCGTCGCTGGCGGGAGCCGTCCAGCCCAGTGCCACCTGCCCGTCGCCGGGTGTGGCGGTCAACCCCTGCGGCGCGGAAGGCGTCGTTGCCGCGGCCTGCGGCGTCGCGGTCACAGCGGCTTCCGCGCC
>DHOI01000140.1:526-5251 GCA_002409725.1 Christensenella sp. UBA5394
GGTATGGCCTGTGTCGCTGTCCGCATCCGTCCAGCTTGCGCCGTCGTCCTTGGACACCTCGTATTTGAGTATCGCCGATCCACCGTCGCTGGCGGGAGCCGCCCAGCCCAGTTCTACCTGCCCGTCGCCGGGAGTGGCGGTCAGGCTCTGCGGCGCGGACGGAGCGGTTGCCGCAAACTTATATACCGTCACGGTCTGCGGCGCCGTCACGACATTATAGCTACCGAAATTCCTCACGGAAACGATGACAGTTCCTTCAGCGGCCACGTCGGTAAGGGCAACCGTCCATACCGCGCCGGAGCCGGTAAGAGCTCCCTTCGTTACCGAGCCGGACCCGTTCGTGGTGGTGATATCGCCGCCCGCAAGCCCCGTCACCGCCTGGCTGAATGTGAGCGCAATACCGGTGGAATCGGCTGTGCCGCTGGTTCCGCCCGTTTGCGCCGCCGTGAAGGTCACATCGGCGAGCGGCAGCAAGGTGATGGTGTTACCGGACTCAAGGCGCTGGTAGGCTGCACCGTATGTCCTTGCCCCGGCCGTCAGGTTGATCGTTTCGTTTCCGGAAGGTATGGGCAGGTAGAAATAAACTTTGCCTTCCGCATCGGCATACACGTCTTTTATACCATACACGCCGTTCGCCACATCCGGCGTTTGTGCGCAGGGTGCGCCGCCGATGCTGCCCGCGGTGACGGCGGTGACGCCGCTTACGCCCGAAAGCGTGAGCGTATTGCGGTATACGTTTTGCCCCATGCCGTTTGTACGCCCACCGGATGCGCTGCCGCCCTGGCCGCGTCCGATGGCTTCCGCACCCGAGCCGCCCGCCGCCTTCACAGATCCGCCGAGAATACGGACGGAACCTCCGGAGCCGGAAGCACCGCCGCCGATGCCCGCGCCACCGGCTCCACCCTCGAACGAGCCTCCTGTGGCGGTAATGGTTCCTCCCCTGATGGTTATTATTCCGCCGTTCCCGGCGCTGCCCCCGCCGATGCCCGCGCCACATTTGATGCCGGATCCACCGTTGGCCGTGAGCACGCCGCCGCTTATGGTGATGTCGCCGCTGGTGGTGGACTCTGAAGTAGCCAGTGACGTTCCGCCGCTACCTATTCCCGCGCCGCCACCCATGCTCAGGCCCTCGCCATCGCCGCCTGTGGCGCTCACTGTTCCGCCAATGATGGCAACGCTATTACCGTCGCTGGAAGAACCGCCGCCGATGCCAGCACCAGCGATGCCACCGCGGGCCGTGACCGTGCCGGAGATTATCGCTATACTGCAGCCACTACCTCTGAGTCCGCCGCCGATGCCCGCGCCATACTCGCCGCCATAGGCCCGCACCGTGCCGGCGCTGATGGTGACGCCGCAGCCGGGGCGATTCTGGCCGCCGCCTATGCCCGCGCCATACTCGCCGCCCGTGGCCGTGACTTCGCCGCCGCTGATGGTGACGATATCGCTGTTCAGTCCGTCACGCCATCCGCCGCCAATGCCTGCTGCATCCGCGCCGCCCGTGGCGTTGACGACGCCGCCGCTGATGGTGATCGTGCTGCTCAGGAAGCCCCAGTTATCGTTGCCGCCGCCAACTCCGATACCCGCGCCGCCCGAAACCAAGGCGCCGTTGCTATATTGCCCGCGTCCGCCGCCCGTGGCCGTAACCGTGCCGCCGCTGATTCGGATGGTGCCGCCGGTAGATAAATGACCGCCTCCGATACCCGCGGCCATAAGGCCGCCATGAGCCTGCACTGTGCCGTCGCTGATGGTGACGTCGGTGTTGTTGATGCCGATGCACGCGTAGTCGCCGGTGCCGATGCCTGGCGCCCGAATGCCGCCGTTTGCGATAACCGTACCACCGTTGATGCTGATCGTGCCGCCACCGCCAAAGCTGCCGCTGCCGATGCCCGCGCCATAGTCGCCGCCATTGGCCGTAACCGTGCCGCCGTTGATGGTAACCCTGCTGTTGTTGGCAACGCTATGCATATTCGAGTCGAGCATATCGCCGCAGCCGATGCCCGCCGCGTCCGCACCGCCGTTGGCTGTGACCATGCCGCCGCCGATAGTGATGTTTCCGCCGCTGACGAGATAGCCGCCGCCGATGCCCGCCCCTTCGGTTCCGCCCGTAGCGGTGAGGCTGCCGCTGCTGCCGGCCGTGACGGTCAGGCTTGCGCCCGCGGGGCAGAGCAGCCCGGCCTTGCCATCACCGCTTAACAGGGAATTTGTACCCAACAGCGTCAGGCTGACGTTGGCGCCCGTCATGTCAAGGGCCGCGTCGGCCGTGCCCGATGCGTTGATATTCACGTCGGAAAGTGTGACGGCAACCGTTCCGGATGCGGACGGGACGCCCACCCGGATTCTGTCTGTGGTGGACCCAAACGCCATGGATACCGTATAAGCGCCGGCCTGCGTAAACGTAAGCCTGTTGTCCTGGTAGGTATAGCCTGTTGTGCTACTGGTGACGATAAAGGCTTGTCTGTTCAGTACCCCCGAGGAGGGACCGCTCGAAGTCGTGACGAGGCCCATGTAGAACTGGCGGGTAGGCATGGCTGCGCCGTCCGTGATGCGCGCCGCCGTGGTCTTGGTACCTGCCGGCAGCCAAAGGCGGATTACACTGCCGCCTTCCTCGGTATACAGGTCGTTTGCGCCGTATTCGTAGCCCGCGTCGGTGGTCAGCGCGTCCACCCGCGTTCTGGCGCTGATCCCAAAGAGCGTGATTGCGGTGTGGTAAACCGATACGCCGGCGCCGTTGTGCGGAACGGAGCTCGTGCCACCCTCCACCACGTCGATAGAGCCGCCGTTGATGGTGATATCGCCGGAGGCCCCGCCGGCGCCGCTGCCGATGCCAGCGCCGTCGTGGAAGGCTTCGGCGATGACCGTGCCGCCGCTGATGGAAATGGTTCCGGCGTCGCCGCCTTCGCCGCCGCCGATGGCCGCGCCGCCGTTACGGGCTCTGGCCGTAATGATGCCGCCACTGATGGCGATACTGCCGCCGCCGCCATTGACGCCGCCGCCAATCGCCGCGCCGTCATTGGTACCTGTGGCCGTGACCTTGCCGCCGGTGATGGTGGTGCTGCCTGCATCTCCATTCTCGCCGCCGCCAATGGCCGCGCCCCCACTGTTGCCTATGGCCGTAACCGCGCCGCCTCGAATAGCGATGGTTCCGCCGGCTTCGTTGTTGCCGCCGCCGATGCCGGCGCCGTTGCCGCCACACGTCACCATGAGCTGGCCGGTTTCTTGTTCCTGGCCGTAGATGGTAAGACGATTGCTGCCGGATACATTGATGCCCGCATTGTTGATGTCTCCATAGACCGTAAGGGATGAGCCGTCCGCGAGGATCAGATGGACGTCACCGCTGACAGTCATCGTGCCAGTGCGCGTGAAACTGCTATTTACAACGTACCAGCCGTTCGTCAGGGTTGCGGTCGAAGCCTCGACCACCGTGGCTATCGCGGTCTGCGTGTTTCCGTTTTCGTCCACATAGGCTGCTTCGGCTGTTGCCGCGAAGGCCACTGACGGAAGCAGGGTAAAGGCCAGCCCCGCCGCGCACAGCACCGCGCTTAATAATCGCTTTGTTTTCATTTGAGTGACCTCCTATATATCCAAGCTCAGTAGGGGCTGCTTTGGGGTGCCCACTCGACCTCACAGACAGCCCTTGCTGTTTGCACGCTTCTTCCGTTTGCTCAATAAAACCAGTGTTACGATGCCCGCCACGGATGCACCGCACAGCAGCCACCAAACCCACGGGGAGCTGTTGTCGCCGGTCTTGGGGATGTCGTCCAGATCATCTTCATCCGTCATAAAGCGAATCACCGCACCATATGCCGTTCCCTCACTGTTGGTGGCATAAGCACGCACATAATAGGTAGTGTCCGGTTCAAGTTCTGTCAAAGTCGCCGTAAAGCTGCCCGTACCGCTGCCTGCCTTAACCTTCGTCACACCCGCGCCGCCGATGGCGGGATTCGTCACGGTGCCGTAAACAAATCCGCGCTCCGTGACTGCAGCGCCGCCGTCGGCAACTACACTACCATTGAGTTTCGCACCGGTGGCCGATACCGCTGTTACGGAAGTGATCACGACCGTGGGCGGATCATAATCGGGCGCTGGGGAAATCTCCGCAAACACCGCAAAGGGCGAAAGGCTGGTAACACTGAATACGGCTTTACCACCCGCCACCGTGGCGGTATAGGTTTGGAGCGTTTCACCTGCGCAGTGGAGGATGGTTACGGTCTGCCCGTTGTACTGCGCGCCCACCGGTATTGTCATTGTCAGCGTGCCGATGAAGCCATGCGACAGCGAGATATCCTTGCCCAGCAGTAGCACGTATGTGCTGTCGTATTATTCTCGGTACCGTTCATCATACCGCCGCTTCCGCCGATGCCGGCGCCCCCGCCGCCTGCCGTGTTGAGCGTCCCGGGTAGGCCGGGTAGCTCTCGCGAAGCTGCTCATCATATTCAAGGTAAACGGGAAAGCTGGGGCCTCCCGTCCGGTACACCTTATATAGCCGCTTTTGTTCAGGTTCCATCCGCTCGCACTCCTTTCCCGTATGCAGATAAAAAACCCCTATGATAGCTTGTTTTACCACTATCATAGGGGCAAATCCGCATTTTCAGTAGTGACTTTTCACCCTCAAAAAGTCACGTTTTTTTACGCGTTAAAAGACGTATTTTGCAAGCTCGTCCCGGCCGGAGATGAACAGCTTTTCGTAAATTTCCAGCATGATGTTCTTGAGCCTTCCCACCGAAA
>DHOI01000140.1:5427-5716 GCA_002409725.1 Christensenella sp. UBA5394
TGTTCTTGAGCCTTCCCACCGAAACACAATACTGCTTCGCGATCTTTGCGTAAGGAACGCGGCGCGCTACCAGCAAAGCGATGTGGTATTCCCGCAGGGAGAGCATTAGCGTGATATTATCCTTGGTAAATTGGTTGTGAAAGGTGATCCAATTCTTCCAGGTGCGCTTCCATTGTCCGATGACGGCATCGTAGGAGTCCGGGAACGCCTGCTCCAGGCATTGCTCCATCAAGCCGCCCAGCGAAGTGACGATCTCCGCAAAAGGGGTGATGAAGCCGTGGGGCAGCGC
>DHOI01000140.1:5872-16973 GCA_002409725.1 Christensenella sp. UBA5394
GATGAAGCCGTGGGGCAGCGCGATGCGCATGGCCTCCAACAGCCAGCGTTTGGCTTCATCCACGTGCCCGAGGGAGTGGCATGCGATCGAGCACATTACCCGCAGATAAATGTCGTGCGGCGTGATCCCCTGTCCCGGCTCGCGAAAGGCCAGCGCGGTCTGGGCCACAGCCAGCATTGCTTCAAGCCTGCCAGTGCAATGGAAATATTTTGTCCGCAAATAAAATGCGTTCTGCCTCGCCTGCGCCGCAAGGACGCTGAGATCCCCCGCCTTCAGCCAGTCGGGCGCCATGTTCGGGGCAATCACGCTCACAGCGGCGGTAGCGAGCGCCAGCTCCGCGTAAGCGGCTACGCCGGTGCCTTCGCCGTCTTTCACGCACTGCTTCAGATAAGCATCGATCTGCGTGTAAGCGCGGTAATCCCCCAAGCTGATGGCCGCCGCGATAGCCGCCGGGCAGGCGCGCAGCCTCACCGCATCGTCCCCCCCGGTTTGAAGATAGCATTGCATCGTCCGCGTAAAGTTGCCCCTCAGATAGGCCAGTTCCGCGTCATATATGAGCCGCAACCGCTCACCCAGCAGCGTATCCAGAATCGCGTCGGGGTTCTGTATGGGCATGGGTACGGTTGTGGCCACGATCACATGGGCCAGATCGGACGACAGCGATGGCTCCGGCTGTGCGTCCCCTATACGGGGGTCGGCAGGTTTTTTCACACCGGAAGGCATCATCCATGCCTTTCCGAGTTTTTGCGCGCCGGGAACGCGCTCCTGCTCACAAAGCTTCTGCACCCGTCTTAGGGAAATATTCCATTTTGCTGCCGCTTCTCTTGCCGTGATATATTCTATATGTTCCATTGCTGATCTCACCAATTCTCCATGAATTGTATCAACTATATTGTATACGCGAATGCGAATAGACACAACCGACATTTCAAAAATATTATGCTACGAAAGCATGCCTTTTTTGGGGGGCATTGGCTTGGTAAGGAAACGCAGTACAGGCCGCAAACGCGATTCTGGTTTTCAGTTGCTTGTATATTCAAAATAGATTGTGTATTACGCATAATCTGTCTTCCTAAGATCGTCGTTGCCTACGGACAAATTATGCTCCAAAGCTTTGCGCATTTCATCTACATTTTTCATATTGTGACCTCCTTATCGCTCCGGCTCATCCGGCTTTTTTATATGTTTTATCCTTTCGTCCACATCATATAGGTGCGGATCTGCCGCGGGAGTTGTCCAACCAAACATGCTTCCGGCAAGTATTTCCTGCTCCTGCGCCTTGTGATGCCAAAACGCTGGTTCATCTATCCGCTGTCTCGCGATTACGTTGTAAATTCACTTGATTAGCTGCATTATTGCGTATCACTTCCTTTCTCTGAAATGAAAAGCGCGGATGGTGTGATTGCTGTTGTGACGCTATATACCAATGCTGAAACGGATAAATTAAATAACAATATCAACAAAGCGGCAAAGGGCCTAACGCTTGTCGGTCTTTATGATATAAAATTGCTCAAAGACGGCGTCGCCATCCAGCCGAACGGGAAGGTAAGGGTAAACATTCCGCTGACGGACGAAATGAAAGCGATGACCGATTTAAAAGTGGTCTACATTGATGATGACGGGAACGTAACCATTATTCCAAGTCAGATCATTGATGGAAAAATCGTATTTGTGACCGAGCATTTCAGCTATTACGGCGTAATCCGCTCCAAGGACGCGCTGGTCGGTCTCCCTAAGACCGGCGACGATAGTTCTCCATGGGTTTGGTGGGTGCTGCTGGCCGTGCCCGGCGCGGCTATGGTAACCCTTATATGCACCAGGAAAAAGGTCTTGTAGAAGCGGTAATAGAAAAGTACCACACAACGAAAACGCACTCTTTGGCTTATGCTGAAAGGTGCGTTTTATACTGTCCGCAAAGTACGTCCCACATCACTTGGTGTTTCGGCCTCTTTATCGCTCCAGTTCATCGCGGCTTTTTCATATGTTTTATCGATTGGAAATTATGAATAAGCAGGATATACTGTGGTAAGCGGGCCAAAGGCGTACAGCAGACGGGTATTACGAAAGCTACATACTTGTCCCTGAAGAAAGCCGGATAGAAATAATGGAATGAGGTAGTAATCATGACAGAGGAACAAAAAATCTTTGCTGGAAAACTATATTGCCCCGGTGATCCGGAGTTACGTGCTATTAAATTGAAGACTCACAATCTTTGTACAAAATACAATCAAACCTTTGAAGATGAAACAGAGATAAGGCGTAGTATTCTTGCCGATATTTTTGGAAAGCTGGGCGAAGACAGCCGTTTACAGGGGCCAATCTATATTCACTATGGACAGCATACCAATATAGGCAAGAGGTTGTTTGCCAATTTTAACTTTACCATTCAAGATGATACATATGTCACTATAGGAGATGACTGTAATTTTGGACCGAATGTGACGATTGTTACGCCTATTCATCCCTTACTTCCAGATGAGCGTAAAGGAATTGTGGCGCCGGATGGAAGCAAAAAGCTCATGTGCTATGCACAGCCTGTGAAGATTGGAGACAATTGCTGGTTTGGCGCAAATGTTACAGTTTGCCCTGGAGTTACAATCGGTGAGAACTGCGTTATTGGAGCCGGTAGTGTAGTAACGCGAGATATACCCGCAAACAGCTTGGCCGTTGGTGTTCCTTGCCGTGTTATTCGTGAAGTTAATGAATCCGATAGTGTAATGAATATTCCTGGCGTATTTGATAATTAAGTATATGGGATTGAATTATGCTAGGGAGAAGCCCGGACAAGCGGTAAAAAGTTAAAATGGTGAATTTGGATGGACTGGTTCCGGTAAACCATTTGCTCCGCAAGATCGAGAGAACGGTTACAGGTTGCTACAAATACTTTTTATCTGTGTTAAATGGCTGATGAAACGGCTTGACAGACAGGCAACCCCCGTGCTATGGTAAATAATAACCGTAATGACCATGGGAGGTGTGTGGGTGTCGGTCAGCTTATAAGGTAATGTTTGTACACATAGCAGGTACTGCCTGCTAGTTTTGTGCACCCAAATGCCTTATGGAATGACCGAGGAAGCGTTAATATTAAGCGCCTCTTTCGTTTGCTTTTCAGCGCAGTGGGTAACTGCGCTTTTTTGTTTTCATAGGGCATGAAGGGCTTTATGAAGGGAGTAGATTAAATTGAATCAACATTATGCGGCCTTGGAGTTTTACTCTATTATTGAAAAATTGAAAGAACATGCCCTGTCCCAGAGCGCGAAGGATACATTGGACCATTTATCGCCCTACTTTAATGAGGATGTTTGCATTCGAAAGATGGCCGAAACAACCTCTGCACGCAGGCTCTTAGATCAGCTGGGATCACCGCCTCTTTCTTTGATGACGAATCTCGACGAAACCATTACGCTGGCCGAGGCAGGAAGCATGCTTGTACCCGAACAGCTGAGCGGGGTGGTTCGGTTTGCCGAGTCTTGCAAGCGGATGGCTGTTTGGCTAGCGAAGGGAGAAGCCTCATATGAGGTAATCGCTTCTTACGGGAGGAGCATCGGCGACCTCTCGGAACTTAAAACGGAAATTGAGCAATGCGTAAACGGCGAGTTGCTTTACGACGACGCAAGCCCGGCTCTGAAGAACATCCGGCGCAAGAAGGGATGTGTGGAAGCCCAAATCAAAGAGAAGCTTTCCCATATCCTACAAAGCCGTAAGCAGTATCTCTCCGATACCTACATCACTATGCGGCAGGGCCGGTATGTACTGCCTGTCCAGCGGAAATATCAAACCCAGTTTGGCGGTACCGTTATCGATGCTTCCGGCAAAGGTTCAACCGTGTTCATGGAACCCTCCACCATAGAAAAGCTACAGGCGGAAATGACGGCGCTTGCGTTGGATGAGGATTCCGAGGTACGGCGTATTCTCTATACGCTCACCGCACTGGTTGCGGATTCAGCCCTCCCCATACGCCGCAACATAGAAGTTATGGAGATTTTGGATGTACTGTTCGCCAAGGCCAAACTGAGCGCTGCCATGAAAGCCGTTCCGGTAGAAATCGGCGGGGAGCGAAGGCTGGATATCCATCAGGGGCGTCACCCGCTATTAGATAGAGAAAGCTGCGTGCCTCTGGATTTTCGTATGGACGAAGATACATCCGGGGTCATTATCACCGGCCCCAACACCGGCGGTAAAACCGTAGCGGTCAAGACGGTAGGTCTTCTTTCACTTATGGCACAGTGCGGACTTCATATCCCTTGCGAGGAGGGTAGCTATATAGCCATGCAGGATGGATACTGGTGTGACATAGGCGATAGTCAAAACATATCGCAAAACCTGTCCACCTTCTCCGGGCATATGACGAATGTCATCCGCATTCTGGAGTGCGCCAGCCGGGATAGCTTGGTGTTGCTGGATGAGTTGGGCAGCGGCACCGACCCCAGCGAGGGCATGGGAATTGCTGTTGCCATCTTGGAGGAATTGAGGCAGCGGGGCGGAATGTTCCTTGTAACCACCCACTACCCACAGGTAAAAGCATACTCGCAAAACGCAGAGGGGGTGATGAGTGCACGGATGGCCTTTGACCAAGAGAGCCTGCGGCCTCTCTACAGGCTTGAAATGGGCAAGACCGGGGAAAGCTGCGCCTTGAACATCGCCAGACATTTGGGCCTTGCCCCGCACCTTTTGGAGCGAGCGTACTATGAGGTCTATGGCGAACATTCCAGCGACACGAAAAACCAAGTTGCCATGAAAGTGCCTGAAAGCCGCCTGATTCGGTCATTGCCGGCGCAAACAGCCGTAGACCTTTCAGCTAAATTTGTGATGGGCGATAGCGTCACAGTCCTGCCAGGGGGAGAAACGGGCATCGTGTACCGGCCCGCTGATAAAAACGGCGATGTAGTGGTGCAGGTGAAGGGGGAGAAGCGCAAGGTCAAGCATACCAGGCTGGAGCTCAAGGTGCCTGCCGCCGAGTTGTACCCGCCCGATTATGACTTTTCCATCATATTTGATACTGTAGAAAACCGAAAGGCTCGCCATAAAATGACGAAGCACAACGATCCGAACCTACGCATCACCTATGAGAGTGGAGAGTTGTAAGCCTTTGTGAGCATGGCTTGACCTGCCCATGCACAGAGCCGTATAATATCCCTTGCACTACATAATGATACGAGGTGGAATACATGAGCGAAAATACTCAACCCACAACTATGATGGAAGCATACGAGCCTGAGCAGGCTGCGAAGATGAGATGGACAGAAGCAGTGGATGGCCCAATTTGTGAACTGTTCAGCGCACTCAAGCTGGAGAAGCTAACCGCCGAGGACGGCAACGGAAGCAAGGTAAAGCTTAGCCTAACAAAGGACGGCGAAATCAAGATTGAACTGTCGTCCATAACCATCCGGTAGTATATTGGGGGCTGTCGTAGTAAGCAAACTGCGGCGGCTCTCAACTTAATACACTCAAATGTTTCGCATCATCCTTATCTCCTCTCATTTTCCTGTGAAAAAAGATAATCACAAGCACATAAATAAGAACCGTATACCCAAACACCACAGAGATGTGGGGTAAAATCTCGCGAAAATTGCCGCCAAGCGTTGTCTTCGTTGCTTGAACCTGTGATAGAATGGCATGAGTTCCGCTGATTTCTTGAACGCACCGCCAATCAAGTCTAAAGGGATGAATATCCCTGAAAACCATCCGACTAGATTTGTAAGGAGTGCCCGCAGATTCCGCCGACCAAATTTATTAGGTCGCACAAAACTTCTTTGTATTACGCCCTGCAAATACGTTCCCTATGTTGAGCCTTGCTCTTGCTACCTCTGCAAAGTGCGTGCTATGATGTGGCTAAAGGCGTAAAGGAGGGGCACATGCAAAAAGACGAACGCATATTTATTGTGGAGGACGACCCTACCCTGTGCAGGCTTCTTTTTGAGGGGCTTACGCGCTGGGGCTATGCGCCCCTGTGCGCCCTGGATTTTTCCCGTGTGGATGAGGAATGCGCCCGTTTCGACCCACAGCTTGTGCTTCTGGATATCTCGCTGCCCTATTATAGCGGCTATCATTGGTGTGCGCAAATCCGCAAGCGTTCCAGCGTACCCATCGTATTTCTTTCTTCGCACAATGAGGATATGGATATCATCATGGGCATGCAGATGGGTGGGGATGACTATCTCGTCAAGCCCTTCTCTCTGGAGGTACTCGTAGCCAAAATGCAGGCGGTTCTGCGGCGCGGAACAGGGGCTGCGCAGCCCGATTTGACGTTTGGGGGCGCGCGCCTAGATGCAGGGGAGGGGTGCCTATACACGCAGTCGGCTAAGGTGGAGCTCACGAAGAATGAGCTGCGTATCCTGCAAACGCTGCTGGAGCGCAAGGGCAGCCTTGTGACCCGCGATGAGCTGATGCTGCGCCTGTGGGACAGCGATAGCTTTATAGATGATAACACGCTTACAGTCAACATAAACCGCCTCCGCAAAAAGCTCGAGTCTGCAGGGCTTGCAGGCTGCATTATGACCCGCAGGGGGGAGGGCTATCTGCTCAATGAAAACTAAACGGCCCCTTATGCGGGATATTTTCGCATACATTGGCCTTAGACGCACGCTGTTCTTGTATGCAACTGCGGGCGGGGCGCTGGTGCTGGCCTTCCTGGGGCTCAACAGCGGCATGCCGCGGGCAGATATTTACTATGTATGGATGCTTCTGGGCGCGCCCCTTCTGATTGTTGCGCTCCCGGATTTTTTTCGTTTTCGCCGCAGGTTAACCGAATTGGAGCAGGCCCTTGGCGAGCTGGCCGGGTTTGAGCAGGATCTGCCTGAGGGCACGAATGCACTCGAGCGGGCCTATGCGCAAATCGCCACGGGGTTCAGGGTGCGGGCGGAAGCCGAGAAAGCGGCCATCATCGATAGCCACCATGCCTCTGAAGCCTATTTCACGCAATGGATGCACGAAATCAAAACGCCGATCGCCGCTCTGCGGCTGCTATTGGACGCACCACAGCTGGACAAGGCTCTTTTTAGCAGGCAGCTTTTTGAGGTGGAGCGCTACGCGCAGCTTGCCATGCAGTATGTGCGCAGTGAAGATATTTCCGCAGACCTGGTGCTTGTGAAAACGCCGCTTGAGCCGGTGGTGCGCGAATGCATCAAGAAATACGCGCCGCTGTTCATCGCCAAGCGCCTCTATGCCGAGGTTTCCCCGCTGGCGCTTGCGCCGGTTACGGATGCGAAATGGCTGGCGTTTATCCTGGAGCAGCTTCTCTCCAATGCCATAAAGTATACGGAAACCGGCGGCGTGCGCATATATCTGAGCGGCTCGACGCTGGTGCTGGAGGATACGGGCGTTGGCATCCGCCTTGAGGATGTGGCCCGCGTGTTTGAGCGGGGCTACACCGGCCACAACGGCAGGCTGGATAAACGCGCAACAGGCATCGGGCTTTACCTTGCGCAGCGGGCTAGCAATGCGCTGGGCATAGGCCTTAGCCTCGACTCTACGCCCGGCGAGGGCACCCGCGTCCTGCTCACCTTCCCTGTTAACCCGCTGGCGTTCGAGTGACAAAATTGTAAGGAACTGGGGCCTAAATGTAAGGATATCACATGGCAAGCTCACCGCCTTTCCGGTAAACTCATTATAAGCTGGGGTGCCGGCTGGAAAGGATACGGATATGGAATTATTGCGAATCGATCATGTGCGCCGCGTATTCAATACGCGGCTGGGGTTCAAGCAGTGCATTGCCCTGCGGGATATAAGCTTTGAGGTATGCGAGGGCGAGTTCGTGGCCATCATGGGCCCTTCGGGCTCGGGGAAATCCACGCTGCTCAACATCATCGCATCGCTGGATAAGCCCAGCAGCGGGGATATATATTTATCCGGGAAGGGCCTCAAAGCCATTCCTGAGCGGGAGCTTTCCGCCTTCAGGCGGGACAACCTGGGCTTCGTATTTCAAGAATTCAACCTGCTGGATACCCTTACCCTGCGGGATAACATCCTGCTGCCGCTGGTGCTCGCCCGCGTGCCGCTTGCCGAGCTGGAGGCGCGCTTGATCCCGGTAGCGCGGCAGTTAGGCATCGAAGAATTATTGGATAAATTCCCCTACGAGGTTTCGGGCGGCGAAAAGCAGCGCACAGCAGTGGCCAGGGCGGTCATTACCAACCCTAAGCTGCTGCTGGCGGATGAACCCACAGGCGCCTTGGATTCCCGCGCTTCCGCCAATCTGCTTGGGCAGTTCCGGGCACTCAATGAAAAAGGACATACGCTGCTGATGGTTACGCACAGCGCGCTGGCTGCCAGCCATGCGGGCCGTGTGCTCTTTATACGGGATGGCGAGCTGTTCAACCAGCTCTACAGAGGTGAGGATAACAACCGCGCGTTTTACGAGCGGATCACAGCGAGCCTTTTGGTGCTCGAGGATGGGGGCACAGATGCCTAAGTCCTTCTACCTGCGGCTGGCGCTGGCCAATGTCCGCCGAAGCCGCCAGGTGTATATGCCCTACGCGTTTGCAACGGCCATCATCAGTGGCGTATACTTTTTAATACTCGCCATGATTTTCTCCCCTGGGCTTGCAAACCTGCCCGGCGGCGAGACCGCAAAGGCCATCTTTACTGCCGGCATCGTGGTATTTACACTGTTCGCTTATTTCTTTATGCTCTATATCAACGCTTTCCTGGTCAAGCGGCGCAAAAAGGAATTTGGGCTATACAGCGTGCTGGGCATGAACCGGAAGCAGATTGCGGCCATTGTCGTGCGAGAAAATCTCATCGTGATGGGCGCTGGGGTTCTCTTAGGCGTAGCGCTGGGGGCCGTGCTGGGCAGGCTGCTTTTTTTACTGCTGCTGCACATCATGCGTGCAACGGTGGCAGGAAGTACCTTTGTGTTGCCCCGCGCAGCGTTTTTCGGTACAGTCGCGCTGTTTCTGGCGTCGTTTATCAGCACGGCCCTTTATAACAGCGTAAGCATTCATATAGCCAATACAGCTGAGCTTTTAAAGAGTGACCGGCAGAGCGAAAAACGCCCCCGCCTGGTGCTCCCCGCAGCCATTTTAGGGCTGTTGCTGCTGCTCTCGGCCTATACGGTAGCGGCGATAATTAAAAATATGGGCCTGGCGCTGGGGCTGTTTTTCCCGGCCGCATTTATCGTGATCATTGCCACCTATCTGCTCTTTGGCGCGGGGTGTACGGCTTTCCTTACCATGCTGCGCAAGAACAAGCAGCTCTATTATAAGCCCGAGAACTTCATCGCAATCTCCTCTATGTTCCACCGCATGCGGCAGAACGCCCGTGGGCTTGCAACCATCTGCGTGCTTTCCACCATGCTGATCGTAACGGTGGCGGGCACCTCCTCGCTCTACCTGGGGCAAGAGGAAATTCTCAGAGCAAACCATCCTTATGACGTCCGCATCTACATGAATCCCGCCGAAGGCGGCGAAGAGCCGAGTTATGCCCGCATTGATGAGCTTATCGGACAGTTGGCGGCAGAACACTATGTTACGGCGGATGGAGCGGAGCACAAGCTGAAATATACGCAAGTAAACGAGCAGGATGAACCGGGTTATGTTATGGTTGGGGAAGATGCATCGGTTATCAAGCTTAAACACGCAGTGATTATCAATCGCATGCTCAGGTTTGACATAGCAGGGGTAGAGGAAGACGCTGAGCGTTTTGCCGCCGCCCTAAAGCAGGCCCTGGGCCAGGAGTTCCCGCATACGGAGTTTAATTGGAGCACCATTTACGATGCCCGTGTCGAAGGTTATGGCATCTTCGGCGGACTGCTCTTCCTCGGCGCGTTTTTCGGCGTTCTATTCCTTGCGCTAACAGTGCTCATGATTTATTTCAAGCAGGTGACCGAAGGCCAGGAGGATAAGGAGCGCTTTGAGATTCTTCAAAAGGTAGGCATGTCGGACGAAGCTGTCCGCTCCACCATCAACCGGCAGATACTCTGGGTGTTTTTCCTTCCGCTCGCCGGTGCACTTTGCCATACCTTGGCCGCCAGCTCCATGATTGCGACGATGCTGGAGGCATTCCAGCTCTTCAATCGCTCGCTTACGATGTGCTGTATGCTGGTGACCGCTGCTGTGTTCGCGCTGACCTACTTTTTCGTATATAGGCAAACAGCCAGCGTCTATTACAGGCTGGTGCGGCAATAAGAGTCTCTCTTATTGCAAAAAGTTTCCCAGACGCTAAAGGGCTGTTGCAATCTTCGCAACAGCCCTGGATTTACGAGGACTGTGGGTGTTATGTTCTTGCCCCGGCTTGGATTTCACAGCCTTAGCTTCACGGATTCGCTTTATGACCGACTCTCGATCAATAGGCTCTCGCAGCTTAAAGACCTTCTCCTATGCCCATGGGGGGAGTGTATCCTCCGTAACCACACCAAAGATATCGGAACGATCTCAGCGCGAGGATTCGCCGGAATAAAGGCGTGGGGCCATAAAAATACCCTGAGAGCGTTCTCGTTATAGGCTCTCAGGGTATTGTTGGTGCTTTATTCGCGGAGAACGGCAAGCTATCTAGGTAGGTATCGATGTAATATGTAAATACACGCTAAAGGCTGCTTGAATTCCAACTTTCATTATGTTTTAGGCTTAGGTATCTCGGAGGCCGTTTCAAAACTGAAATAGCCCCAATCAGAAACCCATTGTTGGAAAAGGCTGATTTTGTAAGAATTCAAGTCAACAATGGCCACGGTAAAGGAATCCTCCCAGATATCATAACCAAAAGACGCTATTGGACACTGCTCAAATTGCGCGGGGGTCAGGTTATTCACCTTTTCACCGATTGCCTTTTGCAAATCATTTAGGTACTGCGCATTCACATAGGAAGGTAAAGCGGATGTGTCTAAGAAGAAATTACTGCTTCCTAATATTCTCCGTAGATCGTCCTGTACCCTTAGCCTATCCGCGCCACTTGATATCCGAATTCCCAATTGCTTATTGGATGTGATGTATCTATCTATGAATATTTGACGGTTCACTTCGAAATACTTGGATTTATCCAAAATGTCCAGCAGTTCGTAGACTCCTTTACTCTTCCCTTCTCCTTGAATACGCAAATAGTCGATATGGACATAGCCCTTCTGGCTTTCCGTCCAGGTAATCTCAGCCCATCTCCCATAGATGGCTCGGAT
>DHOI01000138.1:0-29941 GCA_002409725.1 Christensenella sp. UBA5394
TATTGATATTCCATCACCTCCCTCTGAAAAGAAAAGAGCCGATTATCACTTACATTTTTAGTGACATCGACTCATCCGGATCATGATATTCATATTCGCCGGTTTCCCCATTGTACAGGTAGCCCTCATCGGCCAGATCCAAGCCGTGAACCTCAGCCGCCAGCTCCAGTGCTTCCTTGGAACCACCGGGAGGGATATGGCTGAATATTTCCTCGCCGTTTTCAAATTCTTTGCGTCCGACATTGTAGCCGAAGTCCTCATCTGCCCATTTCACCTCAAAGCTGGGATCAGGGTACCGTTTAGCCAAGGCTGCAATGATTGGGTCAGGATAGCTCCATGCGGTTTGGAATTCGATATGCTCGCCATCAAATTCCTTTGGGGTATACTCGACATCATAGCCATAGCTGTTCCACTTGGTTCCCCAATTAGCGGTATTCCAGTCCAGCCAGTTGTTCTTGCCGTACTTGGCGAATTCCTCTTTTCCGAGGTTGCCCTGATAGATGTTATCCGGCGTAGGAATTACCTTGTTGAAATCGATGCTGCCGAGGCCGATTTCATCATTTTTGATGGCCTCGAACATAGCCCTGACCTTTTCCGGATCACCGGACACTCTTAAAATATTGGTAACATGATTTGGCATTAGCACATTCCTCCCATCGTCATGCCAAAGCTGAAAAACTGATTGCCTTTCAGCTTATCCTCCGACTTGATAAAGAAGCGGTTGCTGCTATCCCAAAAGCTGACATACAGCTCACCGTCATATACTTCGATTTCCCTTTGCTCCAGTCCCTCGCCCCAGCCGTCTGAAAATTGTCCGGACAGCCATTCTGTAAGCTCCGCAAGCTCGGAGGGAGAAAGTGTACTGTGGGTTTGTATCTCGGTAACGCCCCACAGCTCGCCATTCCATTCCTCCACTGAGGGATTGATGCTGTATATCTTTTGGCTAAGATTATCATTGAGGTAAACAGCAAGGCCTCGGTCACCCTCGCCGGGGAGTCCCTCTTTCTGAATGAGGGCGAGAATTTCATCCTCGTATTCCAAAACCTCACCGAGGGTTAAGTCCTCCGGATAATTATCAAGATCGCCCCACTCATTCTTTCTGTAGATATGGGGAAAGAGGGGACTGAATAACCGCAGGGTTTGCAGTTCGTTTTTCACGGTGCATCTATCCTTTCTTTATGATTTCAGGCAACAAAAAAAGCGGCTGTGTTTTTCAGTTACGAAGAACACAGCCGCTTAAAATTGCCCCATAGGGTATTTGCTTTATGAAATTGTGTGCCGGACTGATTCCGGCCTAAAAAAGAAACATCCCGCTTTCTTCTAAAAAAGTAGGGTGCATCTATGAAAAACGAGGGTCTTGGATTTTTCATTCAAAACCCTCGTCAGGCCTCATAAACATTCAAGTCGCCTATGCTTTATGCAGGAAAGCTGTGATTTGCTCTTTAGACGCCTTTTGGTTTCCATATATGTTGCTTTTCCGCAAGTCGAAGAGGGTAGTCTTACCCTTTAATCTAAGAATCAATCGTTGGGAAGAGAACAATCATCTCAAAGCCTTTCTGGGGCTGTGAGCAGACCTCCAGCTCAATTTTCAAAGCTTTTGCCATTTCATTCGCGAGATACAATCCCATGCCGGTTGCCTTTTTTCGGGCTTTACCAGTATCACCGGTAAAGCCTTTTTCAAACAGAAATGGTAAATCCCATGGTTGCACCCCGATTCCATTATCCCTGATGCGAAGAATGACGGACCGTTCAGTTTGTTCTGCGGTTAGATGCAGTTCCGGTACTTCTGTATTTTGCGTATACGTGACGGCATTACTGAGAATCTGATTGATGATGAACAGCAATCCCCGGCGGTCTGAAAGGATAAAGAGCCGGGGCAATTCTTTGGTGATTCGAAAGCCTCGTTCATTCAGCAGCGGTTGGTAGTTCTCCAATGCTTCCTCGCAGCATTCTATAAGGGATAGCGATTCAAACAGATAATCCTTTTGTCTGCTCTTGAGCCTTGCATAGTAGAGCATCTGCTCTACAAATCCCTGCATCTGTGCACGTACATAATCGAGCCGTTGATAGACAGCGAGCGGCAATTCATCTCTGCGGTTGTCCAGCAGAAAGGTCAGAAGGGAAAGCGGCGTTTTGATCTCGTGTGCCCAAGATTCCACATATTCCTCATAGTCATTCACCTGTGTCATCAAAGTCCGGTTCGCTTGCTCATTTTCCCGCAGCAGAACCCCGATGTGATGGACAAGCTCACCGTCCCGCCTGCCCACCAACCGCAACAGGTTCGCTTCGGTAATTTCGTCCGGGTGATTGAGAAACTCCAGAAAAGTTTTTTCGCGCCGTTTTTCCAAACGGCAGGCAAAAAGAAGTGCTATTGAAAACAGCAGCAGCGAACCGAATACAAGCATAAGCCAAAGCCGGTGAAACGCATCGCTGTCTGAAAGCCACAAAGCCAGAGCGTACAGAAGATTAAGCCCCATAGGGAGCAGAAACCAGACAGCATATTTTTTTAATGTATGCAGGAGATTATTCATCATCTATTTTCTCCTCCGCTGTCAGTCGATAGCCAAGTCCGCGCACCGTCTCGATCTGCTGTACCATTTCCAGTTCTTTCATTGTCTTTTTCAGCCGGGTCAAATTCACCTGCAAAGCATTTTCATCAATATATTCGGTTGTTCCCCATAGCGCCATGCAGAGTGTTTCTTTCGTTACAAGCTCATCAGGGTGCGCTAAAAAAGCCGCCAGCAATTTACCCTGATTCTGTGGAAGCACCACAGATTGATCGTGGATATACAGCGTATAGGTCTGGCTATCCAGTAAAAAGTCCTTACCGGGACGCAGATGTCCGCGCCCCTCATACCGGCGCAGCAGATTGGCAGCACGGGCAAGCAGTCGTTCCTTTCGGCAGGGCTTTGTCAGGTATTCATCCGCACCCAAATTCAGCGCATGAAGCTCGTCCTTCATCTGATCACGGGAGGTTAGCACCAACACCGGCAGCATTGCTTTCCGCTTCAGCTCCCGACAAATCTCAAAACCGCTGATTCCGGGTAAATTGATATCCAGTAATACAAGGCCGGGAGCCGCCTGCAGAATATCATCCGTTACATGGCCAAATTCTGCAATACAAACGACTGGGTATCCCTCTTTCTCAAAAATCTCACGCAGTTCCTCCCGCATAAAAGGCTCATCTTCTACAATAACAATCTTCTTTATGGCGGCTCCCTCCTTTCTTTATTCTTCTCGACCTGCTTCCATACGTGTCAGGATATACTTTGAGCTGGCTCGTGTCACAACAAGCATATATCCGTATTCTACCACACAAAGCAGGAAAAGTATCACAAAAGCGATGCGATAGAGCCCAGGGATGTTTTCGGCCAGATCCGGCGGCAGGAATCCGGAGAATAGTGCCCGAACGCCGAACACACTTCCCACTGCTGCAACGACTATTGGCAAAGCAAAAAACCAGCGGATTTGACGATTTGCAGAGAGACAAATCGCCTCATAATGACTGCCCAGTCGTACCAGCGTGCGGTAGCGCCGCCCCGTCTTGCGCTGCTGCGTTAGGAATTGCATGCCAATGACGGTATTCGCGATGATGAGGAAAATGACCGCAAGGTACAGTGTAAGATAGCTGGATGCCACCTGATAAAATAGCTGCCGTCCCATGCTTTGCAGGTAGCTTTCATAGTGAATATCCGTTGCATCCAGCTTGTGGTTAATCTGCTGAATGGCTTGCATCCTCCCGTTCTCCTGCACAAACCCGGGAGACAAGGTCGCATCCCAGTAGTGGGTGTACCTTTCCTCTGCCAATCGGTCAAAGGTCTCATCCGGAACGATGAGGGCAAAGTAAAGCGTTATCGCGCGGTCTGTTACAGGATTTCTGGTCTGTATGGTACCTGTTAATTGGAGGCGCTCTCCATTTGCTACTATTTCCGGCTCCTGCGAAAGGACATGGTTTATCAGTTCCGCTTTTTCTCTGTTGGTAAAAGAATCGTAGCCATAAAGAGCTGCCTGATTGTTATTCAGTGTGATTGGAGGCTCGCCTGCCGCCGCCAAAAGCTGATTATAGCCCGAAAGAGAGATAACATACGGATTGTCAATATTGCTGTACGCATTTAAAAGATCTGACCTTGCAGAAGAATCTGCCTGCTGCTCGATCAGTTCCAGCATCTCATCCATATGAATTGCTTCTGCCGGATCGTTACTCTCACTGCGCATTTGTCCAATTCTCATATCAAAAACAGATGCAAAGTACTCCTCCAATCCAGCGCTTTTCAGCTTTTCCGGAAGTTCCGATGGATTTTCTGAATTTTGAAAGGTGTAATCCAGCGTATGGGTATCGTTGCTACCGTAATACAAGGTCATGGAAGCACCGTACCCGAAGCAGCAAAGTGCTGCAAGAATTAAAAGAGAGCTGACCGCAAGGGAAAGCGGCTGACCAATTACATTCTCCTGAAGTTGGCGGAACGTGAACACTCCCAGCCCGGATTTGCCACTCTGGCGCTGTGCCAACATGCCCAGTACCGTTCGCAGGCCATAGAAAAGCAACAGCGTTCCTGCGATTCCAAACGCTAAAGTTATTCCCATAACAGCCAACGAATACCATGCTTCGCCGCTGATTGCCAGCAGGTAGGCCGCCGCCAAAAGCAGCACACCCAAAGCCAGCGCAATTCGATACAGGACTGCCGGACGCTGCCTTTTTGCGCCTTCCGGGGTGGGAGAAAGCAGAGCGCCAATCTCTTTGGATGCAAATTTGCCGCTGAGCAGAAGAAATGCAGCCAACTTAATGAGCACAAACCCCGCTATCGTCCAAAAAATAGCTGAGAGAGAAACGGCGGACTGGTGTCCCAGAATCCCCATGCCCACCGCCCGCGCAGTAACAAGGCTTATAACCTCAGAAAGAAGTATCGCCACCGGGATACCGACGACTATGGATACAAGGCTGCTCCACAGATCTTCAGCCAGCAGCATCGTGAACAGCTTGGTACGGCGCATCCCCATCATCAGGTACATGCCAAGCTCATGGCTTCGGCGTTCCAGCTGGTACCTGCTTGCAAAATAAATGAGGAAGAAAAGAATGAACAGCGTTACAGCATAAAAGGCGGGAATTAAGCTTAAAAGCCTATCCACAGCACCGCTCTCCATCTCCCGGAGAAAACCCATAATGTCCTGATTCGGCAGCGAGAGGATGATGTAAAAGGCCACGATAGCTGCTAAGAGCGAAAAGAAAAAAAGCCCGTTTTCCCGCCGGTTACGTTTGCTGTTGCGGCGTACCAGGTTAAAGAACATTTGCGCTCCCTCCCCCCAGTTGTGCCATGACTGCAAGGATGCGCTCGTAAAACTGCTCCCGTGTCTCATTCGGTACTTTTCTGCGCAGTTCATGAAAAATGACGCCGTCCTGAATAAACAGAATCCGGCTGCAGTAGCTTGCCGCGTTGGAGTCGTGTGTAACCATTAGAATCGTGGTCTGCTGCATTCGGTTGAGGCCGGCCAGCTTTTCCATCAAAACACGAGCATTTTTGGTGTCCAGTGCGCCGGTGGGTTCGTCTGCCAGAATGATTTGGGGATTCAGAATCAGCGCCCGGGCCGCAGCCACTCGCTGTTTTTGGCCTCCGGACATCTGAGAGGGAAATTTATTCATTACACCGGTGATTTCGAGATATTCCGCGAGCTCCCGCAGGCGCTTATTTCCCTCTTTTTCAGTCACACCATGGATGCCGAGAGGCAAAAGGATATTCTCCTGACCTGTAAGATTGTCCAGCAACTCAAAGTTCTGAAATAAATATCCGATTTCTTTTCCTCGGTAATCTGCCAGCTTACTGCCTTTGAGCGCACTAACTTCCACACCGTCCATCAAAATATGTCCCGCCGTAGGGCGAATGACTGTGGCGATACAGTTGAGCAGTGTGGATTTTCCCGATCCGCTGGCACCCATAATGCCAAGGTATTCACCGGGCATCACCGTAAATGAGATGCCGTCCAGAGCTTTTGTTTGATTTTCCTGTCTGCCATAATATTTTCGCAGAGATTCAATCTCCAGAATTGCCTGTTTCATAAAAACAACCTCCTTTGCTTTTGATTTTATTATAACGGAGCAAGACGATGAAAAACACTTACATTGCATGTAAGGTTTTGGGGGCTCAATAAATGACGGGCGGCTGAATCGTAAATTAAGCGTGAACATTTCCTAAATGAATCGGCCATTATATAGGAAACGATTGTTTTGTGTTTCCGTTTTGAATGTTTTTTATAGGAATGTGTGCTAATCTCAACGCAAAATACATGGTTTGCAATTCATCTTCGTGGGGTAATCCTTTTTCTTAAATTTTGAGCGCAAAGAACGGTTGTGTTTTTCTATAACCAAGAACACATCTATTTAAAGTTACCTATCAGATATATGAGCTTTATTTGTTTTCCGGACTGATTCCCGCCAAAAACGAGAAACACCCCGCTTTCTTGTTAAAAAGCAGGGTGCATCTATGAAAAACGAGGGTCTTGAATTTTTCATTCAAAACCCTCGTCAGGCCGCATAAACACTGGCTTTTTCAGCCCTGCATCTATTTTGACCTAATCTTCTGGTGCGGCTGGCGGGACTTGAACCCGCATGGTTTCCCGGCAGATTTTAAGTCTGCTGTGTATGCCGATTCCACCACAGCCGCTTGCCTTCATCATTATACGGGCTGTGGGCGGCCACGTCAACTGCCATAATAGGCGCCACGCAAAAGGTTTTCCGTCTCCTTGGGTGCAGGGCGGCGGCCCGTCTTAGAAAAAATAGGGTCCTGGGAGACCTGTTCCGAGAGCGCAGGCAGCTTGCTCAAAAACTCCGCCTCCTCTATGCCAAAGGCCTGAAAGGAGGCGGGTAGGCCTGTTTGGCCGCGCAGGGTTTCCAACCGGGCGCAGAGGGCGGGCAGCGGGTCGCCCGCCAAGCCGGCCGCTGTATAGACCTGGGCCGCCATCTCCTTCGCCCCGCTCTCCCAGCGCAGGGCGCGGGGCAGGAAGATAGACTCCGCGATGCCCGTGGGCAGGGGCTTGTAGAAGGCGGCGCAGGTATTGGCCGCGAGGGCCTGGCACAGGCCCATGGGCGCGTTGGCAAAGACCAGGCCGGCCATGCATTGGGCCTCGTGCAGGGTCTCCCGCGCCCGCACATCTCCGGCTACCGCGGCCTCCAGTTGGGCCAGGATATCCCGGGCAGCACGCAGGGCCAAGGGCTGGGCAAAGCTGCCCGCGCCCCGGCTCAGGGCCTCTAGCACCTGGGAGAGCGCGGCCATGCCGCCCCGGGCAAGCACCGGCCCCGGACTGACCGCAGCCAGATCCGGATCCACAATGGCGATATCCGGCGCGAGCACAGGGTCCAGCAGCAGGCGGCGCTTGCCTTGGGCGGGATCTAGCAAAAAGGCCGCGCCCCCCAGGGCCCCTTCCCCTCCCCCGCCTGTGGGCGCGGCCGTGAGGCGGGCCAAGCCCCGCAGTTTGGGCAGCGTCCCATTGTGTGCAAGGGCATCCGGGGTGGTGGCCGGGCTTTCATAAAATATCCACATGGCCTTGGCCGCGGAAACGCTTCCTTCGCTGCCTACGGCGACGATCCAATCCGGCTTGAACTCCTGCATGGCCCGCGCCCCCGTCTGGGCCTGCGTCAGCGTGGGCCCGCCCCTTGCACATATAAAGCTGCGCACATTCAGCCCCGCCCCTTGCAGATAGCCTTCCGCCCGCTGCATAAAGCCGCTCTCGCGACTCATTCCATCCCCTACGATTAAAGCCCGCCGCCCTTCCAGCTTGCGCAATTGCGCCAGCGAACCCCTGCCATAATAAATATCCCTCGGTATCATAAACCTTGCCATGCGTCTGCCTCCCATATGCTGCTGCCCCTAGTGTTGCGCAAAAAAAGAAGGCCTATCCCTCGATCTGGGATAGGCCTTAGCCGTTTACCAAGGCATCACAAAGCCTTCGTCCGGCACATAGTCCCGCGCCTCCATCTCTTCGGCGCTGGCCAGGAAATACTTATTCGGCCTGCCGCCCGTATCCGCAAAGGTACAATCTATATACAGCGTTTCGCCACTGAGGCGCACCATGTTCCAGGTATGGCCCTCACCATCCTGATAGCCGTTTACAGTCCAGCAGGGTAGGCCGAGCTCGTTGCACAGGGCCTGGAAGGCGCGGGCATAGCCCGTGCAAACCGTTTTGCCAGCCACCAACGCCCCGTAAGCGCTGCGCAGGATCTGCATCTCCTGCGTAAGCGTTTTTTGCTCTGTGGCCTCGCGGATGTCATCGTCGTATTCGGTGATCTCCATCACCCGCTCGAACACGGCCCGGTAGGCCGTTTTCGCATCCGCGCCCTCGCCCAGCCGCGCTTTGAGAGCCTGCGCTTCAGATGTGATGGTTTTATCTAGCTCCGTCTGGGCCTCGGTAATGCGGCTGTCCTTGGCGTCGAATTCCAGCCAGAAACGGCCGATCTGGCGCGGGCTTGGGTTTTCCAGCAGCTCATACCAGATGGAATCGCCCTCACAAGCCAAAGAGGCGCTGTTAACCTCGGCGGTATTGATCCAGCTGAAAAGCGTTTCCTCATCCGGCCGGACATCCTCCAGGATGAGGGTCACCTTATCCGCCCCGGCCGCCCAGCCTTCCACCAGGGCGTCGATCATCTCCAGGCTGTTGTCCACCACCGGGATATCCGCCAGTGGGATCGTATCCGGCTCATACTCCAGGCTGATATCCAGCTCCACAAAGGTTTCGCCATCCGTGCCCGGATATTCGCTCAGCACCCATTGCGCGCTGGAAACCAGATAAACATAGGCGTAATTCGTATTGAGGATGACATCCAGATCCTGCTTGAGGATAGCGTTGAAGGCATCGAGATCCTGCCATTTATAGAGGCGCAGGGCCTGCTGCTGCTTGGCTTCCATCATATCCATGAGCAAGGCTTCCAACGTGCCTTTCCCATAGGCCTCCACGGCCAGACCGCCCTGCGCGTCGCGGGGTATATCCGCCAGTAGGCCCGTCTCCGCCGGCGTGAGTATGATGCGGGTGGCCACATAGCCCCGCTCCTGCGTGCAGGACACATCGTATGCCGCAAGGAAACGGCGCATGGGGTAGCTCGTACTCTCCCGCGCCTGCCACAGCCCATCCCGTACCGCTTGCTCCACCGCCGCCCGGCGGCCCAGGTAGTTAAGGCGCAGCTCTGTTTGCCCGCTGAGGATGGCTTCCTCCGCTATCTCGCGAAGCGCGCCGGCGTCAAGCTCCTCTATTTTAATCCCCTGGCGCAAAAGGGCTTCCCGCGAGGGCTGGCAACCCGATAGCGGCAAGAGCATCAGCGCGCACAGAACAAGGGCCGCGATCCTTCTCATGAAAACCTCGTACTTTCCTTTTTTAAAAAAGGGGAGAGCGTCACTCCCCCCTTGCATTTTGCGAAAAAGCCTTTTAGTAAGCCCGGCCGAAATACATCAGGTGCTTGGCCTTTTTATCGCAGAAGATGCAGTTGTCCCTATGGGCCTCTGCGTCGTAATCCAGGGTATAGCAGCGGGTGGATGCGCCGGTGATGGCTTTGATCTCATCCTCGCACTCCCGCTCGCCACACCAGGGCGCCCGGGCAAAGCCGGTTTTTACAGCCTCCATGAACGCACCAAAATCCCGCACATCCTGCGTGCGTTCCTCGCGGATCGCCAATGCCTTGTTGAACATGCTCTGGTGGATGTCGTCGAGCAATTGCTTGATGGTATCCGCCAGGCCCTCCAGCGAAACGAAGAGCTTTTCGTGGGTATCCCGCCGCACCAGCACGGCCTGGTTTTTTTCGATATCCTTGGGCCCGAGCTCAATGCGCACAGGCACGCCCTTCATCTCCCATTGATTGAACTTCCAGCCCGCGCTCTGCTCGCTATCGTCCAGCTTCATGCGGATTCCCGCGGCCTTGAGGCTGCGGAAGACTTCATCGGCCTTATCCATCACGCCTTCCTTGTGGGTTGCGATGGGCACGATCACGGCCTGATAGGGCGCGATGCGGGGGGGCAGCACCAGGCCGCGGTCGTCGCCGTGCACCATGATCACGCCGCCGATCATGCGGGTGGAGGTGCCCCAGCTGGTAGTGTGGCAGTATTCTTGGTGGCCTTCTTTGCTCAGATACATGATCTCGTAGCTCTTGGCAAAATTTTGCGCCATGTTATGCGAGGTGCCCATTTGCAGGGCCTTGCCATCCTGCATCATGGCCTCCATGGTATAGGTGGCATACGCGCCGGCGAACTTTTCCTTTTCGCTCTTGCGGCCCGTCAGTACGGGGATGGCCAGCACGTTCTCGGCAAAATCCTTATAGACGCCCAGCATGCGCATGGTCTCCTCCTGGGCCTCGTCGAAGGTGGCGTGGGCAGTATGGCCCTCTTGCCAGAGAAACTCGGCCGTGCGCAGGAAGGGGCGGGTGCTCTTTTCCCAGCGCATCACGTTGCACCACTGGTTCATCAGCATGGGCAGATCGCGGTAGGACTGGATCCACTTGGCGTACATGGTACCGATGATGGTTTCGCTGGTGGGGCGGATGGCCAGGCGCTCCGTGAGGGTTTCGGTGCCGCCCTGGGTGACCCAGGCTACCTCCGGCGCGAAGCCTTCGACGTGTTCGGCCTCCCGCATGAGCATGCTCTCGGGGATCAGCAGGGGAAAATAGGCGTTTACATGCCCCGTATCCTTAAACCGCTGATCCATCTGCGCCTGCATCAGCTCCCAGATGGCATAGCCATAGGGCTTGATGACCATGCAGCCCCGAACCTCGCTGTAATCCGACATATCGGTTTTGATGACCACGTCGGTATACCATTGGGCGAAATCCTCGCTGCGGCTGGCGATGTGCTGTACGAATTCCTCGTTGTTCTTTGCCATGCTCCGTTTCGTTCCTCCAAGCTAAATAAATGCGATATCAAAAAACACTATAGCATCCGGCCGGGGCCTTGTCAAATGCCCCGAAGGATGTCGTCGATGATGTCATCCAGGCCGCCGGGCACGCTCATGGCTGGCCCGGCCGCGGCCTCTACGGGCGCGGCGGAGAGGATATCGCTTACGGAATATACCTGCTCCTCTTCGGATGTTTTTGCAGGCGCGGGCCCATCCAGCGCGCTCACCAATTCCGTCAAAAGCGCATCCGCATCCAGCTCGGATTCCGTGTGGATCACCGGCGCGGCCACGATCTGTGGCTCCGGCTGGGGCTCGGGCTGGGGTTCCGGTTCCGGCTGCGGTTCTGGCTCTGGCTGGGGTTCCGGCTCAGGCTCCGGTTGGGGTGCTTCCGCGGGCTCTTCCCCGGGGAGCGAGCGGCCCTGCAGGGCATAAATATTCTGCATCAGCACCTGGGGGGAGCTGTAATCCTCCGGCAGCGCCGCCTCCTCCACCTTGGCCGTGCCCGCGCTGGAATTGCCGATATCCAGCACAAAGGAGCCAAAGGCCGCGGCCTGCTGCCGGGCCTCCTCCGCAGCCTGTCGCAGGCGCTCCTTTAAGCCGGCTGCCTTTCGCTCGGCCTCCGCCACTTGGGCATCCGCCTGGGCTGTTCGCTGGGCCGCCTGCTGCTCCGCCTCTGCGCGGATCTGTGCCGCCTGCTGCTGCGCTTCGGCGCGCAGCTGGGCCGCCCGGCTCTCCGCCTGGGCCCGGATCTGCCCGGCCTCCTGCCTGGCCGCCTGAATGGTCTCCTCGGCTTCCCTTTTGGCCGCGTCCCGTTCCGCGTAGGCGCTGCCTACGACCTGGGTCTTGTAGGCGTCCGCTTCCTCGCGGATACGGGACGCCGTGCGCTGGGCTTCCGTAAGGGCGTTGATGATCGCCTCGCCCCGGGAACGGTAGCCCGTTACCTCGGTCTGCAGCTGGGTCTCCCGGCCCGTGAGCTCCTCCACCCGCTTGGTCAGAACGGCGATCTCCGCCTCACGCTGGGCCACGGCGCTTTCCCGCTGCGCCAGCATTGCCTGCAATTCCTTCTTCCCTGCCATACATGCAACTTCCTTCCCCTGAATTCTATATGATGGATATGGATATTGTTTCTTGCCTTCCTATATATCCAGCCGCTGCTGCTGCGAACCCGCCGGGGCAGCCTCCACTGGGGCAGCCTCTACTGGGGGCGGCGCGTAACCCATGTGCGCATAGCCTGCAGGCAGCACCATGCGGCCCCTGGGCGTGCGGGCGATTAGCCCCAGCTGCAAAAGGTACGGCTCATAAACATCCTCGATGGTGGTGGCGTCCTCGCCGGTGGCGGCTGCGATGGTATCGAGGCCCACGGGCCTGCCGCCGAATTTTTCAATCATGGTGAGAAGCATACGCCTATCCACCTTATCGAGCCCCAGCTCATCGATGGCCAGCATCTCAAGGCCCGCCCGGGCCGACGAAAGGTCGATGCTGCCGTTGCCGCGTACCTGGGCATAATCCCGCACCCGCTTCAAAAGCCGGTTGACGATGCGGGGCGTGCCCCGGGAACGGCCGGCGATCTCCAGCGCAGACGCCCCATCGATCTCGATATGCAGGATATCCGCGCTGCGGCGGATGATCTCCTGCAGATCTTCCGGGGCGTAAAGCTCTAATTGTTCCTTGATGCCGAAGCGATCCCGCAAGGGCGAAGTGAGCAAGCCCATGCGGGTGGTGGCCCCGATCAGGGTGAAGCGGGGCAGATCCAGCCGGATGGAATGGGCGCTGGGGCCTTTGCCGATGATGATATCCAGCGCGTAATCCTCCATCGCCGGGTAGAGCACTTCCTCCACGCTGGCGTTGAGGCGGTGGATCTCGTCGATGAAGAGGATATCCCCGGGCGCGAGGTTGGTCAAAATGGCGGCCAAATCCCCCGCGTGGCTGATGGCCGGGCCGCTGGTGACCCGCAGATTGCCACCCATCTCATTGGCCACGATGGCGGCCAGGGTGGTTTTGCCCAGGCCCGGCGGGCCATAAAAGAGGGCGTGATCCAGCGGCTCGCCCCTATGCTTGGCTGCCTCGATATAGATGCGCATGTGTTCCTTCACATGGTGCTGGCCAATATACTCGTTTAAAAAGCGGGGCCTGAGGCTATATTCGGTTTGTTCATCCTCCAGCATCATGGAGGAGGTGATGAGCCGTTCGTCCATCCCGTTCTCCTATTCCCTATTTGGCGGCCAAGCTTCGAAGCGCCGCCGTAATCATATCCTCGACCCGCTCGCTCGCCGGCACGGCAGCCACGGCCCGCCCGGCCACCACGCCGTCGTAACCCAGGGCCACCAGGGCGGCCGTGGCCTCGGCCCGCATATCGAGCGAAACGCCGCCGCTAAGCCCACCGGCCGCGCCCATATCCTCAGAGACCTTTTCTTTCAGCTCCAGGAGCAGGCGGGCGGTCGTCTTTTTGCCCATACCAGGCACCTGGCTCAAAGCGGCTTCGTTTTCCGTGAGGATGGCAGCCGCAATATCGGATACGCTCAAATGGCTCAGCACGGCCAGGGCCAACTTGGGGCCCACACGGGTCACGCCGATCAGCCGGCGGAACATCGCCCGCTCCTGCGCGGAGGCAAAGCCATAAAGGGATACCGCATCCTGCGCAAGATGAAAATGCACGTATAGCTTAGCCTGGGCCCCGGTTTGGAGGGTCTTTAGCGTGGCCGTGGAGCATTGCAGCTCGTAGCCCACGCCGCCCGCCTCGATCACGGCCCGATCCGGCGCGAGCTCATCCACAATGCCACGAATATGTGCAAACATCTATTGCTCCCCCCACTAAATCCTGCCAAGCCTGGCAGTTATTTTGGCGTACCTGCGTCATCGTCTCGCTCAGCGTACCGCTGCGGGTACGCCTTCGCTCCGCTTCCTTGCTCTGCACCAAAATTTCTTGCCTATCCTTTGGCATTGTTTAATCGGTGGAGCAATGCATCATCTCAAACCCAAATTAGCGGATGCGGAATTCCTCCGCAGCCGGGCCGCAGGTATTCGCGTGGCATATGGCCGCTCCCAGGGCGTCCGCCGCGTCGTCCGGCTTGGGCAGTTCCTTCAGGCAGAGCAGAAGGCGCACCATCTGCTGGATCTGCCGCTTATCCGCGTGCCCGTTACCGCACACGGCCAGCTTGATCTGCATGGGGGTATATTCATACAGCGGCAGGCCCGCCTGCTGGGCCGCCAGGAGGGCCACGCCCCGCCCGGCCCCCACTTGCAGGGCCGTGGTCACATTGCGGTAGAAAAAAAGCTCCTCAAAGGCCACCTGTTCCGGCTTATAGAGGCCGATGAGCTGGCGCACCCCCAGGTATAGCTTGTCCAGCCGCTGGGGAAAAGGCTCGTCCGCAGCCGTTTCGATCACACCATAGTCCACGGGCCTAGGCCTCTGGCCCAGCCTGGCTTCCAGCACGCCGTAGCCCAAAATAGCATAGCCCGGATCAATGCCCAGAATGATCAAGCGCTCACCTCATAATTATACTTATTTTATTGTACCATGGGAATTTATGTTTCACAACCCGATTTGCGCCGCTTCAAGTGGAAAAGGAGCGCATCCTGCTGAGCGCTCCCTACAGCTCCGTATCTTCCTTTATCCCTCGATGCCTTCCAAGTAAATATTGATGTCCTCCAGGCTGTCGAACGGCAGGCCATCGGCGCATTCCGCGGCAGCATCGGCGGGCAGATCCACATCTAGAGTCAGCAGCACCTCCACCTCCAGCTTTTCATTCGTTTTTTGCACGGTAAGGGCTTCATCCTTCAGTACGAGCACATAGTGCACGGGGCAGAAGTTATCTGATTGAAGGCACAGCGTCACCACCTCGGGGCTGAAAGCTTCCACCGCCGCGGCCCCGTAGTCTTCCTCCAGCTCTAGCCGGGTCTTGCCGATAACGGGCTGCGCGTCCGTCAGCTCCACGATGTGGCCACAGGCCATTTGGTAGCGCCAGGTCACGACCGCATTCGGGGATACGGTCTCCTCGCCCATTTTGGCTACCTGCGCCGCGCCCACGGGCGGCTCCGCCGCCTCTGTTGGGTCAGCCTGCGCCGCCTCCGGGGGCAGGGCAGCCTCCGCAGGGGATTCTATGTTCACCCGCTCCCTGCTTCCGAGGCTGTAGCCCCCGGCCGCGCCCAGCAGCAGCATGGCACAGCAGAGCATCAGCGCCGTGGAGGCGCGCAAAACGCCAGAGGGATGCAATCCGTTCATAAACCAAAACCTCCTTGGGGTTTTGGTTTATTATTCCCATAGACAGTACATAACCATACCAAAATGCGTTTTTTACCTTGCCGGCGGCCCGGGGCAGGCCATGTGCGCCCCCGTTTTTATCCGTCTTTATTGTGCCCTGCGTCTAGCCCGCCGCACCCTTTTGGGGGAAACAAACGGCGGCGCACGATGCCGTGCGCCGCTTTGTTTGCTCGTTTGCGATATCAATCGATGATATCCGCGTATTCTCCGTTAAGGATCTCCGTGCCGACCAGGTTGATGTCTGCAACGGTGAGGGTAATATCCATCTCCTTACCATTGCGCCAGATGTGGAACTCGATCGTATCGCCCACCTGTAAGCCTGCCACATAGTCCACAAGGTCGCTATGCTCACCGGGCACGATGCCATTGTAGGAGAGGATGATGTCGTTCACGCGTAGATCCGCATGGTGGGCCGGGCCGTTGCGCGTTACGGTATAGACCAGCACGCCCTCGGGGATGTCGTATTCCTCGGCGTAGTATGCGTCGATGGTCACAACGGAAATGCCGATGCCGGGCCGCACCACGTGTCCCGTGGTGATCAGCTCCGCCACCACCTTCATGGCGTCGTCGATGGGAATGGCGTAGCCAATGCCCTCGGCGTTGACCACGTTGCCATAATCGTCATAGCCGGCGTAGAGGGTTTTAGCGCTGGTGATGCCGATCACCCTGCCCTGCATATCGAGCAGAGGGCCGCCGCTGGAGCCGGGATTGATAGCCGCGTCCGTTTGCAAATAGCTGTTAACCCGGCCATCCACATTTGTTTGGCGGCCTGTGGCGCTGATGATGCCGAAGGTGGCTGTATCCGCCAGCTTCTCGCCCGTGGGGTTGCCGATGGCCACGGTAAAATCGCCCACCCGCACATCGGCGCTCGTACCGAGGGCCAGGGGCGTGAGTGAATCCGCCGGCTCGATCTTGAGCACGGCCACATCGAGGCGCGTATCCGCGCCTACTATCTCGGCTTCGAGCTCATCCCCATCGGTAAACTTCACCATTACGCGGGAAGCATCCTCCACCACATGGGCATTAGTAATGATATAGCCCTCGCTGGAAACTACAAAGCCGCTGCCGTAGCCGCCCAAAAAATCCTCATCGCCACGCTCGGAGGCATAGTAAATATCCAGGCCAACCACGCCCTTGCTCGAATGCTCCACGATATCGGGCAGGGGGTTGACTACATTGCCGAGCGCCGGCGCTTGCCCGTCGAAGGCAGGCAGGGGCCTCGAAACATATTCGGGCGGCTCGATCTTCTCGGGCTTCACGGCTTCGGGCTCGGCGGGATGCGGCGCATCCGAGCGGGGGCCAAAGCCATCCCATTCCCAATCCCATTTCCAAATATCCTCAGGCGTATGCTCCGTGCCCTCCCGGATCAGGGCAGATATGCCGCTCGTGCCCAGGGACACCAGCCCCGTGATCAGCGAGCCCAGCGCCAAGCCCACCAGCAGGCAGACCGCGCCCACAGCCACATAGCCGCCTATGTTGCCGCGCTTTTTCTCCGGCTGCTCCGTGCTGAAGCGTGGCCGCGCGTTGGGATAAGAGGCGGGCGCCTGCTCCTCTTTTGGTGGGTTTTCCTGTTGTTCACGCTGATAGGTGTTGTTCTCTTCCATATATATTCCTTTCCACGAATCGCTTCGCGCTATGCACGCCGCTGCGAGAGTTTGGGCTGCAGCTGGGGCCGCTCAGCCCGTTTGAGGGTAAAGATGAAGGCCGTACCGCTGCCCAGCTCGCTCTCTACTGTTATATCCTGCCCATGCGCGGCAATAATGCGCTTGACGATGGAGAGCCCCAAGCCGGTTCCGCTTTGTGCGCGGGGGGTATGCGCCTTTTCGGCTTTGTAGAACCTATCGAACACATAGGGGATATCCTCCGCCGCCATGCCCTTGCCGCTATCCGCCACGCGGATGGTCGCAAGCCGCTTATCCGCAGCTGTGGAAATAGTCAGGCGGCCTCCCTCCGGGGTGAATTTGACGGCATTGTCAATGAGGTTTCGCAGCACCTGTGCGATCTGGTCCGCATCCGCTTCAACATAGCAGTAATTTTCGGAAAAATCAAGCGCTATTTCGATATGCGCAGAGTCGATGCGGGCCTCGAAGGTTAGCAGGGTGCGGGCGATCAGCTCGTTGATGTCGAAGGCGCTCAAATTAAGGGCGTATTGGCCGGATTCAATGCGGGCGAGATCCAGGAGGTCGTTGACCATGCCGGTCATGCGGCGGTTCTCGTCGATGACGATCGCCAGATATTTTGGGCTTTCCTCCGGGGGAATGGTGCCATCCTGTATGGCCTCCAAAAAGCCGCGCATGGAGGTGAGCGGCGAGCGCAGCTCGTGGGAAACGTTGGCCACGAAGCTGCGGCGGGATTGCTCCAATGAATTGAGCTCATTTGCCATCAGGTTAAAGCTCTTGCCCAGCTGGGCTACTTCATCCTGCCCTTTGGCCCGCAGGCGCAGGTCGAACTCGCCCTTGGAAAAGCGCAGCACCGTGGCGTTCATATCGATGATGGGCCGGGTAATGCGGCCCGTGGTATAGCTCACCGCTAAAAAGGCCACCAGTACCGCGATACAGGAATAGAGCAGCACATCCATCCATACCTGGCGCACGGAGGCGTTGATACGGCTCATATCCGTGTGCAAAAAAAGCGCCGCAATGATCCTCTCTCCATTAGCGATGGGGGCTATGAGGGTCATCACCGGGATATCCACCCGATCCTGGAGCATATTGGTGACGATGCAGCCCGCGTCCGTCCCGTCAAGCAGGGCGAGCGCCTGCTCCTCCACATCCATATCCTGGCTGCCCTTCCATTTTTCCTGCGAGCCTTCATCCACAAAGGCCCGTTTTCCGTATTTGGCATCGGCAAAGCGCAGCACGATCATGGCGTCGTATTTACGGGCGATGGTCAATAGCTCCTTTTCCGCCAGGGGCCGCTTGTCGTCATCCATATAGCGGTTGACCACCGTGTCGGCGATCTCCTCGGCCTCGCGCCGAAGTTCGCTCTCCTTTTCCCCCATATATTGCTGCTGGAACATGCTGCCCACCGTAACGCCCAAGAGGATCATCAGCCCCAGCGTTACGGAAAGGTAGGTGACCAGCATGCGGGAAAAGAGGGTTCTGAACATTTATTTTTTAGCCTCGAATTTATAGCCCACGCCCCACACGGTTTTGAGCTGCCAAGCCTCCCGCTCGCCCAGCTTTTCGCGGATGCGCTTTACGTGCACATCCACCGTGCGGGAATCACCAAAGAAATCGAAGCCCCATACCTGCTCCAAAAGCTGCTCGCGTGTGAATACCTTGCCCTCGCGCGAGGCCAGGAAGAACAGCAGCTCGATCTCCTTGGGCGGCATTTCGATCTGCTTGCCATCCATAATAACGGCGTAATTGTCGAGGGAAATGGAAAGGCCCTCGAATTCCACGCTCTTTTCGTTTTCGGGCTGGCTGCTGCGCCGAAGCACCGCCTTGACCCGGGCTAGGAGCTCTTTTGCGTCAAAGGGCTTAACGATATAGTCGTCCGCGCCAAGGTCGAGACCCTGGATGCGATCGAGCGTATCCCCTTTTGCGGTGAGCATGATCACGGGCACGTCGCTTTCGGCCCGCATCTTGCCCAATACCTCCCAACCGTCCAGGCCGGGCAGCATCACATCCAGCACCACCAGCGCGGGCTGCACCTTGCGGAAAAGCTGCAGGGCCTCATCCCCCCGCTCGCCGCAGGTCACCTCATAGCCGGCCTTGCGCAGGTACATTTCGATGATGGCCAGGATATTCCGGTCGTCATCGATGACCAGAATGGAATTCTTCTCCATGGCGATTCCCCCTTATTCTGCTTCTTCTTCGGTCGAAAGGGCGATACCGTAGCGCTTAAACAGCGCGGCCGCCACGCCCATCCCCGGCCTGCATTGGCCCGAAAAGCTGCCGTCGTAGATGGTTCCTGCGCCGCAGGAAGGGCTGCGGGCCTTCAGAATGGCCTCCGTGACCCCAGCCTCCTGACAAACGCGCAGGGCTTCCTGTGCACCCTTGATGAAGGCCGCCGTTACATCCCGGCCCGCTTGATCGACCACTTTGGCGAGGCCATCGAGCACGTCTTCCCCGTCGCCGCCCCGGATTTCGCTGGGCAGGCGGGGCGTAGGCAGGCCGCCTAGGCATTCCGGGCAAATGGCGAGCGCGCCTGCGGCCTTGGCCCGCTCAATCACGGTTGCATCCGCTTTGGCTTTGCCGTTATAGCGGCAGCTCTCCCCCAGTAGGCAGGCGGACACGGCCAGTTTTGTCATTAATGATACCATCCTTCCCCGCAGCTTGTATGAACTGGGTGTAAATTTCTGTGTTATTTTTGGAAGCTGACCACGGTCACGCCCGCGTCGCCTTCGCCGTATGCGCCCATGCGGAAGCTCTTGACCCGCTTGTCCCGCCGAAGGAAATCCTGGACGCCGGCCCGCAGCGCGCCCGTGCCCTTGCCGTGGATGATGCTGATCTCCGTAAGCCCGCTCAAAAGGCAGTTATCAATATATCGGTCTACCGTAAGCAGGGCTTCATCCACCAGCATGCCCCGCACATCCAGCTCTATGCCGGCCTGGCGATCCGCTTCCAGCTGGATCTTGCCCACACCCTTCTTGGGCCCGTCATCCTCTAAAAGGCGCAGGTCGCTTAACTTGGCGCTCAGCTTCATAATGCCCGCCTGCACCTGCACCTCGCCCTTGGCATCCGAAGGCGAAAGCACCGTAGCCTTTTGATCCAGCGAAAGGATACGCACCGTGTCCCCGGGCCGCACGGCCTTGGGAGCCGTGCCATAGGCGGGCTTCTTTTTGGCCAAGGGCTCGGCCAGCGCACCCTCCTTGGTCCTGAGGGTGTCTCGCGAGCGCTGGATGACCCGGTCCGCAGCGCGCTGGTCGACGCCCGGGATGGCCCGGATATCGGCAATCAGCTTTTCCATTTCCGTTCTGGTATCCGCCACCAGCTTGCGGGAATCCTCTTTCGCTTTGGCGCGCAGCTTTTCCCGTTCGGCCTCCATGCGCACACGCTGCTCCTCCACCTCGCGGCGGAGCTTATCCAGCTCCTGTCGGGCCTCGGCAGCCAGGCGGCGTTCTTCTTCCGCCCTGCGGTGCTGGGCCTCGGCCCCGGAGATAATATCCTCAAATTTAACATCTTCATTTTTCAGGTAGCCCCGCGCTTTTTCGATCAGGCCCTCGCCCATGCCCAGGCGGCGGGAAATTTCAAAGGCATTGGATTTGCCGGGTATGCCGATGAACAGCCGGTAGGTGGGGCAGAGCCTGTCCACGTCGAATTCCATGGAGGCGTTCTCCATGCCGGGCCGCATGAGGGCGAAAGCCTTGATCTCGCTATAGTGCGTGGTGGCCACGGTGAGGCAGCCCCGACCGTGCAGCTCTTCAAGAATGCTCATGGCGAGCGCCGCGCCCTCAATGGGGTCGGTGCCCGCCCCCAACTCATCCAGCAGCACCAGCGAGCCTACGTCGGCCCGCTCCAAAATGGCAACGATGTTGGTCATGTGGCTGGAGAAGGTGGAAAGGCTCTGCTCGATGCTCTGCTCATCGCCGATATCCGCATACACGGCCTCGAACACGGGCAGACGGCTACCCACTTGCGCCGGGATGAAAAGGCCGCTCTGGGCCATCAGCACGAACAGGCCCACCGTCTTGAGGGTCACCGTTTTGCCGCCTGTGTTAGGGCCGGTAATGATAAGGGTTTGAAAATCCTGCCCCAGCCAGATATCGATAGGCACCACTTGATCTGCCGGTATCAGCGGATGCCTGCCCCGTATGATGCGGGCATAGCCGCTTTCATCAAGCTCCGGTCGCGTTGCCTCCATCTCCCGGGCCAAGCGCGCCTTGGCAAAGGCCAGGTCTACACGGCCCAATATGCTTAGGCCCTCCATCATATCCGCCGCATAGGGGGCGCAAAGGGCCGTGAGCTCGGCGAGGATGCGCTCGATCTCCTCTTCCTCCTCGCCCAGCAGCTTTTTGTATTCATTGCCCAGCTCCACCACAGCCGTGGGCTCGATGAAGAGCGTGGCTCCGCTGCCGGATTGGTCGTGGATCAGGCCGGGCACATTCTGCCTGTATTCCTGCTTCACGGGCAGCACGAAACGTCCGTTGCGAATGGTTACCAACGGCTCCTGCAAGTATTTCTGAAAGGTAGTGGAACGGATCATGTTGCCCAGCCGCTCGCGCACCCGATCGTTCGTGACCCGCATGCTACGGCGGATGCGGGCCAGGGCCGGGGAAGCGCCGTCGGATATCTCATCTTCGCCGACGATGCAGCGGCCGATCTCCTCCTCCACGCTGCGGTGGGCGGCCAGCCATTCTGAAAGGTTTCGAAGGCGCGGGCAGTCCTCAGCGGCCTCCAAGGCCTCCTTGCAAAGGCGGATGGCCCGAAGAACCCGTGCCAAGCCCAAAAGCTCCGTTGGCGAGAGGTAGAGCGCCGCGTGAATGCGTTTGAGGCAGGGGCGCATATCCGGGAAATCCTCCACAGGCGCATGGCCCGTGCGCAAATACAGGCTCTCCGCCTCGGCCGTAAGGGCCAGGGCGGAGGCGACTTCCTCCCGCGTAAAGGTGGGGGTCAGCGCCTCGGCCAGCTCCCGGCCGGCAAAGCATTGGGCCTTCTGCGCCAGCTGCGCACGTATTTTATCGTATTCCAGGGTTTTTAATACTTTATCCAGCATGGTCGTATCCTTGCTTTTGCTTTTATTCCACGGCCCGGCTCCAATGGCCGCGGGTGGCGTTCGCAGGCGGCTCCACAGCCTCGCCAGCGAGAGCCGCTTTGGCCCGCGCGATCAGGCGGGATACCTCGCTGGGCTCCTCCTCATAAAAGGCGAGCTGCACGAGGCCGGGCCTGGGCAATTGCGCGAGGTAATCCGTTATATCCGTGGGCAGGCAGTTCAATAGGCGCACCAAGCAGCCGTCCGCCCCTTTCACAGACGAAAGGGGGAAGCGCCGCCCGGCCTCATCCTCGAGATAATCGCCCACGCCCGTGCAGCCGCCGCAGCCCCTTGCCTCCTTGCGAGGGCAATGGAAAAGCTGCATCAGCTGCGCCCGGCCATAGGCCGAGATTCCGGAGGCGTAATCTACTGCCAGTATATCACGCATTTGCGCCTTTGTCAGTTCCACAGATAGCATCACCTCTGCGAATCCCATCGATTTTAGGCTGTGCACGCTTTCGGTGTTGAAGGCGTTCAGTTGGGTGCCCGCGATGCGCAAGGCCAGGCCCTCGGTCATCAGCGCTTGGCCGATATTCGCCGCCACGGCTCCATCGACAAGGCCGCTATGCAGCAAGCCTTCCAGGCGCGCCGTTTCCTTGCCCTGCGGGGCTGCGGTAGGCAGGGCAAGGAGCAGCCGGGCAGGCCCGCGCAGGTCTTGCAAAGCGTTTAACGCGGCTTCCGCCTGTAAAGAGGCTTCCAGCGCCACCATTTCCGCCCCGGCCGCCGCGGCCGCGCGCGCCTGGGCCTCATTGCGTACAAGGGCCAGTATCTGCGTAGGCTCGTTTCGCGGCGCGGGCACGAGATTCTCGGCGGGCTGCGCCTGTGGCGCTTTTCGCCGCAAACGTAGGGCTTCGATTAGAGCCTCACAGGTCCGGCGGCGCAGTTCGTTGAGACTGCGAACGGGTAGGTAAGCATCCTCGTCGATCTCCCCCGTGCAGGAGGCGGCGATGAAGGGCGTGTCCCCGAGCTTTCTTAGCTGCTCCAAATAGCGCGCCGCGCTCTGCGGCTTCTCCGCTCGTTCGGGCGCAGGTCCTTCCACGGAGATGGACGCGCGGCCCTCGGCCGTAATTTTCAGCCGGACAGGTTCGCCCAGACGCAAGGTCAGGTGCAATGAGATGGGTTGGCGGCGGTTCTCGCCGGCGTAGCTTTGGGCCAACTCCCGCAAAAGGGCGGCTGCCGGGGCCGCCTCGGCCACGCAGCCCGTAATTGCATGATCGCCATAAAAATAGCCCGTTTTGCCCCCGCCCCGATCGAACAGGGCCAGCAGGCGCTGCTTGTGCGTGGCAAGTTCCTTTGCGTTTGCGCCATCCAAGGCGGCGCGGTAGGCGGCGGTGACGGCGGCCACGTATTCCGGCCGCTTCATACGGCCTTCCAGCTTTAGCCAGGATACCCCGGCAGAGGCGAGATCATCCAAATGCTCGAGCATGCAAAGGTCGGAAAGGCTCAGGGCATAATCATCGGGGCCGGGCTTGCGGCTGAGGGCCATACGCTTGCGGCAGGGCTGGGCGCAGGTACCCCGGTTGCCGCTCCGCTCCCCGGCCATGGAGGAAAGCAGGCAGGCTCCGGAAAAGCTCATGCACAGCGCGCCATGGGCAAAGGCTTCGAGGGGGATATCCACGGCCGCATGGATGGCGCGGATGCCGTCAAGGCCCACCTCGCGGGCCAGCACGGCGCATTTCAGGCCCAACTCCTGCATTAGCCTGGCCCCCGGGATATCGCACACGCCCAACTGGGTGCTGGCGTGGAGGCTGAAATCCGGCAATTCCCGCTTTAAAAGGTGGATCAGGCCCAAGTCCTGCACGATCAGCGCATCCGCCCCGGCCTCGTAAAGGAAGCGGGCGTAGGCCAAAGCCGCTGGCAGCTCCCGATCTGTGAGCAGGGTGTTCATGGTGATAAAGGAACGCGCGCCATAGAGGCGGCAGGCATCCAAAGCCTTCAGCATGGCGTTCTCATCAAAATTGGCCGCGCCCCGACGGGCGTTGAAGGCGGCCCCGCCGAAGTAGACCCCATCCGCCCCGCTTTGTAGGGCTGCACGCAAGCTCTCGGGGCTGCCCGCGGGCGATAAAAGCAGCATAGTCTTTTCTCCTCTGTTCAGGGACAAAAAAGCGGCCGGGAAACATCCCGGGCCGCACAGCATCCGCCATCAGCTCATTTTGTGGGCAGCGCTTTCCCGCTCTCGAAAGGGCGCTTGACGGGCGCGCTTTGGCGGGGCATCTCCCGGAGCTCTGAAATGCGGGAATCTAGCGCGTCGTAATCCTCCCGTAGCTTATGCAGCTCGTCGGATAAATTCAGCGCCGCCAGGAGAACGCAATTGCCCGTGCTCAAATTGGGATAGGCCCGCTGCACCTCTTCGATCTTTTCGTTGACATACTTGGCGATCTTGCGGACATATACCTCGCTCTCCTCAGCAGCCAAACGAAAATCCTGCCCGCCGATCTGTACGGTGACATGCGTTTTATCCATAGTATTTCCTTCCCCCAAGCGATCCTACACAAAATATATGGTATACCTGTTTCCATATTATACAATAACTGGTGGATACTTGCAAGTATCGACATATAATTTGCTTTAGTTATCGCTCCTTGTAGCGGAGGCGCAGATCAGAGATCCCTCCGCCTCATTCCGGGCGATGTAGCAGGTAAAGGCAAGGTTCCCCGCCTTCTCTTCCCGACTGGCGCCTGTTTGGGCCGTTTCCTCGAGCAGAGCACAAAAGCGGGCGATATCAGCAGCCGTGCAGGAGCCGGTGGGGTCTAAGGCGGTACAAAGGGCGGGCAGGGCTTCCTGCCGCCAGGCCTGGCAGGCGGCGTAAGCTTCAAGCCGCGCTTGGTAAACATCCGCTTCGATGGGCGTGGCGTTCTTGGGCAATTTTTCGGGGGCCGGTTCATCGGGCAGGCGCAGCAGGAAGGCGCAGACCCCGCCTTCCCTGAAGGAGAGCGTCAGGTAAGCATCCGCCATATCCTCGCGGGCGAGCCGATATTCCGCAGAGCCCGGCAGCTTACCCGCCTCCGGCTCCGGCTGGGCCGGGAGACCGAAGGCGGCGGCGTTTTCTAAGAAGGCATCCTCGGAGGGGTAGCTGTGGTAAAGGGGCGTGGGCGTCGGCTCCGCCTCCGCCGGGGCCGCAGGCAGGGATTGCGCCACATACAGGCCCACGCAGCAGGCGATCATCGCCCCGGTAAAGAGCAGGTAGCCCCGGCCCTGGTTGCGCTTCGCCTTTGCCATGGCTCATTCCCCCCAGAGTTTTTGCAAAAAAGCCTCGATATCCTCGTCTCCCGGCCTGCCCGCCTTTTGCAGGGCTGTGCGGAAATACGCCGGCACTGGGGCTGCAAAGGCCATATCCTGCCCCGTGCGCGGGTGGCGGAGAGCCAGCCGGGCCGCATGCAGGGCCTGGCCTTCGAGGCCCAGCTTGGGCTTCGAAGGACCGTATACCACATCCCCGGCCACGGGGTGGCCCAGGCTCGCCATATGTACCCGGATCTGGTGGGTGCGGCCCGTTTCCAGCCTGGCTTCTATCAACGTGAATTTCCCGTAGCGTTCCAGCACCCGCCAATGGGTCACGGCGCTGCGGCCTTCCCTATCGATGGCCATGCGCTTGCGGTCGGTGCGGCTGCGGGCGATGGCCGCGTCCACCGTGCCTGCATCCTCGCGAAAATTGCCCTCCACGATGGCGATATAGGTGCGTCGGACCGTATGGGCCTTGAGCTGCTCCGAAAGGGAATTGTGGGCCAGGTCGTTCTTGGCCACCACAAGCAGGCCGCTGGTCAGCTTATCGATGCGGTGCACGATGCCGGGCCGGGCCGCCCCGCCGATGCCGGAAAGCCCCTCCAAATGAAAGAGCAGGGCATTGACCAGCGTGCCGTCCGGATTGCCGGCCGCCGGGTGCACCACCATGCCCTGGGGCTTGTCGATCACGGCGATATCCGCATCCTCATACACGATCGAGAGGGGGATATCCTGGGGCCTGGCCTCCAATTCGCGCACGGGTGGCGGCAGAAAGGAAACGAAGTCTCCCTCCCGCAGCTTATCGCTGGCTTTGGCTGTTCGCCCCTCGATGGCGGCGTTGCCACAAGCGATGGCCCGCTGTGCCTGCGAACGGGTGAGGCCAAAGGAACGGGCGCAGAATACATCCAGCCGTTCCCCGGCGCTGTCCGCCCGGGCTTCCAGCGTCGCTTCGGGGCCTTCGTATTCGCCTTCGAATTCGAAATCGGAAATCATTCTGCGGGCCCGGCCCCGCCCTCCTTGGGGAGCGCCTTCTCGCCCTTGGGCGGGTCCGCCATATACCGTTTGCCCTTGAGGAACAGCAGATCGATGAAAAGCAGCACGCAGCCCACGCTCACGGCGCTGTCGGCCACGTTGAAGATAGCAAAATTGATGATTACGGCGGAGAACATATCCCGCACATAGCCCAGGAACAAGCGGTCGATGAAATTCCCCAGCGCGCCGCCCAGGATGAGAGCAAGCGTCACCCGCATCAGAAGGTGCATTTTGCCCCGCTCCTTATGGAGAAACCAGATCATGATCCCGCAGGCGATCACGGTAGTTATGATAAAGAACCAGCGGGCGTTTTGCAGCATGCCAAAGGCAGCGCCGCGGTTTTCCGTATACGTAAGATGGAAAATCCCGGGCCAGAGGGCATAGGTATTGGCGGGCAGGACGGTAAGCAAGTTTGCGGCCAGCAGCTTAGTAACCTGATCCAGCGCCACCACGGCCGCGGCGATGATGATAACGAGCATGTACATTCTCCTACTAATCTTTCCGTTCCAGTATAGCCAAAGGTTGCCTTGCGGTCAATCCTGGCGCTGGTTGATATACCATTTATCCGCCGTATACATGATATCTGGCTCACGCGCCTCGCTCACACCCTTGATCTCCGCCGAATAGACGATGCTGTTGAGGCGGAAGTAAAGCACGATGAAGGGCAGTTCCTCCGCGAATTTCACCTGAAATGCCGAGGCTGCCTCGCGGTAGGCAGTTTCGTCCTTAGCTATGAGGATATCCTTGGCCATGGCCGTAAGCTCCGGCACGGAATAGTTGCCGTAGTGGGCCGTGCCCGCCGGATCCATCACCTCTGTGAGGTCGCCGTCGCGGCCAAGGTTCACGCCGATGAGGCAGAGGTCATATGTTCCGGCGCTAAGCTTTTGCATATATTCGCTATCGCTCTGGCCCAAGGCGTGGGGCGCTGCGGTCAGCTCCACCTCCATGCCTAGCTCCATCAGCTGCGAGGCGATGAGGTTTGCAGCCTCCTTGCGGGTGGTCTCGGAGGATTCATTCACCAACAGGCGCACGCTAAAGCCCTGGCCGTTGCGCATGAGCAGGCCGCTCTCTTCATCCTGCTCCCAGCCCGCCTCGGCCAAAAGTTCGCGGGCCTTGGCGAGGTTATAGTCGTATACCTTGCTCTTACTCTCGTAAATCCAGCTATCCGGCGCGACCGGTACATCGCAGGGCTGGGCACGGTTCATGTAGATATTGGCGATGATCTTGCCACGATCCAAGGCGTAGGAAAGGGCCTTGCGTACATTGGCATCCCGAAGGGGCGCGTTGTTGCTGTTGATCAGCAGCAGCTCCGCCGTTTGGGTCATCACATCGAGCACCGTGGTGGATTCGCTACGGTAGCGGCCCACGCCCGTGTTGGAGCTGGGCACCATATCCAGCTGGCCGGCCTGGTAGGAGGCCAGGGCCGTTTCATTGCTGTCGCGCTCCACAAAGACGATGGCGTCGAGATAGGGCCGCTGCTTCCACCAATTCCCGTTGGCAATCAGGCGCGCCTCCTGGCCCGTCCAGCTTTCCAGCAGGAAGGGGCCCGTGCCCACGGGTAGGGCGGCGGCCTGGCCCCCCTGCATCACGGGGAAGGCGAGGGCATAGAGCGAGGCATAGCCCGCCTGGGCCATGGTCACCTCCAGCGTGCGGTCGTCCACCGCCCGCATGGATTCGATCTTCTTCGCCTGATAGGCATAATAGGAGTCCGCGCCCAATTCCTTGAGGCGGGAGAACGTGGCCGTTACGTCATAGGCCGTAAAATCGCTGCCGCTATGCCACTTGACGCCGCTGCGCAGGGTAAAGGTCCATACCTTGGCGGCCTCGTCGCCGGTCCAGCTTTCCGCCAGCTCCGCCGTGAGCTTGCCCGTGCTGCCGACGCTGATGAGGCCCTCATAGATCAGCGAAAAGAGCGAGAGCATCTCCTCAGTATTCACGCGCAGGGGGTCGGTGATATCGGCGTTGATGGGCATGGGCAGGCGTATCTCGCCCCCCGTTAGAGGCGCGGGAGCGGGTGAGGGAGTGGTGAGCAGGGCTGCTTCCTCCTCCTTCTCCACCGTCTGCGCCGAGCAGGCGCAAAGCAGGCAGAAAAGCAGCGCCAATAAAAACGCGGCGGCGCGCCTAACCAAGCTCGTCCGGATATAGCTTTTTGTATTTTTCATAGGCTTGTTCCACTCTTTTCACATAGCTACCGGTCTCCGCAAAGGGGATCTTCGTCAGTAGGCCATCCTGGCTGTAGGCCTCGTCCGCCAGCCACTTTTCGAGGTTGCCCGGCCCGGCGTTATAAGCGGCCAGGGCATGGTTGCGCACGCCGCCAAACCGATCCAGCAGGTAGCGCAGGTACCAGCAGCCTAGGCGGATGTTCAGGGCCGGATCCGTGAGCATGGACTCCGTAAAATCAGCGAGTCCCAGCTTAGCAGCGATCCAGCCGCCTGTATCCGGCATGATCTGCATAAGGCCCACCGCGCCCTTGGCAGAGGCAACCGCAGGCCGGTTGCCGCTTTCGCAATGGATAACCGCCGCCACCAAATAGGGATCGAGGCTGAATTCCGCGCTCGAAGCCATGATCTCGCCTGGGTAATCCAGGCGGTATTTGCGCTTTTCCATATATTCGTTGAGCCAGAAGGCACACAGTACCAGGGCCAGCAAAATCGCGGCCACCAGAAGCGCCTTACCGAGCTTTTTCATCGCGTTCCTTTCTCTAGGCGCGCATAGGCGGCCTCCGTTTGGGCGAAAAGCGCCTCCTTAGAGCCGCCGTTCTCTAAAATCACATCCGCCAGCGCCCGTTTTTCCTCCTCGGGCATCTGGGCGGCCATCCGAGCTTGGGCGGCCTCGTGGCTTAGTCCGTCACGCGTCATAGCCCGGTTAAGCCGCGCTTCCTCGGGAGCCGTAACCAGCCACACCTCATCACATAGATCCTGCCAGCCGGCCTCGAGCAAAAGGGCCGCATCCAGTACGGCGGCTTGCATGCCCCGGGCACGGGCCTTGCTCAGCTCGGCTTCCATTTCCGCGCGGATGCGCGGATGCGTTATGGCGTTGAGATCGGCCAGGGCAGCCGCATCGCCAAAGGCAATGGCAGAGAGGGCGGGCCGATCCAACGCGCCATCAGGCCGCAATATGCCCGGGCCAAAGCGCGCAACCAGCGCCTGTAAACCCGCCGTATCGGGCAGGACGACCCGCCGGGCCGCCTGATCCGCATCGGCCACATAGGCCCCGAGCTTGGCCAAATGCCGCGCTACGGTGGATTTGCCCGCGGCCATGGAGCCGGTGAGGCCGATCACGGGCATGCTACTTCGTGTCATACCAACTATGGCCCTCCCGCACCTCCGCAACCAAGGGGACGGAAAGCGCCATCGAACCCTCCATGCAGGCGCAGAGCAGGCGTTTAACCGGCTCGACTTCATCAAGGGGCGTATCCAAAATGAGTTCGTCGTGTATCTGCAAAATCAGCTTGGCCTTGAGCCCCCGCTCGGAGAGGGCCTGCTGCACCCGCACCATGGCCAGCTTGATGATATCCGCGGCCGTGCCCTGGATGGGCATGTTCATGGCCACCCGTTCGCCAAAGCTGCGGGTGTTGAAATTGGAGGAACTAAGCTCGGGCAATTCCCGCCTGCGGCCCATTAGGGTGGAAGCGTAGCCCTTGGCCTTGCCTTCCTCCACGCACTTGTCGAGATAAGCTTTCACGCCCGGGTAGCGCCGGAAATAGCCGGCGATGTAATCCCCCGCCTCCTTGCGGGAAACGCCGATGTTGCGGGCCAGGCCGAATTCGCTGATGCCGTAAACGATGCCGAAATTCACTGCCTTGGCCGCGCTACGCTGGGCAGGCGTGAGGCTCTCGGGCGCAATGCCGAACACTTCCGAGGCGGTGAT
>DHOI01000138.1:30200-32161 GCA_002409725.1 Christensenella sp. UBA5394
TCCGCGCCTACCAGCACCTTGCCCGGGCTGGCTACAAAGGCCCGGCGGATCTCCCGCCCCAGCTCCGTGCGTACGGGGATATTCTGCAAATTAGGCTCTGTGCTGGATATGCGGCCCGTGGCGGCCACATTTTGGTTAAAGCTGGTGTGTACCCGGCCATCCGGCTGCATCAGTCCCAGCAGGCCGTCTACAAAGGTGCTTTTGAGCTTGGATAGAAAGCGGTATTCCGTAACCAGGGGCACGATAGGGTGCTTGTCTTCCAGGGCTTCCAGTACGGCCGCGTCCGTGGAATAGCCGGTCTTGGTCTTTTTCTGGGCCGGCAGGCCCAGCTTTTCAAAGAGGATTGTGCCAAGTTGCTTGGGGGAAAGGATGTTGAATTTCTCCCCAGCCAGCTCGTGAATGCCTTCCTCGGCCCACCCGATGCGCTCGCCAAAGGCGGCGCTCAAATTCTTGAGAACCTCGGCATCCATGCGGAAGCCCTCGTGCTCCATATCGTATAGCACCCACACGAGGGGTAGCTCCACGGTTTCATAGAGGCTCCAAAGCCCCTTCTCTTCCATTTCCGCCTGCATTTTCACGCAGAGCGACCAGAGGGCCGCGGCCCCTGGCTCCACCCCCTGTTCCGCACAGAGGGTCTTGAGCGAATCCGCGGGGTGGATGGCGTGCAGCAGGTAATCCTGGATCATGGCGTCCCACTTCACGCCCGCGAGGCGTACGCCGTAAGCATCTAGCATATGTTGCAGGGCCTTCGCGTCGAACATGGCCTTTTCTATAGCCGCGTCCTCCAAAATGGGTTTGAGCAACGCCAGAACCCGCGCCGGCTCCAGCCCCGGGGTCAGCAGGGTTCCACCCGCGAGGGAGATCTCGAATTGCGTGGCCCCGTCCATGGCCAGCGCCAGCCCCTCGCCCACTACGATGGCCAGGCGTTTGGCATTATTCAGTTCTTCGCACAGGGCGGCTACGCCCGCTTCATCCTCGATGCGTCGCGTCTCGCGCGCCGGTACGGTCGAGGTGGCGGCGGCGGGCGCTTGCCCGCCACGGTCTGCCACACGGCCCGCCAGCGAACGCAGCTCCAGTTTATGCAGCAGGGGCAGCGCGTCCAGCAGGGTGGCAGGCCGAAAGGCCCAGTCTTCAAGGTTTGCATCTATGGGAGCCTGCGTATCGATCAGGCCCAGCTTGTAGCTGAGCCGGGCGGAGTCCCCGCCGCCTTCCAGCTTGGCCTTTAAAGCCCCCTTTTCCTCGGCCGCGCGGGCCAGGGCATTCTCCATGGTGCCGTATTTTCCCAGTAATTTAAGGGCCGTCTTTTCCCCTACGCCGGGGATGCCGGGGATGTTATCCGATCCGTCGCCCATCAAGCCCTTCAAATCGGGCATACGCTCCGGCGTGAGGCCGTAGGTTTCTAGCAAAACCGCCTCGTCGTATTCCACGGTCTCGGAAATGCCTTTCTTGGTCATCAGCACGTGGGTGCGGGGGGTGATGAGCTGCAAAGCATCCCGGTCACCCGTGACCAGGAGTGCTTCCACACCGGCCCGCTCCGCCATGCGGGAAGCCGTGCCCAGTATATCATCCGCCTCGAAGCGCTCGCATTCGCACACGGCGATGCCCATGGCCGAGAGCACCTCCTTGAGCAAGGGGAACTGGGGCCGCAAATCCTCCGGCGTAACCTTGCGTCCCGCCTTGTATTCCCCATAGAATTCGTGGCGGAAGGTGGGGCCGTGCATATCGAAGGCTACCAGCAGGTAGGCGGGCTGCCGTTCCACGAGCTTTAACAGCATGCTCAAAAAACCATAGATGGCCCCCGTGGGGGTGCCGTTCTTGGTGGCCATAGAAGGCAGGGCGTAATAGGCCCTGTGCATAAGGCTGTTGCCATCGATGGCGATTAGCTGTTCCAAAGCGCGTACCTCGCTGTTTGCATATTGTTCTTCTTATTAAATCACACGAACCGTTAAATTGCAATTTAA
>DHOI01000006.1 GCA_002409725.1 Christensenella sp. UBA5394
GAAAAAAGCGGCTACGCCGCTTTTGGGGGTTGGGGTACATCCTATTTGCGGCATAAAAGCGGCGTAGCCGCTTTTTTCGCACCGCGCCGCTTTGCTCATACCCTAAGGGTTATTTAAGTATTGGAGACCAGGCTGTTCACATCGAGGATCAGACTGATGGAGCCGTTGCCCAGGATGGTGCAGCCGGATAGGTGGGGCAGCCGCCCCAAGATGCGGGCGATGAAGCTGGGCAGGGGCTTGATGACCGCCTGCTGCTCGCCCACAATCTGATCGACGAAGAGGCAAACGCTGCCTCGCTCGCTCTCCACCAGCACCATGATGCCGGATTTAAGATCTTCCTTGGCGCCGGGAACGCCGAATAGCTCGTGCAGCCGACGCACGAGGTAGCACTTGCCGCGGATGATGATGCTCTCGGTGCCATCCGGGGCCACGATCAGGTCTTCTGATTGCAGCTCGAAGGATTCGCGGATGTTGAGGATGGGGATGATGTAATGCTCCGAAGCCACCCGCACGTCCATGCCCTCGATGATGGCCAGCGTAAGGGGAATCTGCAGGGTGAACGTGGTGCCTTTGCCGGGCACGCTGTTGATGGAAACGCTGCCGCCCATCTTTTCTACATTGGAGCAGACCACATCCATGCCCACGCCCCGGCCGGAGAATTCCGTGACCTGTTCGTTGGTGGAGAAGCCGGGTGCGAGGATAAAGTTATAAGCCTCCCGGTCGCTGATCTCGCTCTCGCTCTTTTGGGTGAGGCCGCGCTCCTGGGCCTTTTTGATGAGCTTGTCGCGGTCGAGGCCCTGGCCGTCGTCCGATATGGTAATGATTACATCTCCGCCGGTGTTGCGGGCCTCCAGCACGATGGTGCCCATGGCGGGCTTGCCCTTGGCCAGGCGCTCCGCCGCGGGCTCGAGGCCATGATCCATACTGTTGCGGATCATATGCATGAGCGGGTCGGAGAGGTTCTCAATCACGTTCTTATCCACCTCGGTCTGCTCGCCCAGCAGCACCAGCTGCGCCTCCTTGCCCGTTTTGAGGCTCATATCCCGCACGATGCGCTGCATCTTGCGGAAGGTGGAGGAGATGGGCACCATGCGGATGGACATCACCACATCCTGCAGCTCGTCCGTGAGCTGGCGCAGGCGGCGGGATTGCTTTTCAAAGGATTCGATATGCAGGTTCACCACTTCCGGGTGCTTGATGACCATGGATTCCGTAGTGACGATTTCGCCCACCAGATCCATCAGCTGATCCACCTTGCCCACATTCACGCTGATGAAATTGTGGGTGATGCCTTTGGGCGCACTGACCGCAGCTTCTTTAGAATCCTGCTCCGGGGCCGGGGCCGCCAACTGTGCGGGAACAGCCTGCGCGGCTGTGGGCTGTGCAGGGGCCTCCCCACGGGCCTGCGGGGCTACTTCGGGCGCGGCGGGGGCAGGGGCAGCGGGCGGGGCGGCCAGCAGGGCCAGACCCTCCTGCGAGGAAAGCTCGAAGAACTCCAGGCTTTGCAGGAACATGGTATCCGAGAGTTTGATTTCGATCTCCTGCCCATCGTAGGGGGATTCAAGGTAGAGCAAAAAGCCGTTGGCAATGATGGCTTCGTCGCAATTCACATTGAGGTCGCGGGGCTCGTGGGCGATGCGGGTATATAGCCCGTCGAGGGAATTCACCACCGCAAAGGCGCGTACGCTTTCCATGGCGCAGCCGGGGGTAAAGAAGAGCCGGGCCTGGTAATAACGAAGCTCGCCATTCGCCCCATTGTAGGCTGGCGCGGTGGTGGTAGGTTTGCCCGGCTGGGCGGCGGCAGGCGCCTCGCCGGAGACCATATGGAGCAGGGCTACGGCCCGGCCATGGAGGGCTTCGATATCTCCATCCGGCGCTAGCCCGCTTTGCACCTTGGATATTTCGACTTTGAAGAAATCCACGCACTCCAGCACCAGGCTGATGATCGGCTCCCAGGCTCCCTTGGGCGCGTTGAGGTTTTGCCGCAGCGCCGCGAACATATCCTCCATGCCGTGGGCCAGCTTGGTCAGCCCTTCGTAGCCCATCATGGAAGAAGAGCCCTTAATGGTATGCATAACGCGGAAGATCTCATCGATGTGGGCCTTTTCCAGCGCCGCGTTCTTTTCGCTGTCCAGCAGCATTTCTTCCAACTGCTCCAACAGCTGCGTGTTTTCGTATACATAGATTTCCGTTAGCGAATCGCCGGTGCGCATATGATTACTCCTTTACCGTCCCCGTTGTATGTACGCCATGCCCTGCGTGCGGCGCCGCCGCGCGCAGGAATGGTTCTGCTGCCAGCGCTGCTTATGCGTTTGAAAGCTTGCGAAGGGTATCCACGATGATATCTTCTTTGTAGGGCTTGACGATGAAGCCCTTGGCGCCGCTGAGCACAGCCTCGCGCACCATGGCCTCCTGGCCCAGAGCAGAAACCATCACGACCCGGGCGTTCGGGTCGATCCCACGGATCTCGCGCAGGGCATCCAAGCCGCTCATTTCGGGCATGGTGATATCCATGGTGACGATATCCGGCTTCGATTCGGCATATTTTTGCACGGCAACAGTACCGTTTTCCGCCTCGCAGGCTATTTCAAAGCCATTTTTTAAGAGAATGTTCCGTATGGAAACGCGCATGAACGCTGCGTCATCCACGATCATGACCTTTGTCATCCACCGATCCTTTCACGCATGCCATCCAGGCAAGCCAATGGTATTGGGCATGCAAAAAAACATATATTACCAGTATTATACTATAATATCTATCGACAAAAAAGCCCATGGCATTAGCTATGGTTAAGAAATTTTTCGTCCCTGTCTTTTTTTGACATTTTGACATATTGTGGTAAAATAAAAACATAGTGCGCCATATAGGCATGTTTTTCCACGAATCATATCTCGCCGCAAAAGTTCTGGCCAAAATCGTCTTCGCGGTGATTCCGTTCCAGCGATCGTCTGCGCCTAGGTTGAACAACGTGTTCATAGAAAGGAAAACCATGAAAAACCTCAAGATACGCGCGAAGCTCATCGTTTCTTTCGCTATGATCCTTGGCTTATTTCTGCTTTCCGTGGGAACCAGCGTTATCATCCTATTCTCCCTGCAAAGCAAGATCGACGGCTTTTACGAGGGGGCCTATGCGGCGCGTACGCAGGCCTATATCGCCAAGCAGCGCTTTGAGGCCATCGAAAAGAACATGCTGCTGGTGGCGCTGGATAACAGCGCCGAGAGCATAAAGGGCCATATCGACAACGCGAACGCCTCCGTGCAGGAGACGCTGGATGCCGTTAACGCCCTGCGCAAGAACGAGCAGGCGGACGACGTAGCGCTCAAGGGCGTGATCGCCAAGATGGGCGAGATGAACATTGCCCGCGCGCAGGTGCTCGCCCTGGCGAGCGACGGCGAGGCCGAAAGCGCGGTGCAGTATTATAAGGCGGCTTATCTGCCGCTAGCCGGGGAGGTCTCCGCAGAGCTGGACGCACTCATTGAAAATGCCGCCGCTGTGGCGGATGAGACCATGGCCGAGCTCAAGCGCCTCGAAGCTGCCGCCCTGCTGGCGCAGGCGGTTATCGCCGCGGCGAGCTTCGGGCTTGCCATCTGGCTGTGTGGCCTCATCGTGCGGGGCATCACCGGCCC
>DHOI01000043.1:0-1468 GCA_002409725.1 Christensenella sp. UBA5394
TGCGCTTTGATGAAAGCGGTATTTCCGATGAGCTGCGCCTGGTGGTGGATTGCGGGGCCATCCTTCCTGAAAGTTTGCGGCAGGAGGACCTCAGCCCCGAGGCGGTGGCGGAGGGCAAATGCGTGAAGGAAGCGCTGGAAACCCTGCTGGCCTTTATCCGCGGGGCCTGCCCCGTGGCCTTTGGCCCCGAGGCCTTGCACCTGCTTTGCGCCTACGGCGAGCGCCATAGCTTGGAGCTGCCCCGCCGCTATGCAGATGGACGCACGCTGGCGCATTACCTTAGACGGGAGGTCAAAGAACCCGAGCTTGCGGCCTATCTGGCCTGCTTCGGCCTGGAAGCTCCCGGCCCCGGTGCGCTGGCGCGCGCACGGGCTGCTGCAGCGCTCTTTAGCCGCCTGCTGCCCGAGATGGCGAATCGGGGGGCGATGCAGATCCCCCTCTTTGACGCGCTTGAGCAGGTGGATACCAAGGCCAAGCGCCGCACCTACCACATCATCCTCATCGCCAAAAACCACGAGGGCTTAAAAAACCTTTACCGCCTGGTCTCCTATGCGCATCTGGAGCACCTGCGCAAGGTGCCCCGTATTCCCAAGAGCCTGCTGTTGATGCACCGCGAGGGGATTATCGCAGGCACAGCCTGCGAGGCGGGCGAGCTCTTCCGCGCCATGTTGGAAGGGGCGTCGGAGGCGGAGCTGGAAACCATCGCCAATATGTACGACTTCCTCGAAATACAGCCCATCGCCAACAACGCCTTTTTGCTGCGCAATGAAAAGGTGGCGGATGAGGAGGGCTTAAGGGATCTTAATTGCCGCATCGTAAAGCTGGGCGAACGCCTGGGCAAGCCCGTGGTGGCCACGGGGGATGTGCATTTCCTCGAGCCGGAGCACGCGGTCTTCCGCAGCATCATCATGCATGCCCGCGGCTTTGACGATGCGGAGCAGCAGGCCCCGCTGTATTTTAAGACCACGGAAGAAATGCTGGCGGAATTCGCCTACCTTGGCGAGGATAAGGCCCGCGAGGTGGTGGTGAAGAACCCGGGCGCCATTGCCGATAGCTGTGAGCGGCTCAAGCCCTTCCTTTCCGAAAAGAGTACCTACGCACCTACCTTCCCCGGCGCGGAGGACGAGCTACGCAATATGGCCTTGACCCGCGCCCACGAGATCTATGGCGACCCCCTGCCCGAGGTGGTGCAAAAGCGGCTCGATAAGGAGCTCAATTCCATCATCGGCAACGGCTACGCCTCGCTCTACCTCATGGCGCAAAGGCTGGTACAAAAGTCCATGTCCGACGGCTACCTGGTAGGCTCGCGTGGTTCCGTGGGCAGCTCCTTTGTGGCCAATATGGCGGGCATCACCGAGGTCAACGCCCTGCAGCCGCATTATGTATGCCCACACTGCCAATTCAGCGATTTTGATGTGGACCGCACCAAATACGCCTGCGGCGTGGACATGCCCCACCGGGCCTGCCC
>DHOI01000043.1:1694-4270 GCA_002409725.1 Christensenella sp. UBA5394
CCGGATATCGACCTGAATTTTTCCGGCGAATACCAGCCGGTGGCCCATAAATTTACCGAAACCATGTTCGGCGAGGGTCACGCCTTCCGCGCCGGCACCATTTCGGGCGTCAAGGATAAAACTGTATACGGTTATGTGCGCGCCTGGTGCGAGGAAAACGAGCTGACCCCCTCTAAGGAGGAGATCGACCGCCTGGTTGCGGGCTGCGCCGGGGTTAAAAAGACCACCGGCCAGCACCCGGGCGGCATCGTTATCGTGCCCGAGGAAAACGATATTATGGAATTCACACCCATCCAGCGCCCCGCGGATAAGACGGATGTGGATGTGATCACCACCCATTTTGATTTCCATGCCATGGACGATCGGCTGGTCAAGCTCGATATCCTGGGGCACGACGACCCTACCGCCCTGCGCATGCTGCAGGATTTGACCGGGCTAGACCCCAAAACCATCCCCCTGGACGATAAGGAGACCATGGCCCTTTTCTCCACGGCGGAGCCGCTCTGCTGCGATCTGTCCGAGCTGGGCTGCGACGTGGGCTCTATCGCCATACCGGAATTCGGCACGGGCTTTGTTAGGCAGATGCTGATGGATACCAGGCCCACCACCATGGAGGAGCTGGTGCGCATCGCCGGCCTCTCCCACGGCACGGATGTTTGGCTGGGCAACGCGCAGGATCTGGTGCTGGGCGGCACCGCCACCCTGAACGACGTGATCTGCACGCGCGACGATATCATGAATTACCTAATCCTTAGGGGCGGCGAGCCGGCTATCTCCTTTAAGACCATGGAGAGCGTACGCAAGGGCAGGGGCCTCACCGAGGAGATGGAAGCGGCCATGCGGGCCATCGATACGCCGGAATGGTTCATCGAATCCTGCAAAAAGATCAAGTATATGTTCCCCAGGGCGCACGCGGCCGCCTATGTGATGATGGCCTTCCGCATAGCCTATTACAAGGTGCATATGCCGCTCGCGTTCTATGCGGTATATTATACCGTCCGTGCGGATGCCTTCGATATCGCCGAGGCCCGGGGCGGGGCAGAGGCCGTGCTCAGAAACATCAAGGCCCTGAAGAAAAAGGGCAACGACATTGAGCCAAAGGAGGCAGACCTGCTGGTCATCCTGGAAGTGGTATACGAGATGAACAAGCGGGGTATCGAGCTTTTGCCCGTTGATCTTTACAAGAGCGCCGCGCGGGAATTTCGCATCGAGGACGGCAAGCTTAGGCCGCCCTTCTCGGCCGTGGCCGGCGTAGGGCAAAACGCGGCGGATGCCGTGGCCCGGGCAGGCCAAAAGGGGCCCTATATCTCCATTGAGGATTTCCGCTCCCGCAGCGGGGCCAACAGCGCCGTGGTGCAATCCCTCAGGGATCTTGGCGTGCTGGACGGACTGCCCGAGACCAACCAGCTCACCCTGTTTTGACAAAAGGCGCTATTCTTCACGGCGCTTCAAAGGCCGCAAGACCGGCCGCCCATCGCAAAAGCCCAAGATTCCTCTTGCTTATGGCCCGCGTTTATGGTATAATTCCGGATGTTGGGCAGCATAAGCTGTATGCGTACAAAAAGAGTGGGCAAAACCCGCTCTTTTGTTTTGAGGGGCGGGCGTACCGCCTTGCATAGACTGGAGAAAGCATGAAAACCGCCGATACCGTAGACGCCCTGCTGCGCCCCCTGGTAGAGGGCATGGGCTATAACCTCGACGAGGTTGAATACCAAAAAGAGCAGGGGAACTGGGTGCTCACCCTCTACATCGAACGGGAGGACGGCACCGCCGCCGATATGAACGACTGCGAAAAGGTAAGCCGCGCTGTGGATCCGGCTCTGGATGAGGCCGACCCCATCAAGGAAGCCTATTATTTGAGCGTATCCTCCATCGGCCTCGACCGGCCGCTGAAAAAGGATCGCGATTTTCAGCGCAACCTGGGGCAAAAGGTCACAGTCAAGCTCTACGCGCCGCTGGAAAAGAAAAAGGAATATACCGGCGTGCTGGTGGCTTTTACGGCCGAAGGCTTTACTTTGGAGCTTGAAGGGGGCAAAGCCCTCATAATCCTGCGCAAGGATGCGGCCCAGATAAGGCCCTACATCGAATTTTAATGAGAATTATAACGACCGAAAGTCGTGCAGAGAATATAACAAGGAGCGTAATGACCATATGAATCCCGAATTCATGGCGGCCCTGGGCGATATCGAAAAGGAGCGGGGCATCAGCAAGGAAATCCTCATCGACGCGTTCGAATCCGCCCTTATCGCGGCATATAAGCGCAACTACGGTACCAACGGCAATGTGCGCGCCCTGGTCGATCGAGACACGGGCGAGGTGCAGATCTTCGCCTCCAAAACCGTGGTGGAGGAGGTCGAGGATAAATATGCCGAGATCAACCTGGAGGAGGCCAAGCAGATCAACCAACTTTACGAGGTGGGTGATGTGCTCGAAGAGGAGGTCGACCTGCGCAAGTTCGGCCGCATTGCCGCGCAAACGGCCAAGCAGGTGGTGGTGCAGCGCATCCGCGAGGCGGAGCGCGGCGTCATCTTCGAAGAATTCGTGGAAAAGGAAAACGAGGTTCTTACGGCCATCGT
>DHOI01000043.1:4518-7033 GCA_002409725.1 Christensenella sp. UBA5394
TGCCCCCGGCCGAGATGATCGCCGGCGAAGAATACAACAACAACGACCGCATCAAGGTTTATGTTTTGGAAGTGCGCAAGACCAGCAAAGGCCCGCAGGTGTTGGTTTCCCGCACCCATCCGGGCCTGGTCAAGCGCCTGTTCGAGCTGGAAGTGCCCGAGATTCAGAGCGGCCTGGTCTACGTCAAATCCATCGCCCGCGAGGCTGGTAGCCGCACCAAGGTGGCCGTTTATTCGAGCGACCCGCAGCTGGACGCCGTGGGTACCTGCGTAGGCCAAAAGGGCATCCGGGTCGATCGCATCGTGCAGGAGCTGCACAACGAAAAGATCGACATCATCGAGTGGGATAGCGACCCGGCAGCCTACATCGCCAAATCCCTCAGCCCCGCCAAGGTGCTGATGGTCTATATCAACGAATCCGAAAAGGCCGCCAAGGTGGTTGTGCCGGATAACCAGCTCAGCCTTGCCATCGGCAAGGAAGGGCAGAACGTGCGCCTGGCCGCCAAGCTCACGGGCTGGAAGATTGATATCAAGTCCAGCTCGCAGGCGGAGCAGGATATGGATATCCACAACGCCGAGATGGGCGTTGAGGATATTCCTTACGAGGACGAGCTGCAATAAAGCCACAGGAGCGAAGCATGCCCCAAAAGAAAGTGCCCCTGCGCATGTGCGTGGGCTGCCGCGAAATGCGGCCGAAAAAAGAGCTGATCCGCATCGCCAGATCCCCTGAAGGGGAGGTGCATGCCGACCCCACGGGCAAAGCCCCGGGGAGGGGTGCATACGTGTGCAGGAGCGCCGAATGCCTAGCCCGGGCCCAGAAGATCCGGGCGCTGGAGCGCGCCCTGGATCACAAGGTGGAGCCGGAGGTATTCGATCGGCTCCTCACGGAGATCAGCCGGGATGGATGAGGCACGCCTTCGCAGCTCTTTAGGGTTCGCCATGCGCGCGGGCCATTGCCTGGCTGGGGATTTCGCCTGCGAAAAGGCCGTGAAAAGCGGCAAGGCGCGGGTGATCCTCCTAGAAGCGGGCGCATCCGCGAATACCAAGGAGCGCTACCACGGCCTGTGCGAACGCGCGGGCATACCCTGCATCGAGCTTGGCGAGATGGGGAGCGCCATCGGGAAATATGGCCGCATGGTGGCGGCCGTTACGGATAGCGGGTTTGCCCGCATGCTGGCCGAAGCCGCACAGGGCCAAGGCACGAATCAACACGGGGGTGTATAGGTTATGGCAACGAAGAGAGTGATAGATACCGCAAAGGAGCTGGAGGCGCAGGCCCAGTCCCTATTCGAGCGCATCAAGCAAACGCAGGATGCCCTGGGCGAGACGCTTACCTCCCTGCGCGGCTCCGAGGGCAGGCTGGCCCAGAGGGAGCAGCAGGAGGCCAAAGAGCGCGCCGAGCGGGAAAAGGCCGAGCGGCTACGCGAGCTGCTGGAGCGGGAGGGCGACCTAGCCTTCCACGTAGGCGAGCCCGACGAGGCCGAGCCTGCCGAGGCTTCGGCACCCGCACCCGCAGCCGAGGCCGTGCCCGGCGGCCAGAGCGCCGCACAAAAGGCCGAAGAGGCCGCCCCCAAAATGGAGGCGGAACCGGCCCCCGCGCCTACGCCTGTTGTGGAACCGGCCCCGGCAGCCCAGGCTGCCGTAGAGGCCCCCAAAAAGAGCGAACCTCAGCGGCCCGCCTATCAGGCTCCGGCCGCGCCCAGGCAAGAGCGGCCCGCCCGCCCGGCACAGGGCGGCGGCTACCAGCAGAGGCCCGCGCAAGGTGGCTATCAGCAACGCCCGGTTCAAGGCGACGGCTACCAGCAGCGGCCCGCGCAAGGTGGTTACCAGCAGCGTCCGGCCCAGGGCGGCTATCAACAGCGGCCCGCGCAAGGTGGCTACCAGCAGCGCCCGGCCCAGGGCGGCTATCAACAGCGGCCCGCGCAAGGCGGTTACCAGCAGCGCCCGGCCCAGGGCGGCTATCAACCGCGTCCCGGTGGCCAAAGCGGCGGCTATCAGCAGCGTCCTGGTGGCCAAAGCGGCGGCTATCAGCAGCGCCCCGCGCAGGGCGGCGGTTACCAGCAGCGGAGCCCGCAGGGCGAGAGGCCCGTTGCGTCGGCAGCTCCCGGCCGCAATTTTGAGGGCTCCAAGCCCGGCGGTGCCCCGTCCAACAGGCGGCGGGATGACGACCGTAGGGGAAAATCCAAAAAGGCCATCATGAAGGAGGCAGCGCCCAAGATCGCTTGGGACGAGGATACCCCCATGGGCCGCAAGCAAAGGAGAAAAGCGCAGCAGATGCATAAACCCGAACCCGTGGTCATCGAAAAGGTCATCCTTACCACCGAAGTGGTCACGGTGAAGGAGCTTTCCGAAAAGATCGGCAAGCCCGCTGCGGAGATCATCAAAAAGCTATTCATCCTGGGCATCATGGCCACCATCAACCAGGAGATCGATTTTGATACCTGCTCCCTCATCGCCGGCGAATACGGCATCGAGGTGGAGCAGCAGCTCACCAAAACCGCGGAGGATGTGCTCAA
>DHOI01000091.1:0-2485 GCA_002409725.1 Christensenella sp. UBA5394
GTATCCGGCTGCGCAGCCGGATACAGGCAAGCCCGCCATCAACACAACGGCGCTGCTCGCTGTGGCGGCCGTGGCGGCCCTCTCCCTGGGCGCCACGCTCTACAAACGTTGTTCTCTGCGGCGCAAACAGGCGCAGGCGGATACGCCCGAGGCCTCCTCCCCTGTAGAGACAGAGGCGGGCGCGCCTCCGGATAATACGGTGGAGTACCTCACCATCCCCGAGGAAGAGTCTGCGGAGAAAAGTGAATAAGCATAGCCCGCTTTGAGGGCCGCCGAAGATATTCCGGCGGCCCTTGCCGTATTCACAGAGCCGTGTTATACTGATTGGCAACCGAGTTTATTTTGAAAGGTTTACAATCATGCGATCCTCCCTGCGTTCCTGGCTGCTGTGCGCCCTTTTCGCGGCGCTGATGGTGATTTGCTCCCAGCTGGTGATCCCCCTGCCCCTGGTGCCGCTAAGCCTTTCTCTTCTGGCCGTGCATCTGGCCGGGGCGCTGCTGGGGCCGCGCCTGGGGGCTGCCGCCATGGCCGTTTACGCCCTGCTGGGGCTGGTGGGCGTGCCGGTGTTTGCCTCCTTTGGCGCGGGCGCTGGCGTGCTCTTCGGCAAAACGGGGGGCTATATTTGGGGCTATATCTTGGCTGCCTTCCTCACGGGCCTGCTGGCTCGCAAAGGCCGTGGCTATTGGCCCACCTGCCTGGCCATGACCGTGGGTACCCTGGGCTGCTATGCCTTTGGCACGGCTTGGTTCATGGCGGTTACGGGGCTGGGCCTTTGGGCCAGCCTGGGCTATTGTGTGCTGCCCTTTTTGCCCGGGGATGCGGCCAAGATCCTCACGGCGGCCTGGCTGGCGCAGCGCCTGCGGCCCCATGTAGAAAGGATGCTGGCATGACGACGAAAGAGAGCATACTGGCCCTGCTGGAAAAAAACCGCGGCGCGCGCTTATCCGGCGAGGAGCTGGCTGCGCGATTCGGCATTTCGCGAGCCGCCGTGTGGAAGGCCGTCTGCGCCCTGCGTCAGGAAGGCCATGCTATCGAGGCCGCCACCAACCGTGGCTACCTGCTGCGGCCTGAGAGCGACGTGCTCTGCAAAGAAACGGTGCTCCCCTATCTGAAAAGCAAGGTGGAGCTCATCCTGCCCGAGGAGGTCGGCTCCACCAATACCCTGTTGCGAGAGTTGGCCCTGCAGGGTGCGCCGCATGGCACCGTGGCCCTGGCGGATAAGCAGAGCGCGGGCCGGGGGCGCCGGGGCCGTGGCTTCCTCAGCCCCGAGGGGGGCATCTATCTGAGCATCCTCCTTAGGCCCAAGCTTAGCGCGGCGCTGGGCGTGCGGCTGACCATCGCCGCCTGCGTGGGGGTTTGCAGGGCCATGAAGGCCATTTGCGGATTGGATGGCGACATAAAGTGGGTCAACGATATATTCCTTAATGGCAAAAAGGTCTGCGGCATTCTCACCGAGGGCGGCGTCGGGCTGGAGAGCGGCTTGCTCGATTATGCCGTTGTGGGCGTAGGCCTCAATTATCGCGCCCCGGCGGGCGGCTTTCCGCCGGAGCTTCGGGAGATCGCCGGCAGCCTCTACGGCCCGGGCGAAGCGCCGCCCCTGCCCCGGGGCCGCATGGCCGCCGCCCTGATCGACAGCCTGATGGAAGCCTTAGCCGATCCGGAAGACGAAGGCATTATGGCCGAATACCGGAGCCGCAGCCTGGTTCCGGGCAAGCGGGTGCTGGTGCTGCGGGAGGATAGCCAGCGCCCGGCCCTGGCAGAGGATATCCTTTCGGATGGCAGCCTGCTGGTGCGCTATGCCGATGGCGTCACGGAAGCCCTTTTCAGCGGCGAGGTGAGCATCCTTCCCCGGCCGGAATAAGAGCTGGTCGCAAAAAAGGCTTGCGTGGCCCTTGTTAGCGGGTTACAATATATGTGTGGCAGAATGTCGCGAGCAAAAAAGGCAAATCTTAAGAGAGGAGAACAAGATGGACGCCGGACCATATGGCAGTAGACGCCATACCAATTTCATAGCATGGGCGGCGTTCCTTGATGCATAAGACGCCGCCCTAAAAAGGAGCCGTTTTATGATCGAGAAAGTTCTTCAACTTCTTCAGGAGCGCAGGTTCGCCGAAGTGAAGGCTACCGCGCTGGAAATGCACTATGCGGATATAGCGGAAGTTTTTAGGGAGCTGGATAACGACTGGGAAAGCGCCCTGCTCTTTTTCCGTTTGCTCCCCAAGGAGCTAGCTGCTGAAACCTTCGCTTACTTGGAGCCCGACGTACAGGAGCGCATCATCGTCGCCATTACGGACCGGGAGCTTCGCTATATCCTGGACGAGCTGTATCTGGATGACTATGTGGATTTAATCGAAGAAATGCCCGCCAACGTGGTTAAGCGGGTGCTGAGCAACTCCAGCGGCGAAAACCGCAAGCTGATCAACCAATACCTGCAATACCCCGATAAATCCGCAGGCAGCATCATGACCAACGAATACGTCTACTT
>DHOI01000091.1:2754-3993 GCA_002409725.1 Christensenella sp. UBA5394
ACCATCGATAACTGCTATGTGATCGACAACCAGCACCGGCTAGATGGCGTAGTGACCCTTCGGGAGCTTATTTTAGCGGATCCCGAGGCATTGGTGGCGGATGTGATGCGCGCCAACGTCATCGGCGTAAATACACACGACGACCAGGAGCAGGTGGCCCAGCTTTTCTCCAAGTATGACATGCTGGCCATGCCCGTAGTGGATAACGAGGAACGCCTGGTTGGCATCATCACCATCGACGACGTGATCGACGTTCTCCAGGAGGAGACCACGGAGGACATGGAAAAGATGGCGGCCATCACCCCCAGCGATAAGCCCTACCTGCGCACGAGTACGCTTGAAATTTGGAAGAGCCGTATTCCCTGGCTGCTGCTGCTGATGGTTTCGGCCACCTTCACCAGCATGATCCTCATGCGCTTCGAGGTGGCCCTCTCTACCGGCTTGATCGCCTTTATCCCCATGCTGATGGATACAGGCGGCAATTCGGGCAGCCAAAGCTCCGTTACCATCATCCGCGGGCTGTCTCTGGGCGATATCGAGTTTACCGATCTTTTCCGTGTGCTGTGGAAAGAGGTGCGGGTGGCAGTCCTCTGCGGGGTGACGCTGGCCCTTTGTAATTTCCTTAAGCTGCTGTTTTTTGACCGGGTGGGCATGCATGTGGCCGCCGTGGTCAGCCTGACGCTGATCTGCACGGTGTTTTTCGCCAAGATCGTGGGCGGCGTTCTGCCCATGCTGGCCAAAAAGCTGGGTTTCGACCCGGCCGTGATGGCCAGCCCCTTCATCACCACCATCGTGGACGCGATGTCGCTGTTGATCTACGTCCGGGTATCCATGCTCATAGCCTAATCCCACGTAGACGGGTCTTACGCAGGTCTTACGCAGACAGCGGTGCTACGCGCACGGCAGAGCGAGTTCCGGCGTTTGTGATGATTGTTGGGGAGAAGGCAGTTTGTTCCCTTGGGGGGGCATCGGTTTCATAAATAACAAAAGCCCGGCGTATAGCGGATACGTCGGGTTTAGAGCGTCAAAAAACCTGGGCTTGTCAAGGGGCCGCAGCCCCTTGACTTCCATTCCGGCTTCGGCGGCATGTACGCCGAAACGGATGAAAGCGCAGACTTTCTTACTTTTCACACTTTCCCGCCCGGAAACGCGCAGCGTTTTAGGCAAAGCGTGCATCCTCAGAAAAGTGGCCGTAGCCACTTTTTGACAAGCAGAGGCCCTGCGCTCGAAAGCGCAGGG
>DHOI01000091.1:4104-6419 GCA_002409725.1 Christensenella sp. UBA5394
AAAAAAGTGGCTATAGCCACTTTTTTGATACACAGAGCCCGGCGCATAACGGATACGCCGGGCTTTTTGCTTGCGCTGCTTAGTCGATATCCTCCACCACGGTTTCGGGCGGGGTATCGAGCAGGGCGGGGTTGCGCAGGAAGGTTTTGGTGAGCTTAAAGGCGGAGGCATAGTTGAATCCGTCGCAGATGCGCTCATCGGTAACGAAGCAGTAGTCGATATGCTTGCGCTCGGCCACGGAGCCATCGGCTTGCAGCTCATAGCGCTTTTGCTTGGCGCCGAAGCTGCAAAACAACGGCACATTGCCGAAATCATACAGGTGGTGGAAGATGGGAGGGATGCCCAGGCTGCCCATGCTGGTGATGTAGATGGAGCCGTGGAAGGGACTCACGGCCAGCAGGCCCTTGGGGATAAGGCCGAAATAATCCAGCAGGTTCAGCAGCCAAACGACGAACTTGAGCAGCAGACCGGGAATGTAGTTGAAAACCTTGGCCACGTCGTCGAAATTGCTTTCCTCCTGCTTATTTTTCTGAATCTCCGCATTGAGGATAGCGTATACCTGCGTGGCCGTGGCGTCTCTGGGGAAGACGACCTTGATAACCGTATCCGGCGATTCGGCTCGCATCTCCTTTTTCACGGTGATCATGGCCTGGATATTGTGGCGGGCGAAAACCTTCTGGCCGCTGATGAAGCGGTTGATGGAGGGCTTTTGGGAAACCGTGCGTACATAGGCGGCCAGCAGCACGTGGAGGATGCCGAAATCATCCAGGCCCTCCTTGCGCTTTTCGTGGATGTATTTTTCCATCGCTTCGATATCCACGCTGTCCGCGATAAAATTGGAAGAAGAATTGCGCGTTTTCATGATGTAGGGCGAAACGCGGTCTATGGGGGAGATGGTGCGTATCCTGCGCCCCTCGCTGCGGTCACCAAAGCGGCGTTTGCGTTGCTCCATAGGGATAGGCTCTCCTTACAGCTATATATTAGGGGATAATAACATTTCACATTGTAGCCGCTCCGGCCCATGTTGTCAATTTCTTTGCACCCCGCCGCCCCGGCTGGGGCTGGCCGGACGCGGCCCTGCACGCAGGCCGGGCAGGGCGACACGGCGCGCCCAAGACGACATTTCGTTATAAACCTTAGCCATCCGGGCTAAAAACACCTAGAAACCGCTCCTTTCGACAAGGTCTTAACGTTGTACGTAGTATTTTAACGGTATTTTGTCGGTAAATTGGTTAAAATTACAAGTGGCTTCATCGATTTATAAACAACGGGGCTGGTCGCCGTTCTTGCCATAGTGTGGTTGGCTGTCGCGCTTGTCGTGAAGCGGCCGGAGGAACGCTTCCTGAAAATATTTGCACAAAGGACACGGGCAAATGAAAAACAAATATGCTTTAACAACCATTATCGGGTTGATCGGCGGCGTTGCCTGTGTGGGCATAGCGATAGCGGAGAGTGGGAATTTAAGCCTCTTCATCAATATCCCTTCCCTTCTTATCATCGTGGGCGGCACCGCCTTTGCGCTGGTCATGTCCTATCCGCTCAGTACGCTGAAAACGCTGGGCTCGGTGATCAAGCAGGCCTTTATCGAAAACACGGACGACCTCATCGAAGACATCAATACGATCGCGGAACTAAGCGAAGTTTCCAGGCGGGACGGCCTGCTGGCGCTGGAGAGCTATGCGGAAAACAGCAACGACCTCTTCCTGAAAAAAGGCCTAAACCTACTGGTGGATGGCAATACCCGTGAATACCTCGAAGATTCCATGGTGAGCGAAATTTACCACGCCCAGAAGCGGCACCGCAACGGCGCCTCCATGGTCAGCCTGATCGCAACCTTGGCGCCGGGCCTAGGCCTGGTGGGCACATACGTCGGCCTGATCCCCATGCTGGTGCATATGACAGACCCGGACTCGCTTGGGCCGATGATGGCCATCGAGCTGGTATCCTCCTTTTATGGCGGCTTCCTGGCGAACGTCATCTTTTCGCCCATAGCGAAAAAGCTGATGGCCAAAAGCGCGCAGGAAAAGGACCGCAGCGACCTCATCCTCGAAGGCATCCTGGCGATCCATGACGGCAAAAGCCCGCGCCTGATCCGGGAAGACCTGCTGACCTACCTTACCAAGCAAGAGGCGGCCAAGCTGCCGCGCTCCAAGCAAAAGGCGCCCGCCGAAGAGCACGCAGGCGGCAAGGTGATCGATTACAAAAACAAAGCAAAACAGAGCAAAGCGGAGCAAAGGGGGGCTTAATCTATGCGCAACCGCCCTGATGAAGAAGAATACGAAGAAGAAGAAGAAGAAGGCGAAAGTTACCTATCG
>DHOI01000091.1:6741-6878 GCA_002409725.1 Christensenella sp. UBA5394
ATGCTTGAGTATACCGAATACTATAACCAGGATAAAGCGCAGGGCGCGGACGAAGGGCATACCGAAACCGACGAGCATGGCCAATCCGCAGCAAAAAGCGCGATGGACGTAAAAACCGAAGAGTTAATCAAGGAACT
>DHOI01000091.1:7131-7562 GCA_002409725.1 Christensenella sp. UBA5394
TTTGATACGGGCAAGTCGGCGATCAAAGAAGAAGTCAAGCCAATATTGGATGGCATTGCCGATATCCTTTTCGAATACAACAACGTGATCAAGACGATCCACATCGAAGGCCATACGGATGACCGCCCGATCAATACGCTGCAATTCCCCAGCAACTGGGAGCTATCCACAGGCCGCGCAGGCAGCGTGGTGCGCTATCTGATCGAAAAATCGGGCATCGCGGGCGAGAAATTCTTCTCCTCCGGCTATGGCGAATTCCACCCCATCGCCAACAATGCCACCGAAGAGGGCCGGACGATCAACAGGCGCGTGGAATTTACCATTGAAGTAAAGGATTAGGCCATGGGCCTATTGCACGGCAACGGCGTTTGATGTATAAGCGGCGGGCAGCAGATCATAAAGGGCTGCAGGCGGCGATTTTTTGCTTACGT
>DHOI01000080.1 GCA_002409725.1 Christensenella sp. UBA5394
AACATTGTGGATACGCCTGGCCACGCCGATTTCGGCGGCGAGGTGGAGCGCATTTTACAAATGGTGGATGGCGTGCTGCTGCTGGTGGACGCCTTTGAGGGCTGCATGCCGCAGACCCGCTTCGTGCTGGGCAAGGCATTGGCTCTGGGCAAGGTGCCCGTGGTGGTGGTGAATAAGGTAGATCGGCCCGGCGCGCGCCCCCTCGAGGTGGTGGATGAAACGCTGGAGCTGTTTATGGACCTGGGGGCCACGGCGGAGCAGCTGGATTTCCCCGTAGTCTACGCCAGCGCCCGCGACGGCTACAGTGGCCTTGACCCGGATAACCTGGGCGAGGATATGAAGCCGCTCTTTGACACCATCCTTTCGGCTGTGCCTGCGCCGGAGGGCGACCCGGACGGGCCCCTCCAGATCCTCTTTTCCACCATCGATTATGACGACTATGTCGGCCGCATCGGCGTGGGCCGCATCATGCGGGGCAGGGCCTACCGCAACGAGATCGTCACCCTTTGCGGCGGCATGAAAGAGAATCGCCGCGAGGTCAAGCTCTCGCGGCTCTACCGCTTCGAAGGTCTCAAGCGCGTGGAGATCGAGGAAGCCGCGGCAGGCGAAATCGTAGCCGTGGCCGGTGTAACCGGCCTTTCCATCGGTGAAACCGCCTGCGACAGCGAGCACATCGAGGCGCTGCCCTTCGTGCATATCGACGAGCCTACGGTCTCCATGATGTTCCTGGTAAACGACAGCCCGTTTGCAGGCAAGGAGGGCAAGTACGTGACCTCCCGTAACCTCAGAGAGCGCCTTTTCAAAGAGGTGGAAACAAATGTTTCTATGCGGGTGGAGGAAACCGATTCCACGGATATGTTCAAGGTGAGCGGCCGCGGCGAGCTGCACCTTTCCATCCTGATCGAGCAGATGCGGCGGCAGGATTTCGAATTTGCGGTTTCCCGTCCCAGAGTCATCATGAAAACGGACGAGCGCGGCAAGCTGCTTGAGCCAATTGAGGAGCTGACCGTGGATGTGCCCCAGGAATACGTGGGCGTGGTAATGGAAAAGCTAGGCCAGCGCAAGGCCGAGCTGATCAACATGCTTGCCCAGAACGACGGCAGCGTGACCCGCCTGATCTTCACCATCCCGGCCCGCAGCCTCTTGGGCTACCGCTCGGAGCTGCTCACGGATACCCGGGGCAACGGCGTGATGAGCCATATCTTCCATGGCTACGACGCATTCAAGGGCGAGATCGAAGAGAGCACCCATGGCAGCCTCATCTGCCATGAGACCGGGGATACCTGCAGCTACGGCCTATTCAACACCCAGGAGCGCGGCCGCCTGTTTATAGGCCCCGGCGTAGCGGTCTACGAGGGCCAGGTCGTAGGCGAATGCAGTCGCAACGAGGATATTGTGGTTAACGTTTGCAAGAAAAAGCACGTTACCAACATGCGCGCCTCCGGCAGCGACGAGGCCCTACGCCTTACGCCCCCCGCCCTGATGAGCCTGGAGCAATGCATCGAGTTCATCGGCGACGACGAGCTGGTCGAGGTTACACCCAAATCCATCCGCCTGCGCAAGCGCCTGCTCACCAAGGATGCCCGCGTCAAGCAGGCCAACCGGAACGAATGATTCCTTAACGCAAGCAACAGAGAACAACGGGCTGTATCGTTTTTTCGATACAGCCCGCATTTTTTGGTCGATAAATTGGAGTTTGCCTTGCTTCATAATTAAGTTTATTTTATGCAGTTTAAATCTAAAGTATAAACCTTTTCTCCGTGTTCATTCATGCCAACAAAATTAAACTTAAGTTTCTTCAATAAATTAATCGAGGGAATGTTCTCAGGCAGAGTTGCCGCAAGGATTTTCTCGATTCCCTTTTCTCTTATCCACGCAATCATTCCGTTAACTGCCTCATATGCATAGCCTCGTCTTGCGTGTGATGGACTTATCGTATATCCAATCCATAATGAATCAGCTTCCTGCTTTAAATAGATATCGCCAATCAGGCAACCTCTATCTTTTAAAACGATGGCAAGCTGGGCACCTTTTTGCAATTCGAATTCTTTCAGTAATACATTTTTATATTCCTGCTCGGTCTGCCCCTTAAATCCTTGATATCGCATCCAAAATTCATCGTTCCGGTATGACATGAATTCGTTGATATCTTTTTCCTCAAAATTGCGAATTAGGCATCTGCTTGTCTCTATCAACACTTTACATACCTCGCATATTTATAAATAATCCCAAGCTTGATGCCGCACCATAAATTCCCGCTTACATAGGGGCTGCCAGCCCGCATTTCTGGTGCTTCCTTTTCTTTGATTCCGGCAGGCGCTTTTCTATAATTCTTACTTTGCCGACTCTTCCCCATTGATTGACAAGCGAAACCCGCCCAACGCGCCGATGGCCTCCAGCACGGAGCCGCCCAGGCTGCGAGCCTTATCGGAAACGGTGAAGCAATGCTCGCGCTTGGCCCGTGGGTCCACATCTGCGCACTTCATGCCCTCGGGTGCGTATACGCCATCCGCCAGGAGGCCCCGCAGCACGCCCGCAATGGGCGTGACTACCGCTGCACCCCCTACCAGGGCGATGGTCTCCCCTGCCTCCACCAAGTCGCCGATCTCACGGATGCCGTGGAATACGCCGGCAGCAGGCGCGTGCATCACCCGCTCCGCCGCATAGCCGCCGATTTCGCCGGGCACGCCGGTGTTTGGCAGGGCGCTGCCATTATAATAGACCCGGCCCAGGTCATGGCCGCGCATGGTCTCGATCACGGCGTGGCAATCCTCCCAGGCCGTAAAGCCCGGGCCCAGGGCAAGGACGATGGGCGCATCGGTAATAGCAGTGCCTGCGTTGCGCTTGGCCAGCACAGCATCCACCAGCACATCGGGTCGCAGCTCGGTGAGCATCTTCGCCTCCGGGTCCGCAAAAACGGGGATCTCCCCATCGGCCCAGATTTTCTCCGCCTCGGCCTTGGTATGCGCGAGCCGGGCCACCGCATCCTCTACCCTGGCAAAGCCCTCCGTGATCGCCGGGCAAAAGCTCACCGTGCGCCGGATGGCCGTGGGCACAGGCAGATCCGTCATGGCCACGCGCAACCCCGCCCGGAACAGGCGCAGGGCCACGCCGCTGGCCAGATCCCCCGCGCCCTTGATCAATACCAGCATATCATTTTTCTTGCTTGTTTCCATCTTCCCATATCTCCTTTATGGCCTTTGCACTTTGCAGGCTGGCGATCACCGCCCGGCCCGGCCAAAGCGCGGCCGCCTGCCTGCCCCAATTGAGGCGCTCTCCTTCGGCTTTGTTCAAAAGAAGCACGGCGGGAACCGCCCCGGCGCCAGATGCTCCATACCCTTCCGCCAAAATGGCGTTTACCACATCCCCGGGCGCTACCACATGCCCCTCCCCCACGCCCAGTAGGGCGGCATAGAGCGCGGGCCGGTGTGCCGCCTCGGCCACCGTTCTCCCCACGCCGTCCAGCCCGGCCACATAGACCAGCCGCTTTGTTTCACGTGGAACGTTCGGCTCGTGGGGCGCGTGGGCCTTGAGGGGCAGCCCCTTGGAGCCATCCGCCTCGCAAAGCACATATTCGGCCAAAGATAAAAGGGCCTCCATGGGGGCCCCCTGGTTTAGCTTGCCATCCTCTCCCTTTACGCCAAAACAGACCAGAGGCGCGCTTTGTAACAGACGCGCGGCCTGCTCCGGCTCGCCAGAGAACGGGACGCCCGGCGGGGCCAGCATATGGGTGCTGGTACACAGCAGCGTTTTATGGCCCGCCGCCGCCAGCTCCCGGCCCAGGCGCAGCAGCAGGGTGGATTTGCCCCCCCCGCCGATGATGGCCGTCAGCCCGGCCGGGATTTGAAGGGCCGCCCGCAACGTCATGGAGCGATCATCCCTTCAAAGCATTGGGCAAAGATAACATCCAGCGCCCGTTCCCCTTCTTCCACAAAGCGCTCGTAGCGGGCCAGCATATCCCTGGCCTCGGGCGTGAGCAGCGCGCCACCGCCGTTTTTGCCGCCGGCCTGCGAGGTGAGCAGCTTGAAGCCCAGAATATCCTCGCTGTTTTTGATAATGCGCCAGGCCTTGGAATAGGCCATGTCCATCTCGGCCGCAGCAGACCTGAGCGAGCCCGTGCGGGATACCCGGGTCAGCAATTCGGCAATGCCCCGGCCAAAGCACTTTCCCCTTTTGAAAAGGCGCAACTGCACGCGGTAGCTCAAAGGCTCTTCCATGGCTTTATCCTTCCTTGCCGGCGCTTAGCAGGGCCTCGTATATAGCCTGTAAATCCCCGGCATTGAAATACTCGATCACGATCCGGCCCCTCGCACCCGTGCCCTGAATGGATACCTTGGTGCCCAAGCGCTCCCGAAGGCTTGCCTCGGCCGCAGCCAGGTCGTTATCCCGTAGGAGCGCGGGATCCTTCTTTTCCGGCTTAGCCTGCTTGTCCTTCCTGGCCGGGCGCTCGCTTTGCTCGCGGGCCAGGGCCTCGGCAGCCCGCACGGAAAGCCCCTCGCCAGCGATCCTTTCGGCCAGCTCCTTTTGGGCTTTGGCATCCTGCAAGCCGGCCAGCGCCCGGGCGTGCCCGGCCTGCAAGCGGCCCTTGCGAAGCTGCTCCTGTACCTCCTCCGGCAGCGTGAGGAGCCGCAGGCTGTTGGCAATAGCCGGACGGCTCTTGGAGAGGCGCTTGGAGACCTCCTCCTGCGTGAGATCGTGCTGCTGCATCAGAAAGCGGATGGCAGCCGCCTCCTCGATGGGGTTCAAATCCTCTCGCTGGAGGTTCTCGATCAAGGCCACCTCCATCACCTGCGCTTCGTCCAACTCCTTAACGATGGCGGGCACAGTGGAAAGCCCAGCCATGCGGGCCGCCCGGAAGCGGCGCTCGCCGGCCACGATCACATAGCGCTCACCCTTCTGGCGCACCAGGATGGGCTGCACCATGCCGTGCTGGGAAATGGAGCCGGAAAGCTCCTTTAGCTTATCCTCGTCGAACTCCTTGCGGGGCTGGCCCGCGTTGGTATCGATGCTATATACGTCGAGCTCGCGCACGCCCTCCTGCGGCGCCTCTGCATAATCCCCCAATAGTGCGTCCAGGCCCTTGCCCAGGCCTTTTTTCATCGCCATAGCCATCCTCCTTATCCTTCTTCCCCGGCGCTTTTGCAGCCGTTGCCGCGGATTAGCTCCTGTGCTAGCTCCACATAGGCCCGCGCGCCCGCACACTTTTCATCGTAGAGGGTGATGGGCAAGCCAAAGCTGGGGGCCTCCCCCAGCCGCACGGAACGAGGGATGATGGTATTATATACCTTGTTTTTAAAGAATTTCTTCACTTCCGTCACCACCTGGGCGCTTAAATTGGTGCGCGCATCGAACATTGTGAGCACCACGCCCTCCACCTGCAATTTAGGATTGAGCCGCCCCTTGACCAGCTTCACGGTGTTCATCAAATCCGAAAGGCCCTCCAGTGCGTAATATTCGCATTGGATGGGGGCCAGCAGGGTATCGGCTGCGGTGAGGGCGTTGATGGTGAGCAGGCCCAGCGAGGGCGGGCAGTCAATGAAGATATAATCATATTGCGCCCGCACAGGGGCCAGGGCGTTTTTGAGCACCATTTCCCGGGCCAAGGCACTCACCAGCTCCACCTCTGCGCCAGAAAGCTCCTTGCGGCTGGGCAGGATATCCAGCCCCTCCACCTGGGTATGCACGGCTGCCTCGGCCACGCGCACCCCGTTGATGAGCACGTCGTACACGCTGTATTCCGGCGCGTCCTTATCCAGCCCCAGACCGCTGGTGCTATTCCCCTGCGGGTCGATATCCACGCAGAGCACCCGTTTACCGGCTTGGGCCACGCAGGCGGAGAGATTGACGGTGGTGGTGGTTTTACCCACGCCGCCCTTTTGGTTTGCGATCGCAATGATTTTTGCCACTTGTTTCCTCCGAGATGTCTTCCACATTTTTCGCGAATTTTGCTATCCGTTTCAATTATACGGCATTTACCCGGTAAACACAATCGCAGCATCTTGTTTCACGTGGAACAAGGAGGTACAAGCATAAATGATGCAAAAACGTTCCACGTGAAACATCGGCCGCCCTCGTATTTCTTTGTTCCGCGTGAAACATTGCAGAATGTTCATAAGTTCCGGGCTTGACATATATAGATGCTCCAAAGTACCGGGGGGCTGGCACCCCGGTACCCCGCCGGGAGCGGCCCCCGCCTAAGCCTCCATTCGCATCTGCAAACCGAGCGGGCGGGCTTATGCCCACGGTGCTTGTACTAAAGGTAAAGTAGGGGGAGCGCTTTTGAGAGTTTGGGCAAGCTCCAAGCTCCGGGGGGCTGGCACCCCCCGCACCCCGCCACAGGGGGCGCGTGCCCCCTGTACCCCCGCTGGGGGCGAGGGTCGCCCCCAGACCCCCTGCCAATAAAGCTTCGCTGTTGATTTTGTTGCCATTGACGCCCATATGTATCGCGGCTTCGCAGCCGCCTTCGGCATGTGCTCGCCGCTCTACTGTGCAAATTGTGGGCTTCTTTGTGTTTTATGGTTCACCCTGCCCCTGTTTCTTGATAATCTGTTTACAGTTTGGAAATGGAATTAGGGGGAAAGATATGCTATATATAAAAGGTAACGTTATGCCAAAGGAGGAAAACCTTACATGCGAAGCCGCATTTTAATAACATTGATCCTGTGCCTGATCCTGACCGTGGGCTGTTCCGCGCCGCTGGCCTTCCCGCCGGAAGGGACGGCGGAGCCGGCAAACGCACCGCTCGAGGGTACCCCTGCGCCCGAGTCGCCCGCGCCCACCGCTATGCCGATAGCGGCAAATGCCAGCCGCAGCTTTTCCTATGCTGCGCTTAATGGAGACACGGCGTATTGGTGCACCAGCTCCGGCGTGCTGGCCATGAACGCCACGGGCGAAGGCAAGGTTTTGAGCGAGGTAAAGGCTTGCAAGCCGCTGGTGATGGATGATTACCTCTATGTGGTAGAGGAAAAAACGGATGTCACCGACGAGGTGGCCTGGCCGGTACCTTCGGATGCCGTAACGGCCAGCAACATCCTGCGCATCCCTTTAGACGGCGGCGAGGCCGAGCAGATTTATACGACGACCTATATCAACACCATCGCCGCGGCTGACGGACGGTTATATTTCAGCACCACGCAGGGCGAGGCCCTGCAGGATGCTGGCGGGCTGTTCTCCATTGACGCCAAAGGCGGGGATGAGCGGCTGCTGGCCGAGGATTGTGCCAGGCTTTCCACCTTGCAGGATGATTATGTTTACTACATGGGCGTGGCCGAAGAATCCGCCGCCTTTTTCCGGGTACACATCGAGGGCGGCGAGGCGGAGCAGCTTCTTGCCGGCCCGGCTATGCCCGTTACGCCCCTGGCCTATCAGGGGGACATCTATTATGTGAATACGGATTTCACCTCCGCGGAGGCGGAAAACAACCTCACCATCATGCGCCTTAGGGATGGAAAGAGCGAAGTGCTGGGCGGGGGTTTTAAGGCCCATGAGCTGCTGGGCATATGGGATGGCAAGCTCTATTACGCGGCTCCATCCAGCAACGAGCAAGGCCTGCTTTCCCTGGTGCGGATCGACCTGGCCACGCTGGATTGCGAAACCCTGCGCAAGGAAGCCGCGAGCCAATTCGCGGCCCTCTCGGGCGCATACGTAGCCTATAGCGATTATGCGCCCGTGTATGCGGCCACGGAGCTCAAGCTCATGCCCCTCCCCGGCGAGGAGCCTATTACGCTGAAGATCGAGGACGTGGTGAAGAGCCAGGGGTAAAGTCTCTTTAGAACATGCAGCGGCCCGGCGCAAATAAAAAGCGCCGGGCCGTGTTGGTTTTACACAAACCCACAGGGGCAAGCGCCCCCCTGTGGCGGGGTACGGGGGGTGCCAGCCCACCAGAGTGTTGAGTTAGGCTAAACGCCGCAAAGCGCTCCTCCCTACTTTACTTTCAGCACAAACACCGTGGGCGTAAGCCCGCCGGCTTCGGTGCGCAGCTGGGAAAGGAGGCTTAGGCGGGGCCGCTCGCGGATGAGGTTTTTCAAAAGGGTGAATTCCATGGTATAAAGGATGGCCGTAGCGCCGGGTTTGAGCCATTGGGGCAGCCTGTCGAGGATACCCGCGTAGAGGCGGCGGTTGTCGTCGTGGCTGCCTACGCGGTTGCCAAAGGGCAGGTTTGCGATTAACTCGTCGTAAGGCCGCGCGGCTGTAAAGCGCAGGCAGTCGTTGGCAATGAACTTGGCTGCACAATGGGCGGCTTCGGCGTTCTTGCGGGCGATATCGATAGCGGCGTGGGCGATATCCACCCCTGTGAGGGAGGCGCAGGGCGTGAGCAGACCCCGTTCGATGAGGAAGGTGCCGCTGCCGCAGCAAGGGTCGAGCACGCGGGCATTGGGCGAAAGGTGCGCCTGCACGCTGCGCAGCACGGCTGCGGCCGTGGCCGGGTGCATGCTGGCGGGCAGCGCGCCCAAGCGGTAATCGAAGCGGTGATCCGCCAGGGTGAATAGCTTGATATAAAGGTTCGCGCCGCCGTTTTGACGCTGCTCCACGCGCAGTTCAATTTCATAATCCGAAGGCGCGTTCAGCAGCAGCGGCCCGTCGAGGCCGCGGGCGATCTCCTTGGCCAGCGCGCCGCGATCCAATGCCTGGCCCCGTACCTCGATGCGGTAGCCGAAGGGGCCTTCCCCTTCGTGGCAGGCAGGCAGGAGCTTTGTAAGGAATGCCCCGGCCCGCTGGGCGATGGCCTTGGGCTCCAGGGCCACGCCGGCGGAGGCGGGCAAAAGCAACTCGAAAAAGCTCCGCGCCCGGAAAAGGCCGGGCAGGTCGTTCGTGTGCAGGCGCACGGCGGAGGCATGCACGGCGGCGGGTGCATAGCCCAGTTGCCGCAATTCCTGGGCAAGGGCTTCGCCCAGCTTGTCCGGCCCGCGCAGCTCAACTTCCACGGGGGCCGAAAGGGCCGTGAAGGTATGCTTGCCCAAGCGTAAAAAGCGCTTGCGGGCGGCATCCAGGGCTTCCTGCTCTTCGCGGGCATGGCGCGCCTCGGCCACATCCGCGGGCGGGGCCACTGCGTAGGTTTGCAGGAAGGCTTCGGCCTCTTCCCCGCCCAGGCTGCCCAGGGCCAGCAGTTGCGAGGGCCGCACGAAGCGCTGCTCTTCTTTTTGCAAGGCGGCGATGATAAAGGGCGCATCCACCGCATCGCCCAGCTCACCGGATAGGCGAGCTGCGTTTTTACGTAGCTTAGGCGCGTCTGCGGCGAGGGCGCGGAGCAGGGGGGCACGGTCATCGGCCAAGAGACCTGCCATGGCCTCGCGGTATTCGCGGCGCTTGGCCAGGCGGCATAAGAAGGCACAGGCAGCGGGGCTACCATCCTCAAAAAAAAGGGCCCAGGCCGCCTCAAAGGCAGCCGGGGCACGCTCGGCCAGTTTTTCCGGCCCGTTAGGCTGCGCCAGCAGGGCGGCGGTCTCTTCTTTGGTGAGCTTTTGCATAAATCTCCTTTCAAAAAAGTGGCTGCGCCGCTTTTTTGAGTTTTCAGGGTTTTTCTACGTCTTTGGCACGGTCAGCAAACCCTGGAGGGATAGCCTTGGCAAGCAAGGCTTTTCG
>DHOI01000102.1 GCA_002409725.1 Christensenella sp. UBA5394
GGGAGCATTTAGTCTAAGCCAAAGCATGGATAGGCTGAAGCCGGCATCAGTCCGGCTTTTTTTCTACCCGGCAGTAGGCGCGCATAAAAGCGCACCCGTACCCAAGCACAGTCCGCAAGCAATTTTTCTGATCGCTCTCTCACGCACTTCGCATTCGAGCCTCGCCACTGCTGGCAAAAACCTGTCAAAACGGATGTGGACATAACTTTGTTATCCAGAATTTGTCACGTTTGGCAGCGGCCAAGACGCTTTTTCTTAAGATTGCAATTGCCTTCCGGCAACACCTATAATGAAAGCAACCAAGAACCCGGGCTCTATTAAACACTTCTTATACCCAGTCGAATCAAATAAAAGGGGGTAATCACATTGTCAAACGGTAATTTGAAAGCAGGTGTACAAAGGGTAGGCCGCAGCCTTAGCGCAATGGTCATGCCCAACATTGGCGCGTTTGTGGCCTGGGGCCTGATCACCGCATTGTTCATTGCCACCGGCTGGCTGCCCAACGAAAAGCTGTCCACCCTGGTAGGCCCAATGCTCTCCTATCTGCTGCCCTTGCTCGTGGCCTATACGGCGGGCAAGAACATCCACGGCCAGCGCGGCGCGGTCATCGCCTGCGTAGCCTCCATCGGCCTCATCGTAGGCTCGGACATCCCCATGTTTCTCGGCATCATGATGTATGCGCCGCTTGCAGGCTGGGTTCTCAAAAAGTTCGACGCGGCCATTGAGGGCAAGGTCGAGGCCGGCTTTGAAATGCTGGTCGATAACTTCTCCATCGGCATCATCGGCACCATCCTGGCCATCCTCGGTTACTATCTCGTAGGGCCCTTTGTCGCGGCCATCACCGCCTTCCTTACCGGCGGCGCAAACATCATCTACAAGGCGGGTCTGCTGCCCCTGATCTCCATCTTTGTGGAACCCGCCAAGATCCTCTTCTTGAACAACGCCATCAATCATGGTATCATGGGCCCCATCGGCATGGAACAGGCCGCCGCTCTGGGTAAATCCATCATGTTCCTCATTGAGACCAACCCCGGCCCCGGCATGGGCATTATCCTGGCCTACTGGCTCTTTGGCAAGGGTCAGGCCAAAAGTACCGCGCCCGGCGCAGCCGTCATCCATTTCCTAGGCGGCATCCATGAGATCTACTTCCCCTTCGTGCTGATGAACCCCGCGCTGCTGCTGGCCGTGATCGCCGGCGGCGCGACCGGCGTGCTCACCTATGTCATCACCGGCGCGGGCCTTGTGGCCACGCCCTCCCCGGGCAGCATCTTTGCCCTGCTGGCCATGGCTCCCAAGGGCGACACCCTGATCGTATTGCTGGGCGTGCTCACCTCCTGCGCCATCTCCTTCCTGGTGGCCTCCGTTTTCGTGAAGCTCTCGGCCCGCAAGGAGCTGGATGAGGATGCCCTGCTGGCTGCCCAGCAGGATGTCAAGGCCAGAAAGCTGGAGAGCAAAGGTCAGGTTCAGACGCTGAGCGCCAAGATCGTCTTTGCCTGCGACGCGGGCATGGGCTCGAGCGCCATGGGCGCAACCACGCTGCGCAAGCGGCTCAATTCGCTGGGCTTTGACGCCAAGGTGCAGCACAGCTCCATCGAGGAGATCCCCACGGACGCGCAGTATGTGCTCACCCAGAACTCGCTGGTGGGCCGCGTGCGAGCCAAGGTCCCAACTGCCAAAGTTTTCCCTATCAACAGCTTTATGAACGCCTCTGAATATGATTCGTTCATTACGGAACTTACCCAATAGCGTTAATTCCCAATAACCGTCTCCCGGAGGAAGGGCCCGAAAGCTGCCCTTCCTCTGGCCGGCGGCGGGGGGGAGGTGCAAGGCTTGACGCTCACAACCCGCCAATATGAATTGCTATACCTGGCGCTGGAAGGCGATGGCTATAAGACCATGGCCGCCCTGGCGGAGCGCCTCGGCCTTAGCAAGCGCACCATCCAGCGCGAGCTGGAAGCCGTCACCGCCTGCCTCGGCGAGGATGGGCGCCTGATCGAAGTGAAAAGCGGCAGCGGCGTGCGCTTTTGCGGCAGCAGAGAACAGCGGGCCCACCTGCTCAAAAAAATGGGCGGCCCGGAAAAGCTGCGGCCCGTATTCTCTCAAGAAGAAAGGGTCGCCGCCATCCTCATGCGGCTGCTGATGGAGACCCAGCCCCAAAAGATCTATTCCTTTACCCGAAACCTTGGCATTACGGATACCACCGTCGGTTCCGATCTTAATCATTGCGAAAAATGGCTGGCCGAAAACGGCGTTCCCCTGGTGCGTAAGCCCGGCGTAGGCATCTACGTAGAAGCGGACGAATGGCTGCGCAGGCGGGCGCTGGTGCGGCTCTATTACGAGCAGGCCGAAAGCCACAAATATAAATTGGACAACAAAGCCCCAGCCCTTTGCGGCATACCGGACGCCTTCGATTCGCGCAAGCTCTTCCCGCCTGTCTTCCTCAGCCAGATCGAGCGCTTGCTGGACAGCATCCCCGAGCTTGCGGGCATGATCCAAAACGATCGCGGCCGCAAGGCCCTGGCCCTGCACCTATACCTGCTGTTGCTTAGGGTATCCCAGGGCGCGGGCATTGAGGAGCAGGCCGGCGTTTGCACCTATGCGGCGGCAGGCAGCCTGGCCAATATACTGATCTGCGCGCTGGAAGCGCATTTCTCCATCCGCATCCCCAACGGTGAGCGTTTTTATCTTTCCTCCGTGCTGCAAAGCTCCCAGGGCCTGAGCGGCATTTCCGACCGGGAATCCGAACGCCAGGCCGCGCGTATCGCAGAGCGTATGATTCTGCGCGCGCAGGCGCGTACCGGCGTGATGATTGACCCGGCCGCGGGCTTTACCGAAGCGCTGCAGCGCCACCTTGTGCCCACGATTGCCCGCCTCTCCATGGGGCTGGATATCCGCAACCCCATTTTGGAGGATGTAAAGGCACATTACGGCGAGCTTTACGACCTGGCGCAGGAATGCGCGAAGGAGCTGGTGGATGAACTGCACACCGAAGTGCCGGATTCCGAGATCGGCTACCTGGCCGTGCACCTGGGCGTAGCCCTGGAAGACAGCCGTAGCTATTCCTCCCGGCGTTGCCGGGCTATCATCTGCTGTCCCAGCGGCATGGTCACGGCGCAGCTTTTGTCCCTGCGCATCAAACGCGAATTCTCGGACATTGAGGTCAAAGACGTCGTTTCCACGGCCAAGCTGGATTCCGCCCAGCTTGAGCGCGATAGCATCGAAATGATCATTTCGACCGTACAGCTGCCGCAGGTGGATCTCCCCAGCGTGCAGGTCTCCCCCTTCCTCACGGACCCGGAAAAGGACGCCGTGTGGCAATTGCTCAAGGCCTGCAAGAGCGAGCCGCCCAAAACGGGCGCGGGCGTGCAGCTGAGCGATTTGGCAACCACCCTGGCCCGCACGCGCACGGCGATCGATACCATTTTGCAAATCCTCTCCGGCCTGTTTTTGTGGGAGGATGGCGATCTGGCTGATATGCCCGGCCTCATCGCCCGTATCGCTCGCCATACGGCGGGCACGCCCCAGCTGGCCGCCGCCGTGCAGGCGGATCTTTGCGAGCGCGAAAAGCTGGGCAGCACCATCACCCCGGATGGGGAGACCATGCTGCTGCATTGCCGCACCGAAGGCATATCCCAGGCCTGGCTGGGCATTGTACGCGCCAAAGAGGGCCAAACCGCGGGCCTGCCCAAACTGGCGCTAATCATGCTGGCGCCTAGAGAGGCGCAAAAGCAAACCCTGGAAACGCTGGGCGCCATCTCCCGCGCTCTGGTTGAGGAACCCGCCTTCATCAAGACGCTCCGCCGCGGTGATGCGCAATCCTGCCATCACGCAGTCGAGAAAATATTGAACACATATTATTGTGAAATAACCAATCAGTAAGGAGAACTTTATGGAAAAACTGGCAACCATGCCGCAGAAACCTTCCCGCCTCGCAGCCCTGCGCCCACAGGATGTACGCACCGGCCTTAGCGCGGCGGATAAATACGAGGCCATCCGCATGGCAGGCGAAATGTTAACAGCGCGTGGATGCGTGGATGCGGGTTATATCGAGGCCATGATTGAGCGCGAAAACGTGGTGACCACCTATATCGGCGAGGGCGTGGCCATCCCCCACGGCGTGGGCGAGGCCAAATCCCTGATCCACAGCACCGGGCTTTGCGTGCTGCAATTCCCCGCCGGCGTACCCTTTGGGGATGATCTTGCGTATCTCGTGGTGGGCATCGCCGGCAAGGAGGATGAGCATCTGCCCATCCTGCAAGCCCTGGCCAACATGATGCTGGATGAGGAATCCTTTGACCAGCTTCGCCACGCCACGGATCCGGCCTTCATCTATGCCCGGCTGACCGGCGGAGGTGAGCAGGCTTGATTTATACCGTAACGCTCAACCCGGCGCTGGATAAATCCGTAACGATAAGCGATTTTACGCTGGATGCGGTAAACCGTGTTTCCCACGTTCGCATCGATGCGGGCGGCAAGGGCGTGAATGTAAGCAAGGCCCTTAAGAGCTTTGGCTGTGAATCCATCGCCATGGGCTTTGTTGGCGGCGGCTCCGGCGAAACGCTTCTGGCGGCGCTGACGGAAATGGGCATCCAATGCGATTTCGTATCAGTGCCCGGGCAAACGCGCACCAACCTCAAGGTGTTCGACCCCTTGCACCATACCTATACGGATATCAACGAGCCGGGCGCGCCCGGCTCGT
>DHOI01000094.1:0-294 GCA_002409725.1 Christensenella sp. UBA5394
GTCAAAAGCAAGCCCTTCCTCATCAAGCCCAATGCGCAGGAGATGGCCAAGCTTTGCGGCCTGGCCGATACGGAGCTGGAGACCCTGGCCGCTGCGGCATCCGCCCTGGTTGATGACGGCATCGCTATGGTGGCGGTTTCCATGGGCTCTGAGGGAGCTATCTTTGCGGATAAAGCGGGCGTGCTCTTTGCCGAAGCCCCCAAGGTGGAGGCGGTAAGCACGGTGGGCGCTGGGGATACGCTCGTCGCCGGTCTGCTCTTTGCTAAGGAGCGGGCCTACAGCAAAGAAGAAGCT
>DHOI01000094.1:503-651 GCA_002409725.1 Christensenella sp. UBA5394
TCCGCTTCGCCATGGCGGCAGCCGCGGCCAAGGTCACCCGCCCGGGCAGTAGCCCGCCTACCGGCGCGCAGGCGGAGGCTTATTTATCGCACATAAAAGCTACGCGGCTATAAGATGGGAGGGATGTTTTGATGAAAACGACCGCGGT
>DHOI01000094.1:881-1119 GCA_002409725.1 Christensenella sp. UBA5394
CGGCTCTATGGCGCAGGCGACCTGCGCCTGGAAACATTCGAACTGCCGGAGATGAAAGAGGATGAAATTCTGGTCGAAGTGATCTCGGACAGCGTCTGCATGTCTACCTACAAATGCGCCATGCTGGGCCAGGAGCACAAGCGTGTACCCAAAGATTTAGAATATAACCCCACAATCATGGGCCATGAAATGGCGGGTAATATCGTGGCTGTGGGGGCCAAGCACAAGGGCAAATTCC
>DHOI01000094.1:1417-1616 GCA_002409725.1 Christensenella sp. UBA5394
CCGGAGGTGATGGAGCTGGGCTGCTTCCTCGAATACGGCGGCGATGCCTATTTCGAGGCCTCCCTGGCCGAACCAATGAGCTGCAGCATCGGCGCGTTCCATGCGGCCTACCACACCCGCATGGGCGATTACCACCACGAGATGGGCATCGTTCCAGGCGGCAAGGCGGCCATTGTGGCCGGCGCCGGGCCCATGGGCC
>DHOI01000094.1:1808-4148 GCA_002409725.1 Christensenella sp. UBA5394
GGCCGGCGCCGGGCCCATGGGCCTTGGCGCGCTAGATTACGCCATCAGTTGCGATAGGCGGCCGGGCCTCCTAGTCATTGCCGATATCGACCAGGCCCGCCTCACCCGGGCGGAAGAGATCTTCCGCGAGAAAGCAGCGCAAAGCGGCGTGGACGTACGCTTCGTCAATACCGCCGATCTGGCGGATCCGGCTGCACATTTGAAGGCGCTTGCAGGCGGCGGCTTTGACGACGTGTTCGTCTTTGCGCCCGTGGCCCCCGTGGCGGAGCTGGGGAACGCCATTTTAGGCCGGGACGGCTGCATGAACATCTTCGCCGGGCCCATGGATTCCGCCTTTAGCGCCAGGATCAACCTTTACGACGCGCATTATAATTCCACCCATATCATGGGCACCACAGGCGGCAACACGGATGACCTTAAGGAAGCCCTGCGCCTTTCCGAAGCCGGGGCCACGGAGCCCGCCGTGATGGTGACCCACGTCGGCGGACTGGACAGCGCGGCGAATACCATCCTCAACCTGCCGAAGATACCCGGGGGCAAAAAGCTCATCTACAACCACATTACCATGCCGCTCACGGCGATCGAGGATTTTGCAAGCCTGGCGGAGAAGGACGCGCGCTTTGGCGAGCTATACGCCATCACCAAGGCCCACAGGGGCCTGTGGTGCGCCCAGGCGGAAGCCTATCTTCTTGCGAACTGGAAAGGATAGAAAGGAGCATTCGTCATGTACGTACAAAACGTGCAGATCAAAAACGCCTCCGGCCTGCACGCGCGGCCGGCCTCCGAGCTGGTGGCGCTCGCCAAGGGCTTCGAATCCCAGGTGCTCATCCGCAATGCGGACGACCCGGCCGCCGTAGCGGTAAACGCAAAATCCATCGTCCGCCTGCTTTCCGCCGGGCTCAACGCGGGCGCCAACATCGAAATTTCCGCCGAGGGCAGCGACGAGCAGGCGGCTGTGAACCAACTCGTTGCGCTGATCAAGAGCGGCTTTGGCGAGGGCTGAGCATATGCGCATTTTCAAGGGGAACCCCGTTTCCCCGGGCCTATCCGCAGGCAGCGTATACCAATACAAGGCCTATACGTACGATGTGTTCGAAGCCTATGTGCAGCCCGGCCAGGAGCTGGGTGCTGTGGCCAAATACCAGGAAGCCGTAGGCCTGGCGGATAAGGAGCTACGCGATATCATCGCCTCCTTCTCGCAGCGGGATGCGGATAAGGCCAAGATATTTTCGGCGCACCGCGCCTTCCTCGAGGATGAGGAGATGGATGGGGAGATCCGCGCGGCCATCCTGGAGCGCCGCCAAACGCCGGATTTTGCCGTGAACCGGGTATTCACGGAATACGCGGCTCTTTTGAGCACAGCGAAAGACCCGCTAATCGCCTCGCGGGCGATGGACCTTAGGGATGTGCGCAACCGCTTAGTGCGCATCCTCCACGGGGAGCCGGAGCGCAACCTCTCTCGCCTCGGCTGCCCTGTGGTAGTCGTAGCCCACGACCTTTTGCCCAGCGATACCGCCACCATGGATAGGGCGAACGTGCTGGCCATCGTAACCGAAGTGGGCGGCTCCACCTCCCACTCCGCCATATTGGCCCGCGCCTTCGGCATCCCCGCCGTGCTGGGCGTGCCGGATGCCACCAAGGCCCTGCCCCACGATGCCGCGGTGATCGTGGATGCGCTAAACGGCGAGGTGCTGCTTGATCCCGACGCTTCCGCCCTGCGCCTCTATGAGCAAAAGCGTGCGGCCTACCAGGCGGATAGGCGGGACGCGGCCCGCTATTTTGCCGGCGAGCCCCGCCTCAAAGACGGCACGCCCGTGGAGATTGGCCTCAACATCGGCGCGCGCATGGATAAGGATGCCATCGAGGTGTGCAGCTTCGTAGGGCTTTTCCGCACGGAGTTCCTCTATATGGAGAGCGAGCGTCTGCCGGCCGAAATGGAGCAATTCGCCGTATACCGCGCTGTGCTCGAGCAGGCCAAGGGCCGCCCCGTAACCTTGCGCACGCTGGATGTGGGCGGGGATAAGACCCTGCCCGCCCTGCCGCTGCCCAAGGAGGATAACCCCTTCCTCGGCTGCCGCGCCCTGCGGCTATGCCTCGAAAAGCGCGAGCTCTTCCTCACCCAGCTGCGGGCCGCCTTGCGGGCCTCCGCTTACGGCAAGCTGCAAATCATGTTCCCCATGGTTGGCTCTCTGGATGACCTGCGGCTTGCCAAGGAGGCCCTGGAAGAAGCCAGGGCGCAATTGCGCGGCCAGCAGATCCCCTTTGATGAAGCCATGCCTGTGGGCATTATGATCGAGATCCCCTCCATCGCCCTCGTCGCGGAGGCCGTGGCCGCCGAAT
>DHOI01000054.1 GCA_002409725.1 Christensenella sp. UBA5394
CTCGACCGGCTGCGTTTCCCGCGTGCTGTGTTTGGAGGAGGGCACGCTGGTGGAGCTTGACAGGCGGCAGGTGGATGTGGAACTAGCCCATAAGCACAAGCACCCGAATTGCTGCCATGGGCCGGAAAGGAGTGCTTAAGCATGCCCGCGATTTTAGAATATGATTTCATGCGCCGGGCCTTTGCCGTAGGACTGCTGCTGGCCGTGATCGTGCCCTGCATCGGCGTGATCGTGGTGTTCAAGCGCCTCTCGATGATCGGCGACGCGCTTTCACATACCTCGCTGGCCGGCGTGGCCGCCGGGCTGATCCTGGGCATTAATCCCATATTGGGGGCCGTAGCGGCCAGCATTGCCGCCGCCCTAGCCATCGAGGCCATCCGCAAGCGCATCCCCAGGTTTTCGGAAATGGCCATCGCAATCATCATGTCCGCAGGCATTGGCCTGGCGGGCGTGCTCTCCGGCTTTGTCAAGAGCGCGGCCAATTTCAACAGCTTCCTCTTTGGCAGCATCGTGGCCATCGACGATTTCGAGCTGCTGCTGGTCGCCTGCATCAGTTGCGCCGTGATCTTGGCCTTTATATTGCTGTATAAGGAGTTGTTTTACATCGCCCTGGATGAGCGGGCCGCGCGGCTCGCCGGCGTCCCTGTGGGAGCTGTGAATTTCATTTTCACCATTCTAACCGCTGTCACGGTTTCGGTGGCCACGCGCACCGTGGGCGCGCTGATCGTTTCCTCGCTAATGGTGCTGCCCGTGGCCTGCGCCATGCAATTCGGCAAGAGCTACAGGCAGACAGTTTTCTATGCAGTGGGCTTCGGCCTGCTGTTTACCCTCCTGGGCCTGACGCTCTCCTATTATATGGGCCTTCGGCCCGGCGGCACCATCGTGCTGATCGGCGTGGCCTGCTTAGCGTTGATCTTCCTGGTCAAAAAAACGCCGGGCAAAGCCCGGGCCAAGCGGGAGAAAAACGAGCAGGACGAAGGGGGGAAGGCGCTATGAAGGAGCAGCGCGAATGGCCAGCCGGTCTCAAGCGCACCCAAAGCCGGGAATGCGTGCTGGCCGTGCTGGAAAGGGCGCAAAAGCCCCTGAGCGCCATGGAGATCTGCGCCGAGATTGAAAAGGGCGGCGGCAAATCGGCCTGGCTCTCTACGGTCTACCGCACGCTGGAGCTTTTCGAAAAAAAGGGCCTGGTTGTGAAGCTGGCCCTGCTCGGCGGCGAAACTGCCCTTTACGAGTTGAACCGCTTCGAACACAAGCATTACGCCGTGTGCCTGGCTTGTCATAAGATTATCGCTATGGACAACTGCCCCATGGAGCGTTTTTTACCGGATATCCAGGACGCGGGCTTCCGCGTGCTGGGGCACAATTTAGAGATATACGGATATTGCAACGAGTGCGACCCGAAAAATGGCTAACATATAAGGCGAAAGCCCCGGAACTCCGGGGCTTTCGATATACCTCCCGTTTATTAAACGGGGAAGGCGACCACCAGCAGCATCTTAAAGGGCGATGCCGCTTCCAGCGCGTGAGGTACGCCGGCGGGCATCACGATGGTCTGCCCGGCCTGGACTGCGTGCACCTTGCCGCCCACGGTGATGGAGGCGCTGCCATCCAGAATGTAGACCAGCGCGTCGCCCTGAGATTCGTGCGAGCTAATCTCCTCGCCGGTGTCAAAGGCGAAGAGCGTGATGCTTACGGCCTTGTTTTGCACCAGGGTGCGGCTGACGATCTGCCCCTCCTGATAGGCGACCAGCGCGGCCATCTCCAGCGCCTTTTCAAATTCGATATTCTTTAAAATCTTATCCGCCATGATGGGCTCCTTTCTTAATACGCGGTTTATAAAGCGCCGCATGAGGCGCTGTTTTTTATTATCTTTAGCATAGCATAAAAAGGCAACTAAATACGTTGGAATTCCAACAAAAAGTTTTTATTTTAAGAAGCCGGGTGAGGGGGCTCGTATCGTAAATGTATAGAAGCGCATACGCGGGCCCCGGGCGTAGCGGGGCCTTTTCAGAATAGAAGGGGAAGCGCATGGATCAGGAACGCATGCGCAAGGGGACGGCGTCTAAGCCCTGCCCGGCTATACGGGCCATTTATGCTTTACCTGCATACTATAAGGCAAGGGGGGAGCGCCATGGAAGAGACCCGCGCCTATGACCGGGAAAAGGCGGTGGCCTATGCACATCAATGGGCGTATAGCCGCAACCCGGCTTATTATGATTTTTCGGAACTGGGGGGCGATTGTACCAATTTTGCTTCCCAAATATTATATGCGGGCACGGGTGTGATGAACTATACGCCGATGATGGGGTGGTTCTATGTCAACGCCAATCAACGCACTGCCTCCTGGACGGGTGTGCAGTATTTTTATAATTTTCTACTGCTCAACCGCGGCCCCGGCCCCTTCGCCAAGGAGGTGGCGCTGGCCACCGTGGAACCCGGCGATTTCATCCAGTTTACCCCCGACGGCACGGCCTACACCCATACCCTAGCCGTAGTGGAGATCGGCCGTCCGGCCACGAAAAGCAATGTGCTGGTGGCCGCCCATACATTCAATGCGGATGAACGGCCCCTGAGCAGTTATACCATCCGCGAGCTGCGCTGCATCCATATTTTGGGGTATCGCCGGCAATGAGGCGAGGCCGCAAGAAATGCCGGCCAGGGCTACGGCAGAGTGTACAACTCCAAATGCATTCAGGAAATTCCCTTAAGAATTATCGCATGTTTACGATTTTATAGCGGGAAGGCCGGGTAAAATGAGAGGACGCATATCTGCGTCCCCTCTTTTGTATCGCGTGGCCTGTGCCTGTCAGCGGCCGCCGATGACCTGGTAATCGCACAAAGCGCGTTCATCCAGGGCATGATGCAGGTCGCTTTCGAAATATTCGGTAATCAGGTCGGACAGCTCGCGCTGGATTTCCCGCAGCACCCGGCAGCCAGCGTAGATTTCGTATCCGCCCGAGCCGCTGGCGCGGTAATTGCTCACGCAAATGGAAAATACGTCGCCAGGCCGCACGTCGTTGCCGCGCACGCGCAGCGAGACCACCCGCTGGCCCAAGGGCTGTGAAACGTCGATGCGATAGCTCACGCCTGCATAATAATCGTAGTTATAATGCTCGACCTTGGGCATGAGGAAGGCTTCGGAAATGGCGATT
>DHOI01000065.1:0-283 GCA_002409725.1 Christensenella sp. UBA5394
GAATTTTGATAAGCGGGAAAGTGTGGAACAAGGCCGCTTTCTGGCATGGGGCTATCTTGTATATGACGCGCCCCTGACGGAAAAGCAGATGGCGGACTATGAGCTTCGGGCGGCTCCCGGCAATCCCGACAGAAAAGCCCCCATGCGGGAACCGGGAGAAAGTAAATCCATTGCCGCCCGGCTAGCAGAGGGGGCAAAACAAGCGGCACGGGACAACGCCGCCCGTCCTGCTCCCGAAAAAGGCACAGAGAAAGACAGGTAATCACTTCGGGCCAACTTGGCC
>DHOI01000065.1:457-8620 GCA_002409725.1 Christensenella sp. UBA5394
TAATCACTTCGGGCCAACTTGGCCCGAAGTTACAAAAAAGGAGATTTTTTGAGAATGGAAAAGGATAACTACTTGAAAAATGCAGAGCTTTCGACCGAGCAGAATTACAACATGATTGATGGGATTCCGAATAATGCCCCTCTGCCTGTTCCGCAGGCCATGCTGGAGGAAAGGCCGAAAGACAGGGTAAAGGAGCCGCCGGCAAAGCGCAGGAGCCGGGAACGGGAGGAACGGTGAGCCGCCCCAAACGCAGGCGGGGCGTTCCCCTTTATGTTTGGGTGAGTAATGATGAATACGCCGCCATTCAGGAACGTATGGCACAAGCCGGAACACAGAATTTAAGCGCCTATATCCGCAAAATGGCGCTCAATGGCTATGTGCTGAATGTTGACCTTGCCCCCGTCCGGGAGCTGGTTTCCCTGCAACGCAGATGTGCCAACAATCTGAATCAGGTTGCCATTCATGCCAATACCTACGGGATAAGGTACAATAAGTTGCGCAAATTGAAAAAGGGTAAAAAGGAGACAAGGTTTGCAGGTCTCTGATAGAATGAAGTTGCGAGACAGCATTCTGAAAGGAGAGAGGAAGCCATGTCCGAGAAGATTATACAGTTAAACGAGGGAATCATCAAGAACGAGTTGAAAGAGCTTGTGCGCAGCTGCGTTGAAGAAACGCTCAACGGGCTGCTGGAAGCGGAGGCAGATCAGCTTACGAACGCTTCCAGATATGAACGCTCAGAGGAGTGCTAGGGCTACCGTAGTGGCATCTAGTTCGGCTTTTTTGTTTAAATATTTTTATCTGCTAGTTTTATTTTACAATATTTTATCGTTATTTATTTAATCTGTTTACTTTTAAAGGATATAAATCCTAGTGTATAGAATATTGCTACACCTATAAACCCTATTATAAAACATTTAATAAATCCCGTTGAGCTACTCCAAGTCATAAATAGCCTGTCTGTAACTTCATCATATCCAGTTGCATCAATCACATTCCAAGGTGTAAGGTTAGCTACTTTCCCTATAATTTCAATTCTTCTTCCTACCGTTTTTAATAGCGCAGGTATTATAACTATTATTATTGCCCAAACTATTCCTACTGTTATTTCATTATCAAAAACAAAATGTAAACAGTGAGCAACTGCAATACTAACTAATAATAATGGAGTGAAAGCTATTAGAGAACGAATAAAGTCAACTAAATGTATAATATCGGTATTCCCAAGGATTATATATGCGCTTATAACATAAACTGCACTAATACAAATCAAATTCAATATACATAAAGCTACCTCCACTAAAAACTTTCCAAAATATATATGACTTCTTGAAATTCCATAAGAAACAGGATTTTTTAATGTATGGTGCTTAAATTCTTGACCATAAATTAATGAAATCAATGGAAAGGATATAATCATAATAATACGCATAGCGTTGTAAAAACTAGTAAGTGCAAAATTTGTATCGCCATAAGTCTGCATACTTAAGATTAGATTTAATAAAATTGCAAATATCATACCCCCAAATAAAAACATATTATTCCCTTTTGAGTGCATATTACGATAAACTTCACTCCTTATATAATTAAACATTCTTATCCGCTCCAATCAAAGACATATAGTAATTTTCAAGGTCAACAGATTTCTCTTGTAATCCAATTAAACCTATTCCGTTAGTAACTGCAAGCTCGCTTATTTTTTCAGGTACACTGTTATGATCAAATAACTGTATTATTTCACCTGGTAGAACTTTATAATCCCTATATCCTAACCTTTCTTCTAATAATGCAGATAGTTTCTTAGCATTTGTTACCTTAATCTCTAAAAAACTTTTGGATTTTTCCTCAAGTTCACCAATAGACAACTCTTCAACTAATCTACCTTTATCTAAAAAGCCATAGCAAGTTGCAATATTTGACAACTCCGGTAGTATATGACTTGAAATTAAGATTGTAATATTATTCTCTTTATTAAGTCTTAATAATAAATTTCTAATTTCGATAATCCCAGATGGATCCAATCCATTAATAGGCTCATCAAGAAGTAACAACTCTGGTTCTGTTATCATAGTAAGGGCTAATCCTAGTCTTTGTTTCATACCAAGAGACATATCGGCAAATTTTTTCTTTTTTGCATTAAGTAAATCCACTTCTTTAAGAACTTTATCAATCCTATCCTTACCAGGAATTCCCCTTTGAATACGATAATACTCCATATTCTGTTCAACTGTAAGTTTTGGATAAAAACTTGGAGCTTCAATAATTACTCCAGTCCTTCTTCTGGCACGACTTAATTGCTTATTCGAGGATTTAGAAAATAATTGAAAACTTCCACTTGTAGCATATGATTGCCCTGTCAAAATTCTAAGCAAAGTTGTCTTTCCAGCTCCATTATCTCCAACCAAACCATAGATATCCCCTTGTCTAACCGTAATATTTATATCTGATAAGGCATTATCTTTTCCATACATTTTTGATAATTTGTGGGTCTTAATAACTTCCTTCATTTTATTCTCCCCGCTTTCAAAGATTGTTATTTCTCAGCCATTTAATCTACCTTGAAATAATCTTGCAAAAACAATTATACAAAAATATTGTTAGTAAATATTCATGAAAATCTAAAGAAAGTTTAAAGATTTTATTATTTATCATTTAGCATATCGGGGTGGATGCCAGCAGGCTATATCCATTCCCTTGAAGTAACAGCGGCAAACGAACACGACGTTACGGTAGGGTCAAAACTCATCCGAGAGGACGATACTGTTGTGTACGGCGATGCCGAATACCAAGGGCTTAAGAAGCGTCCGGAAATACTAGCGGATCATCATAAGTCTTCCATAGACTATCGCTTCGCGCAGCGTCCCGGCAAGCGCAGAACAATGCAGCAAGGCATTGCAAAGGACTGCATTTGGTCTCTTCTCCCCAATATCTTTGCCGTAATGCCTCTGCGTACATAATGATGCCTTTATTCAGCAGCTCCCTAAAGCCTCATGCGCTCTTGCCATATATGTACTAATTTTTGACTGGCTGCTCGCCGCGAAGCGGCAAACAGGCGATAAGTTCAAAGCGCTTCTCCCGTACGGTCGTTTCCAGTGTTCCGCCGCAGCGCGTGGCGATCTCGCGCATTCCGTAAATGCCAAAGCCGTGATTGGCCGGGTCTGCTTTGGTTGTTGGATACACGCCTTGTTCTGCCGCCGGACGGGCGTCGAAGCCGTTTTCCACCCGCAGCATAAGCATTCCTCGATCCGCCCGCGCTCGGACCGTGATTTGCTTGTCCTGTGCCTTTTGGGCCGCCTCTATGGCGTTATCCAGAGCATTACCAAGCAGCGCGCACAGGTCGGTATCCGCCACCCAAAGCTCCGCGGGAAGCGTTACCAGAACATCCGGCATAAGGCCAAGGCGCTTCATTTCGTCCAGCTTGCAAGTCAAAACCACATTGGCAAGCTCATTTTCACAGACGCGATTCGTTCCATACAGCGCCGGGGATGCTGTCAGTTGGGCAAGATAGCTCCGCGCCTTGTCCGGTTCACCCCGTTCCAAGAGGCCTAGTAATGTCGTCAGGTGATTGCTCAGATCATGCCGCAGCGTCCGCACCTGCGTCTCCCTGCTTTGTAATCCTTCATAATAGAGTTCCCGCATCTGGGCCAGTTGCGCCGTCTGCTCCAACTCCTGTTTGCGGGATAGCACGGTCAGCGCGATGACCAGTGCGGCGGCGGAGAGTGCGACAAACGGCAGAACGGTATAGGCCAAAATGAGTTTCTCGGTATCCATGAAAGAGCTCTCAATGCCGCCCCATATGGAAAAGGATAGCACCGTGAACAGCGGAGCTGCGGAGAGCAGGGCGCACATTCCCCACAGGCGATTGGGCAGAGCCAGTGTTTTCTCCTCCTGCGTCAGCCGTCGGATCAAAATCCAGCACAGAAATACAAAAAGCAGCTTCCCGGCGGAGATAGCAAGATCCTCCAGTCCTCCAAAATTCTCCCAACAGATCGCCGTATCAAGAATCATGTTGACGGGAACCAGAAGCAGGAAAAATACGACGCCCACCACGAGCTTTGCGGGGCGTGGCGCTTCATAGCAAAACCAGAACACCAGTAGGAACGCCGCTAACAGAAAAAGCAGATTTTCATCGCCAATCCAAAGTGGAAGCTGGGGCGTACCGGCAAACAGCATCACCCTTACAAATGCACACAGTTTTCCTTTCCGCCCTGGCAGTAAACGAAGAGAGCTTTTCGCCATCAGCCAGCCGTATTCCAGCACGGCTGCAATGGTGAGGATCGTACAGAGCAGACTTAAGTATATTTTCATCTTGCAACCTCACTTCAGCATAGCACGGGTCAGTGCCGCCATAGCGGCTGCCTGGCACGATCTGCTGATCGACAACGCGATGTTGCCCTGCAATGTTACCTCGCCGCTGTCCATACGTTCCACCGCTGTTGCATGAACAAGGTAGCGCTGATGTATCCGCACAAAGCTTTTGTCGGAAAGCTCCCGTTCCACTTCATCCAGTTTCCCATAAAAGGTATAGGTGCGCGCGGCGGTCACACACTGTACCTGCCGTCGATCCGACACAAAATATAAAATGTCCTTCCGCACGATACGATAGCTGACTTCACCCTTTTGGCAGACAAACACTTCGTTTGCTTCCCGGTACAGGGCGGAAAGCGCCCGTGTCAGAATATCATCAAGTTGCTGCGGCTTTGCCGGCTTGAGAAGATATCCCAGCGCACCTACCGCATAACCGTCATAGACATAGTCTGTATAGCCTGTTACAAACACAAGCTGCAATCCGGCGTCCGCCTGCCGCAGTCTGCGGGCAGCCTCCATGCCATTTAATTCCTTCATTTCAATATCCAAAAACACAAGATCGAGTTCTCCCTGATGTTTTTCCATCCAGCCCATCAAACCTTCTCCAGAAGAAAACTCATAGGTCTGATACTGGATTGCCCGCTTTTCCAGCAGCCGCTCCAGCGCTGAGCGCAGCCTTAACCGGGCATCCTGGCTGTCGTCGCAAACTCCGATTTGCAGCATGAAACCGCCTCCTTCCCAAAGCAGTATAACACGGCAAGGAAAGCCTGAAAAACCAAACTTGACGACAAACCGGTCAAACTTTACATCGCCGTGCAAAAGATTACATTGGGACGGTCAAATCTTACGGAGCCGCTTGCGCCCTGTTACTTTCCACGTTACGCTGAAAGTAACAGAGGAAGGAGCTATCATTATGCTGAATGTTTCAAATCTTAACAAATCCTATCAGATAGGTAAGACCAAATATGAAGCACTGAAGGGCGTCTCGCTGGATGTAGAAAAAGGTGAGTTCGTCGCCGTCATGGGACCGTCCGGCTCCGGCAAAACCACGCTCTTAAACTGCATTTCCTGCTATATACCATCGGATTCCGGCGAAATCCAGCTTGGCGGCACCGACCTTGCAAAGCTTCCCGAAGCAGCCATTGCCAAGGTGCGCAATGAGAAACTCGGCTTTGTCTTTCAGGATTTTCTGCTGCTGGATGGACTGACGGTTCGGGACAACATTATGCTGCCGCGCATCATCGGCGGACAAGTTAGTGCGTCGATGGAGCAGACCGCAGACCGTTTGTGCGAGGTGTTTGGCATCGCGCATATCAAAAACAAATACCCGGCGGATATTTCGGGCGGTGAAAAACAGCGCACCGCCGTTGCTCGAGCACTCATCAATTCGCCAGAGCTAATCTTAGCCGACGAGCCTACCGGTAATCTGGATTCCAAATCCTCCCGTGCGGTCATAAATTCCTTTTTACAGGCAAAGCAGGAACTCTGCGCCACGATTTTTATGGTGACCCATGATTCCTTCGCCGCCTCATTCTGCGACCGAGTGGTCATTTTGCAGGACGGCGCGGTGCGCCGTATGCTTTCCCGAGGAGAGGTTAGCCGCCGGGCGTTTCAGGACGAACTGCTGAACGTTATCAGCGAGATGAGCGAGGTGAGCGGACAATGAACAACTTTTCTGATGTGTATTTTGCGCTACGGAGAAAGAACAAAAGCCAATACGCGCTGCTGTTTGGCTGTCTCTTTTTCTCCGTGCTGCTTATCACGGCCTACTGCCTAATGATGCGTTCGCCCACCGTCATGAACACGTTGCCTGAGGGCGGCGATTCACGCAAGCAGGTCATGATGATTTTTGTGTTGTCGGTCATTGGCTGCGGCGCTTTTACGCTGTACGCAGCGGGGCTGTTCTTTCGGCACAAGTCCCGCGAGATCGGTATCTTTCTGGCGCTGGGCGCTTCCAAACAAACGCTCGTCCGGAAGCTCCGGCGGGAAGTGGGCGGTATCGCCCTTCTTGCCTGCTCATTGGGCATGGCGCTCGGAACGCCGCTTTCATGGCTTGTGTGGGGTGTATTCCGGCTAACGCTCATTGACACGCCGGAGATGGCGCTACTGTTTGATTTACGCGCATACGGCATCTCAGCTGCCTTCTCTGTATTTGTGATTCTTACGCTGCTTCTGATGCTTAGCCGCTTTCTGGGGCGTACCAACATTCTAGACATCGTCAGCGAGTCCCATCGGGCCGAACCCGTTCGCTCAGTGCCACGCTATTATGGCATTGTGGGAATTGCCCTTATGACTGTCGGCGCACTATTGGGTTATTTCACGCCCAGTTTCTGCGTTAAAGTTCTGCACTGGTACGCGCCAGATGGACTGACTGCCGTTTTCCATCTGCCCACGCTGATCGGGTTATATATGCTGCTTCTCCACACGGTAGTGAACGGATGGCGGCGGGGGCGGAGTCGTTATCCCCATCTGATTGCTACGGGAATGATGCAGTTTCAGGGGAAACAGACCGTGCGCAATATGCTGGTCATCACGGTACTGATTGCAGGGGCGTATTTTGCCGCGTTTTATGTGCCGATGCTAGTAACGCCTGCGCAGCTTGGCATGAAGAGCCGCCCTGAGGATTACTCCTTTTTCTTTCGTGCCGACCAGAACCTGCTCACACAGTCACAGTCTGAGATCGAGCAGATGGCTACGAAAAATGGAGCAACCGTTTCGGATTATATGCAGCAGCCCTCCGCCACGCTTGCCGTGGATGGCTATGAGGATGTTGAAACCACCGGCAAGATAGGTACGACTTACACCGTTGAGTATCGAGAGATATTAGCGAGCAGCCGCTTTTTGTCTGAGAGCGCTTGGAACGCCCTGACCGGCGGCAACCTCAACCTTGCGCCCGGAACCGTTGCGGCGGTCTTTAACTCCGAGGGCAACAGCGGAGGTTTTATTTCAAAAGACATCACGCTGGTGACGAATCCAGTGACAGGGCAGTCTCTTTATGTCAAATCGGTGGAGCCGGTGCTAAAGAATGATCTTCTGTTCAAGTGCCGTGTGCTGGATGACAGCGACTACGCCGCCATTACGGCGGGACTGACGGACGAGTGGCAGGAACGTCAGGTGCTTTTCAACGCGGAAAACGACAACTACACCTTTGCCAAGGAGCTGTTCCACGAAATTGTAGCCCGCTCCGGCCCGGAGGTGGAGCTTTGCGACGGTTATGACCGAATCATTCGAGCACGCTATATTGAAAACGGCACGGACTACTTTCTCGAGCCGGAAAACGCACAAAAATTTGGATCTCCCATCATCGACTACAACCAACCGGACAGCTCGGTCTTCCGCCAGTACTGGCTGTATATGCCACAGTTCCGTGTACTAGATCAAGCGGACTTCACTACTAATATGGCAGTATTCCTGCTGCTGTTCGTTTTTGTCGCGATTTTGTGCTTTACTGCCGTAGGTGTGATCCTGTTCGTGCGGAGTATGACACTCGTGCTCATCAACGCATGGGTCTATCAAGATCTTCGCAAGCTGGGCGCTTCCGATCAGTACCTGCGCAAAACTGCGCGTGGACAAATATCCAGAGTGTTTCTGGCTCCCATCGTCACCGGTACGCTGCTGATACTGGGCTTTTATACCCTTATCCTGCTTGGCAACGGTGAGGGCGGCATTACCGGGTATGAATGGGCCGGACTGGGCAACTGCCTTATCGTGGTAGCGGCTATCTCCGCCGCCTTGTACGGCTTGTATCGGCAGACGCTGCGCAGTTCTTATACGCAGTTGGGCATCGGTGTGAAAAGCTGAATTTATAAGCGTCAAATGCTCCGCGTATCCGTCTGCTGACACTGTTTTGGCGAGAGC
>DHOI01000065.1:8783-19115 GCA_002409725.1 Christensenella sp. UBA5394
CTGTTTTGGCGAGAGCCGTTCAGCCAGTTCGGGATGCTCGCTTAACGGTACCACCGGAAGGTGCCTGATCGTGGGGATTTTCAGACTTATCCGAGCGCCATGCTTCCGCAGGGCTTCAACGCTTTTGGCTGCTCACCGCAAGCCCTTCCATGAGCCAGCGGTACTGCTGCGCGGTCAGCTCGCGTACCTGCTCCGCTGTTCGCGGCCACTGGAATCCGCCTCGTTCCAGGCGCTCCCGCAGCACCCCTGCCCAATGTAATAATCGGTACTCCTCCGCAATCTCCCGTGTGTTCATCCCCACTATAACTCCCACTCGACTTGATTTTATACCTGTGCTTTTTCAAGTCCTTTTATAGCTATTGTACCACGCGGGTTCCTCTTCTCACGATGTGACGGTGGGCTTGACGCTTACCCTTGATCCAGTCGCTCCGCTTTCCGCAGAACAAAAACAGGTTGCTGCCAAACGGATCCAGCAAGAAGCTTTGCTGCACCAATAAGGACAGCCCGTCGATCCCTTTCCGAAGGTCGGTGTATCCGCAGGCGATATAGATATGCTCGCTTCCGCTGAAATCCTTCAGCATGTTTCCACAGCAATGCGAAGAATATTCCGAAGCAGCTCAAGATTCGTATTATCGTCAACGCTGATATCCGCTGCGCCGATATGGATATGGACCGCATCCCCGGACGGTGCGCTGATTGCCTGCCGACTTACTTCGGCAAACCACACGGTCTGCCACATGCCCTCCGGCAGCGCATTGCAGACCTCGTTCTGGCGATGGTAATAGGTCTTCTCATTCAACCCTTGCTCCCGGCACCGCGCTTTCACCGTCATGCCGCTGTTCCTGCACTTCCGGACCATCTTAGTCCACTCCGCCAAGTGACTGCCGCGCTTCACCCGCTACAATTCGACGATCATTTCCGCACCTCAGACTCTATTGGATTCCTTTGGATGTCGCAAGATCTCTTATGACTTCCAATTACCCCCAAGTAAAGACGTTGTAGCCGTCTGTATGTTATTAGTTCTCCCCGAAAATATATATGTAAAAAATTGGTGCCTTCCAGGGATACCAAAAATCACCACGGAAAAGCCCGCATACATCCCGTGCGCTTACAAATACTAGTGCTACAGCCAAAAAAGAACCACGCAACAGGAGGAATAGGGCATTGAAAGCAACAGGTATCGTAAGGCGCATCGACGAATTGGGCCGCGTTGTCATTCCTAAGGAGATCCGCAGAACACTTCGTATCCGCGAGGGCGACCCGCTGGAAATATTCACAGATCGGGATGGCGAGGTGATCCTTAAAAAGTATTCGCCCATCGGCGAGCTGGGGGATTTTGCCAAGGAATATGCGGAATCTTTATACCAGGCGCTTGGGCATATGACCGCTATCTGCGATAAGGACGCGGTCATCGCCGTAGCGGGGGGCAGCAAGCGGGAGATGATGGATAAGCCCATCAGCGACGAGGTGGAGCGTATGATGAAGCGGCGGGAGCGCGCCGTGCTCAGCCGCACCCAGGGCAACATGGTGCCCCTTTTGAGCGGGGATACCATGGATTACGGCTCCGCCGTGGTTGTGCCCATCCTGGCGGGCGGGGATGCCATTGGCGCGGTCATCATGCTCAGCCGCGAAGTGGAGAACATGGGCGAGGTGGAGCTAAAGCTGTGCGAAACGGCCGCCCACTTTATGGGCAAGCAGATGGAGACATGAGTCGTAGCCCTATGCCCTGGTAGATCGCGCCAAAAACCATTGATATATATGCAAAGAGCCGCCCGGGCCAGCCCGGGCGGCTCTTTGCATGCGCCCGCTTTTATCGCATCAGCGCGCACACGCGGTTGGAAAATGCCACCGGGTCTTCAATGGGCAGGCCCTCGATGAGCAGGGCCTGGTCATAGAGTAGGCTGGCGTAATCCGCGAGCTTGGGGTCATCTTGGGGTAGGGCAGAAAGGGCGGCGAAAACGGGGTGCGCCGGGTTGATCTCCAGCACGCGCTCGGCCTTGAGGGGGCCGCCCTCTTCGTTATTGGGCATGGAGTTGAGCACTTTCTCCATTTCGATGGAAAGCGGCCCGTCGCTCACCAGGCATACCGGGGAGTTCTTTAGCTTGCTGGAAAGCCGCACGGCCTTAACCTGGCCATCAAGGGCCTTTTGCAGGGCCGAGAGCAGGTCGCCATGCTCCTTCTCCTTATCCGCGAAGGCCTGCTTTTCTTCCTCTGTAGAAAGATCCAGATCCTTATCGGATACGGAGCGGAAGGGCTTTTCCTGATAAGCGTTTAGCATCTTGAGGGCAAATTCGTCAACATCGTCCACCAAGCAGAGGATGTCGTAGCCCTTTTCCCGTACCAGCTCCGTTTGCGGTAGGCTTATGGCCCGCTGGGTAGTTTCGGCGCAGGCGTAATAAATCTCCTTTTGCTCCGCGGGCATGACCGCCACGTATTCCTTGAGGGTAACGAGCTTATCCTCCTTGGCGGAATGGAACATCACCAAGTCCTCCAGCAGCTCCTTGTTTGCGCCAAAACCCGCGTAGAGGCCATATTTGAGCGTGAGGCCGAAGGCCTTGAAGAAGCTTTCGTAGGCTTCCCGATCCGTCTCCAAAAGGTTCATCAGCTCGGCCTTGATCTTCTTTTTAAGGTTTTTGGCGATCACCTGCAGCTGGCGGTCATGCTGGAGCATTTCCCGGGAGATATTTAGTGAAAGATCCGCCGAATCCACAAGGCCCCGCACAAAGCCGAAGTAATCCGGTAGCAGATCCTCGCACTTGTCCATAATCATCACGCCGCTGGTGTAGAGCTGCAAGCCGCGTTTGTATTCCTTGGAATAAAAATCATAGGGTGGCCGCTTGGGGATGAACAGCAGCGCGTTGTAGGAAACCGCGCCCTCCACGCTGGTGTGGATGCGCAGCAGTGGTGGCTCAAAATCGTGGAATTTATCCATGTAGAATTGGTTGTAATCCTCGTCCGTAAGCTCGGCCTTGCTCTTTTTCCATAGGGGCGTCATGCTGTTAAGCACACTATCCTCTTTGTATTGCTCATATTCGCTTTCGCTGCCCTCCTTGAGGCGGCTCTTTTCCACCTCCATGCGGATGGGGTAGCGGATATAATCGGAATACTTCTTGACCAGCGAGGAGAGCGTGTATTCTTCCAGATATTGGCCGTATTTCTCCTCCTCGGTATCCTCTTTAAGGGTGAGGATTACGTCCGTGCCCGCTTCGGCCCGCTCTGCGGGCGCGATGGTGTATCCGTCCGCACCGGCGGACTGCCACTCGTAGGCCTGCTCGCTGTCAAAGGCGCGGGAGACTACCCGCACGCTCTTTGCCACCATGAAGGCGGAATAAAAGCCTACGCCGAATTGGCCGATCACGTCGAGATTCTTATCCTCGGCATGCTCCTTGCGGAAGGCCAGCGTGCCGCTTTGGGCGATCACGCCCAGGTTGTTTTCCAGCTCCTCTGCGCGCATGCCGCAGCCGTTGTCGCTGATGGTGAGGGTGCGGCCAGCCGCATCCGGAGTGATGCGGATATAAAAGTCCCCCTGGCCGAGCTTGACACTGTCGTCCGTGAGGGAGCGAAAATGCAGCTTGTCCATCGCGTCGCTGGCGTTGGAGAGAAGCTCGCGCAGAAAAATTTCCTTATGGGTATAGATGGAGTTGATCATCAGCTCCAATAGCCGCTTGGATTCCGTTTTAAATGCCTTTTTTGCCATCGCTTGAAACCTCCCATGCAATAAAAGAACGTTAGCACTCGTTTATATTGAGTGCTAACATAACTATAATATTCCGTTCGGATAAAATCAATACGCGCTGGATTTTATCACAAGAGGTTCACAAAGTCCTCTATCCCAAATCAATATAATCGCTGGTCACGTAGCCGAAAGCGCCGCCGTAGCTCACCAGGCACCAGCCGTTGAGCACGTAGTAAACGGTCACATTGGTGCGGCGCTGGAGCAGGGTAATGACGGCGCTCGAAGTATTAGCGCCCGCGCGCATATTCACTTGGGCTGTGGTGGCGCAGACCCGGGGCGCGATACCGGCGCTCACCTGGGGGATGCCCGCCGTGCCCTGGCTCTCCACGCGGATGTAAGATTTGCTGGCAAAGGCGGCCTGGCCCTTATAAAGCACGTAATACCAATCCCCGCATTGGCCGAGGATGTTCAGATCCGTGCCCTTGGCCAGCAGCTCTAGCTTATCCGTATCCGTGCTAGGGCCCTTGCGCAGGTTCACCTTGCCACCGGCGCTGCCAGTGGCCAACTGCACGGAAGAACCGGTGTTCACCGTGGAGCCCGAAACGGGGGAGGGCGTGGCAATCGTACCGCCGCTGCCGATGGTTACGGTGCTTTCGGAAGTCTTTTTGATGTACTTCCAGTAGATATAACCCTTGGTGCCGTTATATTCCACGCGGTACCAATCACCCTCTAGGCCATAGAGGGTTACGTTGGAGCCGGAGGCGATGCGGCCCAGCTTTTTGGTGGTGGTGGCGGGGCCCTGACGGAAGTTGACATCCGTGGTGGTCACGCCCGTGCCTGTGCTCTGCTCCGTGGTAGGGCCCGTGCCGCCGGAGGTGACAGGCGCGGTGGTGGAGGTGTAGGACTGGGTGACGGTCACGTATTTGGAACTGACATAGCCCTCTGTACCATCCGAGAGTTTGACTTTATACCAGCCGTCTGAGCTGCCGTAGAGGGTCAGCTCCGTATCCGCTTTGAGAATGGCGAGCTGGGCATAGCTGGTGCCCGGCCCCTTGCGCAAATATACCTTGCCCGTAGTTTTACCAAGGCCGGTGCTGCCTGCCGGGGGCGCTCCTTCCAAGTTGCCGCTTGCGTCGATGCGGGCCGTGCCCGTAACGGTGATGTAATCTCCGTATACATAGCCCGTAACGCCGCCGATATAGACCCGGTACCAACTGCCTTCCTGGCCCAGAATGTAAACGCCGGTGTTTTTGCTCAGCTTGCCCACGCTCCCATAGCTGGTAGCCGGGCCCATGCGGAAGTTGACGTTGCCGGTATTCAAAAGGCCGGTGGATACAGTGGCGTAAGGATCCGCCGTGGGGGCTATGGTGACGGTGACGGGAACGGCGGGGGTGGCGATGGGGAACAGAAAGCCGCCCGCAGGGGTGGGGGTGGGGAACAGGAAGCCGCCCCCAGGGGCGGGGGTGGCGGCCTGCTCGGCGTTGGCATCCCCGCAGGGGAGCAGGGTCGGATAGCCGGTGATGGAAACGTAGCTGCCGATGATATAGCCCATTTGCCCGGCCGCTGCCGCCTTATACCAGCCGCTCTCCTGGCCGTAGATATCCAGGGGAGTGTTGCGGTTGAGCTTTGTGAGGCTGGCATAGCCCGTGCCTGGGCCGGTGCGGAAGTTCACGCCCTGGCCCGTAACGGTGCCGAAGGCGATCACGCCGGGAGAGGCCGTGGGCGCGGGGCTGGCAGAGGGATTGGGTGTGGGGGTGGGCGTAATGGTGGGGTAGCCGTTTACATAATTGAGGTATTTTTCGGAGATGTAGCCGCTGTAGTTGCCGTAGCTAACCTGGGCCCAGCCATCGCTCCGGCCGTATACGTAGACCTCGGAGCCATTAGGTACGGTGATAAGTGCGGCGTAGCCGGTTCCGGCGCCCACGTGCAGGTTCACGTTGCCCGTGGTGCGGGCCGTTACGGCGCCGGAGGCGGGCGAGCTGGTGCCAGTGTTCGTGTTCACAGGGTCTGTAGGCGTTTCTACAGGGATGGTGGCCAAGGTTGCGCCCGGGTAGTAAAAGCTCAGGATCTGGCGGTAGTTGAGGCCCTCGCTGGCCGCCTGCTGCGCGCCGCGCTGGCTCAGGCCCACGCCATGGCCATAGCGCAGGTGGTAGACGTAATAGGCGGAGCCATTGGCGGCCTGCTCGCCCCAGAAGATGCGCAGGGAGCTATCGATGACCACGCTGTAGGCTTCGAGCTCCGCTGTCGTGAAGTTGATGTTGATGTTTTCGAGGATGTTGCCCCCGGCGGTCATGGCGCTGAGGGTGGCGCTGCCCGCGGTCAGGTTGCGGGTCTGGCCGCTATAGCGCGGGGTGTGCAGGGAAAAGGCGGAGATGCTGTAAAGCTGGGTGCAGCTTTGGCCGGTGGTGGCGCTGGCTTTGGTCAAAAGCAGGTTCCACAGGCCCTGGTTGATAGAGCCGCCCTGGTTGAGGGGTACGGAAACGGTCTCTTTTTTGCTGTATACGTTGCGCAGGTCGTAAGGGTCGAGCGTCACGGCGTAGCCTGTGTTGCTGCGGCCGTTCCACGCCTGGCCGGGCAGCATGGTTTCGCCGCCGTTGCTGGCCGCGTAATAGGTGGTGAGGAGGCTGCCGTTTACGGCCAGCACCTCACTAATGGTACTGTCTACAGCCGAAATCACGCTGGTGGCGCTCGCGTCGAAGCCCTTGTAGACCTGGTCGCTGGAGGTGTCGCCGATGTCGTAGGCCCCGCCCGTGCGCAGGCTCAGCGCATAGCCCTTGGCGGCGATGGCCTGGGCCTTGAGCGCCTCGATGGGGAAGGAGTTGCTCATTTCATAACCCACCACGCCATAGAGGTAATGCGCCAAGGGCACCTCGTTTACGACCCTGAGGTAGGCCGAGGAAAGCACGGAAAAATAGAAATGCCCCAGGTAGCGGTAGCCGTTGAGCTGGAGATAACCCGCGCTCTTATCCATCTTTGCGCGCATGAGTCTGATGCTGGGGCCTGTGTAAACATCGCCCAGGGAGGAATGGTTCAAGGTCATGGTGCCGTCGTAATTGGAGCGCAGGGAGATAGTGCCGCCGGTGAAGGCCGCGCCGTTCTCCGCTACGAAATAGCTGCCGGAAGCGTAGATAGTAAGAGAGGTGGCGTTATTGGTGGAAAGCTTGACCTTGACGTAGCTGTAATCATTGGCGGCCAAGGCGCTTCCGACGGGCAGCAGCGGCAGGAGCAGCGTCAGCACCAGGGCAAAAGCGAGAGATCGCCTGAAAGGTCGCATAATAAACACCTCATGTAGTATATATATTGATATCATACCACACATGGTGGCTTTTGGGTAGAACTGTCGGAATTTGTTTACACTTCATCCGCTGGAAAGTAATGGGAATTGCCGGTGTTGCGTGCTATAATATCAGACTATATGAATAGTCGCCGCGAATCAGGCGCTAAGAAAGTGTAACGGAACATGGATCTAAAGATAAGGCGGGCCGCAACGGGGCTGCGTCTCCTTGGAAGCGGCCAAAGCAGCTTGCGGAATGCCCGCACCGTACAGGATGAGATGGGCCAGCTCATGGGGGATAGCCGGGCAGCTTTTGAGGAGGTATCTCCTGGCGGGCTCCCGGCCTGCTATGCGCTACCCCCTGAGCGGGCGGCTGCGGGCGTGATCCTCTATCTGCATGGCGGCGGGTATACGCTGGGCTCCCTTGCATATGCCAAGGGCATTGGCAGTTGGCTGGCCTGCTCCGCGGGGGTGAAGACGCTGTGCATTGCCTACCGCCTGGCCCCGGAGCACCCTCATCCCGCCGCGCTGGAGGATAGCCTCCATGCCTATCGTTTTTTGCTGGAGCAGGGCTATGCGCCGGGCCGCATCCTGCTTTGCGGGGATGCGGCGGGTGGCGGCCTTTGCTTTGCCCTATGCCTGCGCCTCAAGGATTTGAACCTGCCCCAGCCCGGCGGCGTGATCGCCATCTCCCCCTGGGTAGATCTGACCCTTTCCGGCCCTTCCTATGAGAAGCACCGCTATAAGGATCCGGTTCTCGACAAGGAAGTCCTGCGTTGTTGCGTCGAATACTATGCCAAGGGCCAGGATCCACCCCTTCCTTACATCTCTCCTCTCTATGGCAACCTGGAGGGGCTGCCGCCCAGCCTGCTCTTCGTCGGCGGGAATGAGCTGTTTTTCAACGAGATTTACATCATGCACAAGGCCCTGGTCTTAAGCGGCGTGTATAGCCGCATCCATATCGCCCGCAACATGTGGAACTCCTATATGCTCTATGGCGGCGCCGAAGCGGAAAGGGCCCGTAGGCTGCTGGCCAGTTTTGTGCAAGAGAGGCTGAATGGGTGTGCGGCCGCCGGCAAATAGGGAAGCGCTGCCAAAGAACCCGCAAAGCCCCAAAAAATCTAGTGCTTTTTTTGGTGTGGTATTGTATAATACGAGGGATAATGAATTAATGGGAGAAAGATAAAGGAGAGACACATGCAAGGAAAGTTTTCAATGGAGCTGGCGGGCCGTACCTTGTCCGTCGAAACGGGCAAGTACGCAGAGCAGGCGGGCGGCAGCGCACTGATACGCTGCGGCGATACGGTCGTGCTGGTCTGCGCCACGGTGGCCAAGGCACCGCGCGACGGCGTGGATTTTCTGCCCCTGAGCATCGAGTTCGAAGAAAAAATGTACGCCGCGGGCAAGATCCCCGGCGGGTTTATCAAGCGGGAGGGCCGCCCCAGCGAAAAGGCCATCCTTACGGATCGTCTGATCGACCGGCCTCTGCGCCCCCTCTTCCCCAAGGGCTTCTACAACGACATCCAGGTCATTGCTACCGTGATGTGCGTCGATCAGGATGTACAGCCGGATATCCTGGCCATGATCGGCAGTTCCATCGCCCTTTCAATCAGCGACGCGCCCTTCATGGGCCCCACCGGCGCCGTGGCCGTAGGCATGGTGGACGGGCAGTATATCATCAACCCCGATAGCGCACAGCGCGCGAAGAGCCGCCTCAACCTCACCGTAGCCGGCACCAAGGACGCCGTGATGATGGTCGAAGCTGGGGCCAGCGAGCTGACCGAAAAAGAAATGCTGGACGCCATCCTCTACGCCCATGAGGAAGTTAAAAAGATCGTCGCCTTCATCGAGGGTATCCAGGCCGAGGTTGGCAAGCCCAAGATGGAAGTTAACATCTACAAGCCGGAGGAGGGCTTTACCGAGCTGGTACGTGATTATGCCCGCGACAAGGTCGAATGGAGCCTCGATACCTTCGATCGCCGCGAGCGCGAGGCGCGCAGCTCCCAAGTCAAAGAAGAGACCATCGCCCACTTTAGCGAAAATTTCCCGGAAAGCGCTAAGGATGTGGACGCCATCCTCTATACCCTCACCAAGGAGATCGTCCGCGATAAGATCATCAACCGCCAGATCCGTCCCGACGGCCGCAAGCAGGATGAGATCCGCCCCATCTGGAGCGAGGTGGGCATCCTGCCCCGTACCCACGGCAGCGCCGTGTTTACACGCGGCCAGACGCAGGTGATGACCATCGCCACCCTAGGCAGCATCGGCGACGGGCAAACCCTAGACGGCATCGGCGAGGAGGACTTCAAGCGCTATATCCACCACTATAACATGCCGCCCTATTCCGTGGGAGAAACGCGCCCCGTGCGCAGCCCGGGTCGCCGCGAGATCGGCCATGGCGCGCTGGCCGAGCGGGCCCTTTTGCCCATGATCCCCTCCGAGGAGGAATTCCCCTATGCCATCCGCCTGGTGAGCGAGGTTGTCAGCTCCAATGGCTCCACCTCCCAGGCCTCCATCTGCGCCAGCACCATGGCCCTGATGGACGCGGGCGTGCCCATCAAAAAGCCGGTGGCCGGCGTGGCCATGGGCCTCATCAAGGACGAGAGCAACGGCAACATCGCCGTGCTTACCGATATCCAGGGCCTGGAGGATTTCCTCGGCGATATGGATTTCAAAGTGGCCGGCACTGTGGATGGCATTACCGCCATCCAGATGGATATCAAGATCAAGGGCATTGACGAGCGTATCCTTACCCGGGCGCTCGAGCAAGCCCGCCAGGGCCGCCTGTTCATCCTGAACAAGATGCTCGAAACCATCCCCGCGCCCCGCGAGGAACTCAGCCCCTATGCGCCTCGCATCCTGCAATTCACCATCCACCCGGATAAGATTCGCGAGGTTATCGGCAGCGGCGGCAAAACCATTAACGGCATCATCGCCGAAACCGGCGTCAAGATCGACATCGAGGATGACGGCCGCGTGTTCATCGCCTCGCCCGATATGGAAGCGGCGGAGCGGGCCAAGAAGATCATCGACACCATCTGCCACGATATCGAGGTGGGCGAGGTCTTCCTCGGCAAGGTGGTCAACATCCTGCCCATTGGCGCGCAGGTGGAGCTCAAGCCCGGCAAGAAGGGCCTAGTGCACATCAGCCGCCTGGCCAACTACCGGGTCGAAAAGGTCGAAGACGAAGTGAAGATCGGCGACGAGATCCTGGTGCGCGTGATCGCCATCAAGCCGGACGGCAAGATCGACCTCACCCGCAAGGAACTCCTGCCGGACGCGAAAAAATAACCGATATACCATGGGGGCGGGGCTAAGGCCCCGCCCTATTGCATACCCATATATATAGCTAATATTTAGCGAATATAGCTAAAATAGGGGG
>DHOI01000065.1:19393-22051 GCA_002409725.1 Christensenella sp. UBA5394
AGGGGCAGCGCTAAGGACGCCGTGGCCCTGCAATTCGCCGTGAGCTGGAATGCGGCGGCTTTGCCCGCTATTTTGGATACACTAAAGGCGCAGGGCACGTGTGTAACCTTTGCCGTGAGCGGCAGTTGGGCCGAGGAGAACCCGGCCTTGGCCCGGCGCATGGCCGAGGAAGGGCACGAGCTGGCCACCATGGGCTATGCCCCGGAACAGGACGGCAAACTAAGCTGGGTACAGGAGGATTTGGCAGCCTCTGTGACGGCCATCGAAGCGGCAGCCGGCGTGCGGCCGGTCCTCTATTATTCCGGTGAACGGGGGGTATCCGTATCCGCCCGGGCGGCCAAAAAGCTGGGCTTGACGCAGGTTTTGTGCACTGTGGATCTGCTTTGCGCACGGGGCGAGGCCGAAGATATTGTAGCGCGCGTATCGGATGCGCCCATACCGGGCAGCATTATGCTGCTGCAGCCTACGGGCGCGGCAGCCGAAGCTTTGGAGCGGGTGCTGCTGGCATTACAGGAGAAAGGGATAAGGCCCACGACCACAAGCCGGGTGCTGGGCCGGGAATGAGAACACATGATTTTAACGGACAGGCTGGAAAACGGCATGCGGGTGATCGCCGAACCCATGCAGGGGGTGCGCTCCGCTGCCATCGGCGTATGGATCGCCGCCGGGCCGGTATATGAATTGGAGAACGAGGCCGGCATTTCGCACATGATCGAGCATATGCTCTTCAAGGGTACCGAGCGGCGCACAGCCGGCCAGATCGCCGCCGAAATGGACGGCCTGGGCGGTAATTTGAACGCCTTTACCGCCAAGGAATGCACCTGCTATTACGCCAAGGTGCTGGACGAGCACCTGCCCAAGGCTGTGGACATCCTGCAAGACCTGGTGCAAAACCCCAAGCTCGACCCGGAAGACCTCGCGCGGGAGCAGGGCGTGGTCTGCGAAGAGATTTTGATGATGGAAGACAGCCCGGAGGAACTGGTTCACGAGCTATTGGGTCAGACGATTTACGGCCAAAGCCCGCTTTCCAAGCCCATCCTGGGCACGCAGGAAAGCGTGCGCGCCTTTGGCCGGGATGATTTACATACCTACATGCAAAGGCGCTATCGGCCCGAACGCATGGTGGTGGCCTGCGCGGGCCATTTCGAAATGCCCGCCTTGATGGACATGCTCAACAAAGCCTTCCGGCGGGCGGATGGGAAAAACCTCACGGAGGCCGCCGGGGCGGACATGCCCCGCATGGAGATGTCCGGCATGGAGATGCCCGGCATGGAGATGCCTGCCTCGGCCCTGGCCGAAGGCCGCTCCTTTGCGGGGGCGGATAAGGATGTGGAGCAGGCGCATCTCTGCCTGGGTTTCCCGGGCTTTGCCACGGATACGGCGGAGCAATTCGCCCTGCTTGTTATGAACAACGCTCTGGGCGGCTCCATGAGCAGCCGCCTCTTCCAGCGCATCCGCGAGGAAAAAGGCCTGGCCTATTCCGTGTATTCCTACCCCACGGGCTATAGCCAAACGGGCTATTTCGCGCTTTATGCGGGCACAGGGGAAAAGCAGGGCCCCGAGGTGGCCCAATTGATGCTGGAGGAAGCGCGGGCCATGCGGGAAAAGGGCGTAACGGAGGAAGAATTTCTGCGCGCCAAGGAGCAGCTCAAGGGCAGCTATATGCTGGGCCAGGAAAGCTCCTCCGCCCGCAGCGGGGCTATTGGCCGCAGCATGCTCCTATTGGGCACGGCGCGGGAGGAGGAGGATATCCTTCGCCGCATCGAGGCGGTGCGCATGGAGGATGTGGAAGCGATATTGCCGCGAGTTTTGGATGAAAGCCGCATGGCTGCGGCATTGGTAGCCCGCAAGGGAACCAAGCAGGCCCTGCGCAAGGCTTTGGGCCTGTAAAGCGGGAAACGGAAGGAGCGAACGCATTGCGCACAAGAAGAACCCGGATGAAGGTGAATCCCCGGTTTTACATCCTGCTGACCGTGCTGCTGGCCGTGATCGTGCTGGCTGTGCTCGTTCTGAAACCGGGCGGCAAGAGCGGCTCGCTCAGCCCGGGCAGCCAGGCGTTGACGATGCAGGCCACGGCCATCCTCATTCGCTCGGAAACCTGCCATTCTGTGGAGAAATACGACCGGGTCTCCTACCAGGTGCAGGAGGGGGCGCAGGTAACGGCCGAAATGCCCGTGGCCGTGGTATATCGTTGGGGCTATACGGATGATATGACCCAAGCCCTGCTCAATGTGCAGGAGCAGATCTACGCCAAGCAGATGGAGCTTTTGGGCGGCGTGGAGAGCGCGGAGCTCACCTCTCTCAATTCCCAGATCACGGCTAAGCAGCGGGCGATCCGCGAGGCCCTTTCGGAAAACACCCGCACCCTTGCGGTATCCGCAGCCAGCGCCACGGCAACGCCGCAGGGCGACGGCGCGGCCGCCTCGCCCTCTCCCTCGCCAGCTCCGCAGGCAGCCGAAGAATCGCTGGATCTGCTGACCATCGAAAACGATATCAAGGCCCTTTTAACCCAGCGCTGCAACCTGCTCAAGCAATATGTGCAGGCGGACGAGGCGCTCAACGCCCTCTACAGCGAGGCGGAAACCAAGAAGACCCAGCTGGCCGAATATACCAGCGAGGTGGCGGCCAAGGGCAGCGGCGTGGCCAGCTTCTATTTCG
>DHOI01000106.1:0-319 GCA_002409725.1 Christensenella sp. UBA5394
AGGGGCCCGGGGGCCCCTCTAAATCTCATCTCCCTCTAAGCCCAAAATAAGGTGGCCCTATTGGGGAATCCAGTATACAATATCATTTTCGAAAAAAGCGGAAACCCAATGAATAAAGGATCAGCGCCGCTGTAAGGGCGCGATGCGGCTATTGCGAACTGAGGGGTAGCCCCCAGCCGGGGTAAAGGGGCCCGGGGGCCCCCCTAAATTTCTTTCCCCACTAACCAAAAACAAGGTGGCCCAGTTGGGGAATCTAGTATTTGGTATCGCTTTCGTAAATTAGAAAAGACGGCCCGGCGCAAATGCGCCGGGCCGTTGT
>DHOI01000106.1:541-1248 GCA_002409725.1 Christensenella sp. UBA5394
GCGGAAACCACGCCCGAAGCAACCGTGTGGCCGCCCTCGCGGATGGCGAAGCGCAAGCCCTCGTCCATCGCGATCGGGGTGATCAGGTTGATCTCCATGCGGATGTTATCGCCAGGCATAACCATCTCCACGCCATCGGGCAGCTTGATCGTGCCGGTCACGTCCGTCGTACGGAAGTAGAACTGCGGACGGTACCCGCTGAAGAACGGCGTGTGACGGCCGCCTTCTTCCTTTGTCAGCACGTACACTTCGCTGTTGAAGTGCGTGTGCGGATGAATGCTACCGGGCTTGGACAGTACCTGCCCGCGCTCGATATCCGTGCGCTGTACGCCGCGCAGAAGCACGCCGATGTTGTCGCCCGCGATCGCCTGATCCAGCAGCTTGCGGAACATCTCCACGCCCGTTACCACCGTGCTGCGACGCTCTTCGCTAAGGCCCACGATCTCGACCGTATCCTGCACCTTTACCATACCGCGCTCCACGCGGCCCGTGGCCACGGTGCCGCGGCCCGTGATCGAGAACACGTCTTCAACAGGCATAAGGAAGGGCTTATCCGCAGCGCGCTCCGGATCCGGGATATAGCTGTCTACCGCATCCATCAGCTCGAAGATGCACTTGCAGCTCTCGCACTCTTTCGCCTTCTTGCCGGCCTGGAGATCTTCCAGAGCCATCAGGGCCGAGCCCTTGATGATCGGGATATCGTCGCC
>DHOI01000106.1:1517-1821 GCA_002409725.1 Christensenella sp. UBA5394
GGATCGTCCACTTGGTCGGTCTTGTTCATGAACACAACGATGTAGGGCACGCCCACCTGGCGGGCCAGCAGGATGTGCTCGCGGGTCTGCGGCATGGGGCCGTCTGCGGAGGAAACCACCAGGATCGCGCCGTCCATCTGTGCAGCGCCGGTGATCATGTTTTTAACATAGTCCGCGTGGCCCGGGCAGTCCACGTGCGCATAGTGGCGCTTGTCCGTTTCGTATTCCACGTGGGAGGTGTTGATGGTGATGCCGCGCGCCTTCTCTTCCGGCGCCTTGTCGATCTCGTCGTAGCGCATGGCCG
>DHOI01000106.1:2110-8355 GCA_002409725.1 Christensenella sp. UBA5394
TTGCCATTTAAACTTCTTCCTCCAAAATGTTTTGTGCTTGCCCATTCGGGGGACCTGTCCTCTGCCCGCATGAAAACGGGTGGCGCCAGCTCATGGCTGACATTTGGAGCGGGTGATGGGAATCGAACCCACATTATCGGCTTGGGAAGCCGACGCTCTGCCACTGAGCTACACCCGCGTAGCCACAGCGAATTCCAGGCAGGAGTACCACTTTACTACAGTCCTCCGTACGATACAGCATCATTATTCTAGTACAGCAGGCCATTTTTGTCAACCACAAAGGCCCCTATTTCCCTTGCATTTTTAACGGCCAATCATTGGTATGCATCCGACTTGGGCGCATCATACAACATCATGTATATTCGCAGGTTTCCGGCCCCATCCACGGTGGCGAGAAAGACATCGCGCATGTCCCGTATGCCCTGGCGGGCCAGCTCTTTGCCTAGCCATGCCTCATCCTTATCAACAAGGCGCAGGTTGCCGGGGAGCGCCACCCCCTCGAGCACAACGTTCACAACCGGGGCGGCCTGGCCCACGTTCAGCGATAGATCCCGGGGCGTAGCCGGGCGAGCGCATTCCTTGGGCAGGATGGAGATGCGGCCATTGGGTTCGATACGGGCGGATTGGATATCCGATAGGTCAAAATAGCCTGACAGGCGGCACTGGGTCAGAAATTCCGAGGTATCCAGCTTGGCGCGGGCGAGATTCTTCTTATATAAATTGCCATCTTCATACAGGAGCAGGGTACGGCCAATCAAGAGGCGGCGCAGTTTGAGGCTATGGCAGGCGGCCAGGCTGATGAAAACCGCAGCCAGCGCATAGATGACCATGGCCAGCAGCGGCTGGAAGAAATCCGGATGATCCGCCGTGGCCATCTCGGCCGCGATCGAGCCGATGCTGATGCCGGTAATATAATCGAATAGGCTCATGTTGGAGATCTGCTTGTAGCCGATGAGCTTGCAAAGCAGAAACAGGGCGGCCACCGAGCCGATGCTCAGCGCCGCCACACGCAAAAGGTCGTTTAGGATATCCATGCCTAGACCTCCCCCTTATTCATTAAATAAGTAAGGCGTGGGCATAGTATGGCCCCTTTATCCCTTCCTCATTCCGCGCAAAGGGAGAGGCCCGGTTGGGCATTGAGCTCGAGGCCGCTGCGCAGGCCGGCCAGAAGGGCGTAGTGCCCGGCGCAGCCGATCATGGCCGCGTTATCCGTGCAAAAGCGCATATCCGGGCAGCAAAAGCGCAGGCCGTGCTCTTGGCAGGCCGCCTCCAGCATGGCCCTAAGGTATTGATTGGCGGAAACGCCCCCGGCCAAGGCCAGCGTTCGGCTTTCCCGGCCCTGGCCGAGGGCCGCGCGCAGGGCCTTATCCGTAAGCGTCGAACATACGGCCCGCTGAAAGGAGGCCGCCAGCGAGGCCGCATCCGCCTGCTCCCCGCGCTGGGCCGCGTTGTGCAGCAGATTGACCACAGCCGTTTTGAGGCCGGAGAAGCTCATGTCCAGGCCCGGCCCCTCGTTGAAGGCCGCGTGCAGGGGGTAACGGTTTTCATCGCCGGCCTTGGCCAGCTTCTCGAGCTCCGGCCCGCCGGGATAGGGCAGACCCAGGGCGCGGGCCACCTTATCAAAGGCCTCGCCCGCCGCGTCGTCCCGGGTGCAGCCCAAAAGACGGAAGGCGGTATAGCTTTCCACAGCCACGATGTGGCTGTGCCCGCCACTGGCCACCAGGCAGGTGAAGGGCGGCTCCAAATCGGGAAAAGTGAGGTAATTGGCCGCGATGTGCCCGGCCAGGTGATTGACGCCGATCAGGGGAAGCCCCTCTGAAAAGGCCAGGCCCTTGGCATAGCTAACGCCCACCAGCAACGCGCCTACCAGGCCCGGCCCGTTGGTCACGGCCAGGGCGGCGATATCCGAAAGCTGTACGCCCGCCTGCTCCAGGGCTGCCTCCACCACGCCGCCCACCCGCTCCACATGGCTGCGGGAGGCCAGCTCCGGCACCACGCCGCCATATTGGCGGTGCAGGGGTATCTGCGTGTGAACGGCCATGGAAAGCACCTGCCGCCCGCCCCGTAAAACGCTGGCCGCGGTTTCGTCACAGGAGCTTTCGATGGCTAGCAGCAGGGCTGCGGGATCGGCCTGATAGGCCTCGAGGCCGCGCTGGGCCCGCTCCTCATAGATCATTGGTTGGCTCCTTTCTTAGGGGCGCGGCCCAAGAAGGCTGTAATGCCGCTCACCAGCGCCAGGCCGCAGAGACCCAGGGCCGTAAAGCGGGCGATGATGCCGGAGAAAAGATCGAGCGGGCAGATACGGATCATGCGGCAGGTGTTGTAATCCATCAGCCACAGGTCGTTGGTAAAGAACATATAATGAAAGCGCGTCCACAAATCGTAGAAATCCACCAGGGAGTAAATCCCTAAGATAACCAATATGCAGCCGAACACGGCCAGCGCCCGCCACAGCCCGCCCCGGAAGAGGCCCACCGGCGCGGGCTTGCGCCGCCTGACCCAGAGCATGGCCCACCAAAGCCCGGCCAGGATCACCAGGCCGATATACTCCACAACGCAGAAGCGCTGGTATAAATTCCGCACATCCACCATGTGGTCGATCTCCTGCTGGTTGAACATGGTTACGTCTTTCCCGTATTCCGTCACTTCCAGTTGGATATCCTGCCGCCTGCCCTCCATATAGTCGATCATGGCCATGATGGCATCCGTGCTATCCTCTGCGGAAATACCGATCTGCGCCTCGATATCCATGGCCTGATAGGTTTTAAGGAAATAGTCCCGGTTATTGATGGTGAAGCGCAGGCAGAGCATCAGCAGGGCCAATATCACCAGCAGCCAGCCCAGGGCATAGACCCAGGCGGATTCCTTTTTCTCCCACCAGGCCATGGCTACACCCTCTGCGGCAGCGCGCCCAATGCATAATCCAGGGCCGCTACGGCCTCTCGCTCCCGCTGCGGCTGGCCCAAGGTCAAAAGCAGGGCCGCCCGCTCCCTGGGCAGGCCGTTTAAGGCCAAAAGCGCGCTGAAGAGCACATGGTCGTGATCGCTGGCCAGGCCATAGCTCGCCTTGGGCAGGGCGGCGGTATAAGAACCCAGCTCATCGTAGCGCAGCTGGGCGCGGCTAAGTAGCCTTACCTTGCCGCCGAGCAAAATGCGATAGGTTTCCGCCTGGGGGCACCAGCTTTCCCGCTTCACCTGCACGGTGAAGAGCCCTGCCTCCGCCGCGTCGTCCCCGCCCTCGGGGCGCAGGCTGCCCAGGGGAGCCAGGCCGTAATGCCCAACGGTGATCACCCGGGTACGGGGGTCCCGATCCAGCGCGTCGAACACGCCGAAGCGCCGAAGGGGGAGCCCGCTGACGCCGGTCTCCTCCAGCAGTTCGCGGGCCGCGCCCTCGAGGGTGGTCTCATCCATATTCAAAAAGCCGCCGGGCAGGGCGTAGCGCCCTAAGTCCGGATGGTTGCCCCTGCGCACCAGCGCCACGCACAGGCGCAAAGCCCCATCTTTTTCCACCAAAGTGAAGGCCGCCGTATCCGCCGTGACCGAGGGCCGGGGGTATTTGTTTACATCGTAGGCAATCAAAAATTCCGCCAAGGTCTGGCCCTTTGCGTTGCGCAGCTCGTCCATACCAAAAGTCCGCCTTTCGTCCGAGGTAGGGGTATTCTTTGGGGTATTATAACATAGTTTTAAGGGAGATAGGGGGATGATTTGACCGTGCGCACCAGGACGATACCGCTGCTGGGCAGCTCCAAAGCCCTGCTCCGTTTGGAGGAGGGGGAGGGACGGGGGCTGTTGGCCCTCTCGCCGCCCTGCCCCGGCGCGGCGCTGTATCTCATCGGCCCAAGGGCTGAGGCCCTGGCCGCCGAGCTGGACGAGGGAGGCCACGGCTCTTTGGCCCTGCCCTTTTCCCCCGTGGCAGCGCTGGTCTATGCGCAAGGGACCTTCGTGCTGGCCGGCGGCTTCGCGGGCCGCAGCGCGCTATTGGAGCGGGCCAAGGTGGCCGTCCGTTTGCAGGCCCCGGTGGCAGAGAGCGCCCCGGCGGCCGCCCTGCCGCCTTCGACCACCTGCCCGACGCCGTTGCCGTTGCCGTTGCCGGAGCCGGAACCGGAGGCGATCGCGCAGCCGGCCCAGGCGGGCCCTGCGCGGCAGCCATCCGGCGCGGGCCGGACCGAAAACCGCAGGCCCCAGAGCGAGGCGCTTCTGGCTGCGCTGCAAAAGGCGCAGGAGCTTTTTCACGGGACCGCGCCCGCGCCCGCACCCGCGCAAACCACCCGGCCTATTCCGACGCCGGGGCCGGCGGCCATCCCGAACCCTTTTCCCCGCACCTTTCCCCAGAGCAGCTGGCGGCGGGTGAGCTACCCGGGCGCGCTGGGCCATTACCTTTGCGGCGAGGGTACGAGCCGATCCGGCGCTTATACCGCATATGCCCTCCCTGGGGAATATGCGCCCGTCCCCCCGCGCGGTAAGGGCTTTGACAAGTTCGTGCGGGCGAGCGACGGCAGCGGCTACTGGGTGCGGATTGTGCGCAAGGGGAATATGCCCAAACCATAATGAAATTCCCATCGATCCCGCCAACCACAAGATATGCCCCATAGAGCGGAGCCAAGGCACAAATCCCACAAAAAAACCGGCCCAAAGCTTTATATACGGGCCCTTTTTTGATTGACACCGGGCTTTTGTTGTGATAGATTAATACAGGTACCCCCTCGTGGGGGTTTATTTAGGTACGTAGGTACGGTAAATATGTGCCCAAAGCGAAATCTGTTGGCGGGATGCGACCCATCACCGTTTACATGCTTAGGAGGAAGGTAACATGCGCGTAAAAGTCACACTAGCCTGCACCGAATGCAAGCAGAGGAATTACAACACCTTTAAAAACAAGAAAAACGACCCGGATCGCATCGAGTTCCAGAAGTATTGCCGCTTCTGCCGCAAGCACACCCTGCACCGCGAAGCCAAGTAGCTGAGGATACAAGATATGGCAAACGATAAGCAATCCAATAAACCCGCCAAAAAAGAAAAAAAGCCCGGCCGGGGCAGGCAGTTCTTCAAAGAGGTCATGGGTGAGCTCAAAAAGCTCTCCTGGCCCACCAAGAGGGAGCTCGTTTCCTATACCCTCACCGTCATCGGCTTTATCGCGCTGATGGCCGTGATCATTTACGCGCTCGATCTTGCGTTCAGCGAAGGGCTGGGCCTCCTGGCAAAGCTGTAAGGAGCGCCCTATGGAAGAGGCCAAGTGGTATGTGGTCCATACCTATTCGGGTTACGAAAACAAGGTAAAAGAAGACCTTGAAAAAACCGTGGAAAACCGAAACCTGCAGGATATGATCCTGGAGGTGAAGTACCCCACCGAAGAGGTCGTTGAGATCAAGGACGGCAAGCGCAAGGCCTATCAGCGCAAGGTGTTCCCGGGCTACGTGATGGTCAAGATGTTTATGAACGACAAGACCTGGTACGTGGTACGAAACACCAGGGGCGTTACGGGCTTCGTGGGGCCGGGCAGCAAGCCCATCCCGCTCACCGATGAAGAGGTCACGGCAATGGGCGTGGAGCGCATTCCCATCGAGCTCGATATTGAGGTGGGCGAAAGCGTGCGCGTGGTGGCAGGCCCGCTCGAAAACTTCATCGGCACCGTAGAGAATCTCGACCCGGAGCGTCAAAAGGTCAAGCTCGTGGTTTCCATGTTCGGCCGCAACACGCCGGTGGAGCTGGATTACATCGAAGTGCAAAAACTGTGATATGCATCCCTTCGGGGAGTCATATACGTGGGAGGGCATCCAATCCATGCCCGCTCGCACCACTATTTAAAAGGAGAATCTACAACCAATGGCAAAGAAGATCACAGGCTATGTAAAGCTGCAGATCCCCGCCGGCAAGGCAACGCCCGCGCCGCCCGTAGGCCCGGCTCTGGGCCAGCACGGCGTGAACATCATGGGCTTCTGCAAGGAGTTCAACGAAAAGACCGCCAAGCAGGCCGGCCTGATCATCCCGGTGGTCATCACCGTGTATCAGGATCGTTCCTTCACCTTCATCACCAAGACCCCGCCCGCGCCGGTGCTCATCAAGAAGGCCTGCGGCCTTGAGTCCGCCAGCGGAAAGCCCAACTCCCAGAAGGTGGCCAACATCACCAAGGCCCAGGTTCGGGAGATTGCGGAGCTGAAGATGCCCGACCTTAACGCGGCCAGCGTTGAGGCGGCTATGAGCATGATCGCCGGCACGGCCCGCTCCATGGGCATCGTGGTGGTAGAC